>JAKAMR010000112.1 GCA_021812785.1 Nitrospirota bacterium
AGTCAGGGTGATCGTGCTTACCGCGTTCATAACACCCGACATTGAGGCGCAGATCAGGGCCATCGGCGATTACGCGTGCATGGAAAAGCCTCTAGAGTTCGAGGAACTCAAGGGCAGGATAATGGGGGTGCTGGACTACCCGGGGGGGACAGGAAGTTTCTTCAGCATCGATTACACACTCGAAAAAGACGGCCTGCTGGCCGGGAAATTTCTAGCGTCCTAAGAAGACGCACAAAAACCAAGGAGGCTCAAGATGAAGGGGACCCATGAAGGAAATTTTGCTCTTTTGGAGCGCAAGGACGGGCATCAGCTGGCGGGAGCCGACTACAGCAAGAGCGTAAAGAGCCTCGCAGAGGCGATAATCCTGCAGTCGATGGAAGATTTCTGGGGAAATGCTTACAAGGAAGAAAGCATCGAGTTCTTCAAGGGAGAGGGTTTCAGGGTCTGCGCGGAGATAGCCGGCATGGGCCATGAAGACCAGTCCAAGGTGCTCGAGATGCTCTCTTTGAACGGGGAGCAGCCGTTCGCCTACTGACAACTGATTGTTGAACACGCACTGATAAAAAATAAAACACATGGAGGGCTTTCAGGACTTATGATCAAGATGAATTGCTGGGACTACAAAAAATGCACCAGGGAGTTACGGAACGGCTGCCCGGCCTATCCCAACGCAGGTCGCGTATGCTTTGTTGTCGAGGGCACCAGATGTGACGGAGGGATGCAGGGCGCCTATGCGCAAAAGATACAGAACTGCCGGGGATGCGATTTTTACAGGGGCATGGTACTCGCGAAGAGCATATGACAGCTGACATGCCCCTGCTCCTCCTTTTAAAAAGTTCTTCACCCTAGAACAAAAAAAAGAAAAACTGACATAAGAACTGTCCGGCGTTGTTACCGGTCCCGCAGGGGACCGGAATACCGGAGTTTTTTGTGCGGCATGCCCTTGACGGGCATGCGCATTTTAAGTACTATTTCCTGAAAAGGCCGGATGGTCATTTTATTTTTTTCATGGTCAAGGAGGGTTGGCAATGAGGCGTGTTTTAATGAGGCATATTACGTGGTACCTGGTGGCGGCAATGTTCGTCATCGGTATCGCCCCAAGAGTGGATGCGAGCTTCTCGCCTTCCGGCGTGATTGCCCTGCCCCATTCGGACAGGGCACGGGATCTGAACAGGATACAACAGGTCCTTGAAAACAGGATGGTCGCCAAGAGGCTGGCGGACCTCGGTTTCTCGCAAAAGGAGATAAACGCCAGGCTCTCCCAGATGAGCGACCAGCAGATCCACCAGTTCGCGCAGAGACTTGGGAGCCTGAAGGTAGGCGGGGACGGCGTGGGATTCGTTATCGCCCTGCTCGTCGTCGTGGTTCTCGTGATACTTATACTGCAGCTGACAGGGCACAGGGTCATCGTCAGGTAGACAGGTCTTTTATTGTTGAAAGCGTTTCTTCAATTTTTGTTTTTTCCGGCTTTTGGTCTTGCCTTGCTAAGACAACTGTTACAGCGTAAAAGGGGCGCTCAGGAAAGTTTTTCAGGGCGTCCCTTTTCATCGCTGCTGCCCCCTTTTATGCTGGCGTTGCTTCTGCTTTCCTCCTGCGCGGCGGCCGGGGCCCCGGAAAACAAAGACCTTCGTCCCGTGGGAGCAGGCGAGGTCCTGGAAAAAGTCCCCTACTATTCCCAGGCGGACCACCAGTGCGGCCCAACCGCGATGGCCGAGGTGCTTGATTATTACGGTTCCAGGGTCGTCCCTGGTTCCATTGCCTCCTCCATCTACAGCAAGACTGCAAGGGGCACCCTGGGGATAGATATGCTCATCTATGCGCAGCGGGCCGGGTTCAGGGCCAGACAATACAGCGGCAGCAGGCGTGACATGGTTAAAGAGATAGACAGGGGGCGGCCCCTGATCGTTTTTGTGGACTACGGGTTTTGGGTTTATCAGGACGGGCATTTTATGGTGGTTGCCGGTTATGACGAAAACGGCCCGATAGTCCATTCGGTGAACGGCCCCTTCGAACACATCCCATGGGATGTGTTTATGGGCCCATGGAAAAAGACCGGCTACTGGACCCTTCTGATCACGAAAAAACAAAAATCTGAAAAAATAAAAGAGAGCGAAGCCAAAAGGACAGATAAATGAAGAAAAGAAAAACCGCGGCCGCCTTCGCCCTGCCTCACGCATTGACGGCTGCGCTGTCATGCATTATCCTTTCCCTCGCACTCTCCTCCTGCGGGGCATTGCCAAGGATAATCATATTGCACGACCCGCTCTCTCCGGAAGAACACCTGGACCTTGGTGTTGCCTATGAAAGGAAGGGGGAATATGACGCCGCGATGAAACAGTACAGGGAGGCCGCAAAAAAGCTTCCCTCCGCATGGGTCTACATGGGCAACGTAAGCTTTGAGAAGGGCGATATTGGCGCGGCCCAAAAATACTATAAGAAGGCGATAGACAAAGACAAGAACGGCCCGGACGCGTACAACAACCTGGCATGGCTTTATTACACCAGGAAGGAAAAACTGGATAAGGCCCAAATGCTTGCCGGCAAGGCCGTACTGCTTGGCGCAAACAACTCTGCCAAAGAGGCCGTCTACAAAGATACGCTGGATAAAATAAAGGCCCTTGAGGCGGCAAACAGAATAAAAGTAAAGGCCCTTAAAGACGTTTCCGGCAAAAAAGATGCAAGGACCACTGACTCTGAATAAAAAAATATAGCAAAAAGCTCAAAAAATCCGGCTTAAAGAAAAAATCCAGAAAACCGGGGCCCTTTTTTGGGGCCCATAAAGGACTTTTTATGATAGCGCTAAAAGCCAAAGAGAGACATATTTCCATCGTCGCAGAAGAGCTTGAAATAAAACCGGCACAGGTAATGGCCGCGGCCTGCCTGCTTGAGGGCGGGGCGACGGTGCCGTTTATTGCCAGGTACAGAAAAGAAGCCACGGGAAGCCTTGACGAGATCGCCGTGGCCGCAATCAGGGACAGACTTGAGCAACTGGAAGATCTGGACAAGCGGAGGGAGGCCATTTTAAAGTCGCTCGAGGAGCGGGGGCTTCTCACCGAAGAGCTTACTGCCAGGATCGTACAGGCGGGCTCCGTGACAGCTCTTGAAGACATCTACCTGCCCTTCCGCCCGAAGCGGCGCACGAGAGCCGCGATAGCAAAAGAAAAAGGTCTTGAACCCCTTGCAAAGGCCGTATTCGCCCAACAGGAGACGGATATCGGGCAACTTGCTGCATCTTTCATCGATGCGGACAAAGGCGTTTCTTCAGTAGAAGATGCGCTGGCGGGGACGAGGGACATCATCGCCGAATGGGTGAGTGAGGACCCGGAAGCAAGAGAGAAGCTGCGGCAGCTTTACTGGTCCAGGGGTGTCATCCGCAGCAGGGTCATCAAGGGTAAGGAAGAAGAAGGGATAAAATACAGGGACTATTATGAATGGGAAGAGCCTGCCTCCAAGGCGCCGGCCCACAGGGTGCTTGCGATACGCCGGGGAGAAAGCGAGGGGGTCCTCATTCACCGCGTATTGCCACCAGAGGAAGAGGCTCTGGCCATGCTTGAATCCATTTTTCTTAAAAGAGAAGGCAGCGAAGCGGTGGAACAGGTGAAAATGGCGGTCCATGACAGCTACAAGAGGCTGCTGGCACCTTCCATTGAGGGAGAAGTGCGCCTTGCGGCAAAAAAGCGTGCCGATGAGGAGGCTATACGTGTTTTTGCGGAAAATATCAGGCAGCTCCTTCTGGCTCCTCCGCTTGGCAGGAAGGCTGTGCTTGCCATCGACCCCGGATTCAGGACAGGCTGCAAGGTGGTCTGCCTGGACAGGCAGGGCAAACTGCTCCACAACGACACCATCTTCCCCCATTCAGGGGAAAAAGGCGCCTTGGAGGCCGCCGGAAAGATAAAAAAACTGTGCGGCCAGTTCGGCATTGAGGCCATCGCCATAGGCAATGGGACCGCAGGGAGAGAGACGGAGGCGTTCATCAGGGGGCTGGGGCTTCCGGATGATATCAAAACCGTCATGGTAAATGAAAGCGGGGCCTCGATATATTCCGCATCGGAGGCGGCGCGCGAGGAATTCCCGGGACACGACGTGACCGTGCGGGGCTCGGTCTCGATAGGCCGCAGGCTCATGGATCCGCTTGCCGAGCTGGTGAAGATAGACCCCAAGTCCATCGGCGTTGGCCAATACCAGCACGATGTTGACCAGACTGCGCTTAAAAAAAGCCTTGATGACACCGTCATAAGCTGCGTTAACGCAGTGGGCGTTGAGGTAAACACCGCAAGCAGGCAGTTGCTCACTTATGTCTCCGGACTAGGGCCCCAGCTTGCAAGGGCCATAGTGGACTACAGGGACGAGCACGGCCCGTTCGCCTCCAGGGAGGACCTGAAGAAGGTCCCACGCCTCGGGCCCAAGGCGTTTGAGCAGGCCGCGGGTTTCCTCCGCATCCGTGACGGGGAAAACCCCCTTGACGCGAGCGCTGTGCACCCGGAAAGCTACCGGATCATCCATGACATGGCGCAGGACGCGGGCTGTGATGCGGTGGGCCTTATGCGGGACGCCGGAGTGAGAAAAAAGATAGATATTTCCCGTTATGTGACGGACACCGTGGGGATGCCCACCCTGAATGACATCATGGCGGAGCTTGCCAGGCCCGGACGCGACCCCAGGCAACAGTTCGAGGGCTTCGAGTTCGACAGTGGCATAACGAAAATAGAAGACGTCAAGGCCGGCATGAGGCTGCCTGGCATTGTCACTAATATGACGGCCTTCGGGGTCTTTGTGGACATAGGCGTGCACCAGGACGGCCTAATCCACATAAGCGAGCTTTCTCCTTCGGGCAGGTTCGTCAAAGACCCCGCACAGGTGGTTAAAGTGCATCAAAGGGTCACAGTAACCGTGCTGGACGTGGATATACAGAGGAAACGCATCTCTCTTTCCATGAGAAGCGGGCCTGCAAAACCTGGAAAAAAAGAAACAGAAAACGAAAAAACAAAAGCTCCCGAAACCGGCCAGGATAAAAAGAGGGGAAAAAACACGGCGGTGGCAGGGCGGCATGAAAAAAGGCCCCCAAGGTTCTCAAACAACCCTTTTTACGATGCGTTCATGAAGAAAGACCGTGGCAACTAGACGGTCTTGCCGCAACTGGACGATGAAACGAAGCAGGCGCTGAAGGGGAAGATAGTGATCGATACCTCGAACCCTTATCCGGAAAGGGACGGGGCGATCGCCGAAGATGCCCTGAAGGAACCGGACGGAAAACAAATGGCCTCCTCATATCCGCGGGAAACCTGTTGCTCTGCCGTTCCATGCACGCGTCCATCAACCCCTTCAAAAAAAACTTGCAAGGCGCATCATAATGTGCAATGCTTTGCAAAGTAAAGCCTCAGGAAGTCCGGACTGGACCTCCAAAAACAGCAGAAGCCGGATCAGGGATATTCTATTTGGAAATAAAAATGAACTCTTTTCCGTCTGACAAGATGAATTCATCCAGAAAAAGGGTGTTGCTGGTTGACGATGAGCCGTCTGTCAGCAGCAGTCTTTGTGATCTGCTTGAGCTCTGGGGATACGAGGTCTGCGATTCTGTCACAACGGGAGAGGATGCTGTTTTGACGACTGAGGCGGAGAAACCTGACCTTGTGCTTATGGACATCCAGCTTAAAGGCGCCATGAACGGCATCGAGTCCGCCAGGGAAATAAAAAAACATAACAACCCTCCCATAATCTTTATGACAGGCTATGCAAACGAACAGCTAAAAAGAGAGGCCGAGGTCATCCGGCCTGCTGCGTACCTCACCAAACCTTTTGAGCTGGACGAACTGAAAGCGGCCATAGATTCTGCCTGCCAGTCACAATAGTCCTTAGACCTGCGAGCGGCTCCCGGCCACAACAGTCCGAATTTTTTCTTCACTCCCCTTCTCCCTGCAGCCTCCTAAAAATTTTACTGAAATTTTCTTGCGAATAAATAGATCTCCAATAGTTTTAAATTTTAAAATTAAGATTATCTAAATTTTAAAATTGACAAATTGAATCTTTCATGAAAAGATGACCATATAGAAGCTTTTTGTAAAAAGAATTATGCGGTGGCCGTAAAAATAGCAAGACCTATATCACCTCGCTTCAATTCCTGCGGCCGTATACCCGAATAGAAACCGGAGGAATTTTCCTGTGTGCGTAAACCCATAATCAGGGGGCCCCGCTGTTCACAAATTTCAGATCTGCATCTGAAGTAAGCTCATCAAAGGAGAGAACATCATGGAGAAAAGCAAACTCAGAGTAATAACCCTGTTGTTCCTGGCAGTTTCAGCCGGGTCCATTCTTGCCGGCTGTGGCGGGGGAGGCGGCAGTTCTCCCGCACCCGCAGCGTCAATTGGCGGCCAATCGGCCGGAAGCAGCGTATCGAAGGCCTCAGTGGGTCTCTTCGTGACCGATGCTCCGTCAGGTTATTCGCAGGTCTCCGCGATAATCAACTCGGTGACCCTTTTGAATTCCGCAAATGGACAGACCTGCACGGTCATCTCCAGCCCGGTCAACATGGACCTTGCAAACCTCTCCGATGTAATGGAGCTTGTAAGGACATCCGATTGTCCCGCCGGCTCTTTTGACACGGTCAGAGTGGTATTCAGCAACGCCGTCGGGTTGACCGACTCCTCAGGCACAAGCAACACATGCGCATTTACATCTTTCAGCCCA
>JAKAMR010000021.1:0-5482 GCA_021812785.1 Nitrospirota bacterium
CTGTAAATCCCGAAACTCCTCATCAGAAAACAACTCATCCCTAAGCTCTGCAAAGGGAGGCAGTTCTATAAACTCCCATGACATAATTAAATATACGGCAATGCCGTATATATTGTCAATGTCAAGAGAAGACTCGAAACAACACCGGGGGGCATTAGCAAATGGGGTAGAATCAGCATCTCTCATCTGCCTTTTTGACTGTAGCAGAATTGTAGCAGAAAATATCCGAAAGGGCAGAAAATATAGGAACAGATATAAAAAACAGAAGCGATTTTTGCCCTTAAAAATCAAGAACTTGGCTAAATATCCAGACCAGAGGCCAAGTTACGAAATTAGCCCAAAAAAAATTTTAAGTCCCTTGCGTCTGCCAGTTCCGCCACTCCGGCATGGTTGATTTTAAAGGTTTTTTTGAATCGCCGTCAATCGAAGCAGCCTATATAGTAGCAGAATTGTAGTTTCTTGATATTCCTCTTCAGGTGTAAAAGGATACCCTGGGAAACTGGGGCAAAAGCATCCGGAAAATAACCCGGATATTGCCCCAGTTGCTTTTCAGGAATACCGGGTTATGCCCATTGTAAAGAGGTTGATATCGATGTTTCCTTGAGGGGTATCTGTGATCCAGCCATAAGTGTATTGCCCGGGTAAGCTGTAATTTTTTTTGGTGTAGAGACAAGCTCACAGCGTGACTGCGTTCTGAACGGGCTTGAACGGCTGGGTCAAGCCGGAGAGATTATGTCCCTCCCTGTCATATGACAGATAGACCATGCTTCCTATCTCCGGAATGAAGTAACAGCTCTTTAAGATCGTCTCTGTTGTTGTCATATACAAATACCCGTTGGGATCGGCTGCGGGACTGTAATTGAGCCCGTTTTCCCGCGGATTCGCGGAGGCGTATATATAACGGGCGTATGCCTCCTCAAACGGCATTATATTTGCCATTTTTTTTTGTCCGTCTCCGAAACGGCTCTTAAGGAGATAGATTTCCTTTTTGTCTTCCCTGTTTATATTGCCACCCGGCGCGGCGTTCCTTTCAGCATCCGAGATGAGCCTTTGCATAACGCGGTTGCTCTGCGCCTTTCTTCTTAAACGGGCAGGCAGGGGCAATTCAATCCGGAGGGATGGTCTATTTTCCTGGCTTTGCGCCGGTAAAAAACTTCTCTATCTCTTTTTCTTCGATCTTGAGCTCAAGCGCAAGGTGCCTGGGCGACGCTTTCGTCTGCCTTATCACCTCTTTCATGTATTCCTCATAGGATATGGAGGAGCCCCAGCATCTGTTGAAATGCTCTTTCAGTATGGAAGTGAGCCCCTCAGACACAATCTGAAAGCCCTTCCTGGTGTCCTCTTTTTCGCTTTCCTCAGGAATTCCTATCACCGTCACGCGGTCGTCCACAGTCATGTACCTGAGGTCGTGCAGGATGGGGCAGCCTCCGCTGTACCTTATCTCCGCCCCCGCCTTCGTATAGAGGCTGCCGATGTACAGCCTGTCATGAAAACGCGGAAGGATGTATTTGACGCTTACTCCGGACCGGCAGGCCTTTTCTATGGCGTTTGCTATGTCGTCCGTCCGCTTTCTGTCCGTGTGGCTTGGATGCCTTCCCGTAATGAGTCCCATGATCTCGTGCCTGGCGTCTGACATGGAATCGACCACGGCCAGGAAGTATTCTATTCTCGTGAAGGTCCTTGTGGCCTTTTCCACCTCCAGAAGGAGTTTTTCCCTGCCACGGCCCTCCTTTATGCTGTCCAGCAGAAGGAGCACCGTGAAAAGAAGCAGCACGGATTCTATGACCAGGAGGGATATCTCTAGTTTCATCGGGTCGTAAAGGAGTTGATCCCGCTTTCCGCGCTTGCTCCCCTGTCGTCAAGCGCAGCCACCTTCCAGAAATATGTCGTGCCGCTCTGGAGTCCGGTAACGGTCTTTTGCACGGTATTTGGCGGCTGCGCCTCGCCTCCGCCGCCGCAGGAGAACGCGGCCATCCCGGCAGCAAGCGCAATTATCATAAGCAGCAGGACCGTTTTTCTCCTCCTCCGCGCCCCGAACAGGCAGGCCGCAAATAATACTATGGAAAGCTGCGGGCCTTCCAGCGGGCGGACGTCTTTGCTAGAGGCAAGCTGCACCGGAGGGCAACTCTGAAAGCTCTGGTTGGTGCAAAGGTAAAACTGGTATGTCACGGGGTCCCCATCCGGGTCTGTGGATTTGGACCACGTGAAAGTGACCGATGAGTCAAGCCCGGTCAGTCCGTTTGCGGGGCTTATGAGCGAGGGAGCTGATGGAGGCTGGTTTGGATTTGATATCTCGGAGACGAAGGCATCCGTGGAGCCCGCGTACCCGAATATGGGGCTTTTGATCATGAAGTCCGTGGAGTCGGTTGAGCCCGTGACGAAGGCGTTTCCCGAAGCATCGAGCGCTATGGCGGCGCCGGAGTCGGTGGAGCTTCCCCCGAGGATGGTGGAGAGGATGAGGCTGCTTCCCGCAGGGTTGACCTCCTCCATGAAGGCGTTCAGGCCGCCCTCGATCCCCTGCACCTGGTTCATAAGGGGGAAGTCTGTGGATATCGTCTGCCCGGTGATAAAGACCTCTCCGAATTCGTCCACTGCGATGCCGGCGGCCGAATCATCGGCGGAGCCCCCCAGAAAAGTGGAATAGATGAGGGTCCCGCCGGAGCTGAACTTGGAGAGGAAGATGTCTTTGCCTCCACGGTAGGTCTGTATCTGGTTCAGCACCGGAAAATCCGGGGAGGTGGTGCTTCCGGCAATATATGCGTTTCCCTGGGAATCCAGAGCTATCGCCGCAGCAGCGTCGCTTGCCCCTCCCCCATGAAAAGTGGAAAAAAGTATCTTGCCGGTAGGGTCCAGCTCCGTGAGAAAGGCGTTTTGGCTGCCGCGCAGCAGCCCCTGCCTTGGGTTTGCCGTCGGGAAATCCGTGGAGCTTGTGGAGCCTGTGACATAGGCGTCTCCGGACGGGTTCGCCGCGATTCCCGCCCCGGCATCGTTGCCCTGGCCGCCAAGGAGCACCGAATAGCCGAGTTTCGAGCCCCCGGCAAGTATTTTAAGGGCGAAGGCGTCCGACAGGGATGGCAGCGCGCGCGGGGAATTAAGGACGGGGAAATTGGTGGATGTCGCAAATCCGGTTACGTAAATGTTGTTAGAGGTATCAAGCGCTATGCCCTTTCCCTCATCATCGGCTCCCCCTCCAAAAAAAGTTGAAAAGAGCAGCTTGCTGCCGTCCGCGGAGAGTTCCGCTATGAACACGTTCCGGCTTCCCAGAAGAGAAGGCTGAAGCGGCGATACTGCCGGGAAATCGGGCGAGCTGGTATAGCCCGTTATGAAGGCTTCCCCCCTGGAGTCCACGGCTATGGCGTTTGCCTGAGTGGCCGCGCTTCCGCCAAGGACGGTCGAGTAAACGACGTGCGGAGTGGGAGACAGCGATATCTTGGTCACGAAGGCGTCGGTTGAGCCGGAGAAGAATTTTACCGGGCTCACCAGCGGGAAGTTGGTGGAAGACGTGAATCCCGTTACATAAATGTTGCCGCTGGTGTCAACCGCGATGCCCCGCCCCTGGTCCGCCGATGCGCCGCCAAGGAATGTGGAGAAAAGAAGGTCCGGGTCTATTACAAGGGCCCGCTTCTTGTCGTAGTGGGCGATCCGGAAAGCGGCGCGGTCTTTCCCGGTGATGACGAACCTTCCGTCTACCGGCACCTTTCCCCCTCCCGCTTTCTCCTGGTATATGCAGGGCCTTTTAAGCAGGAGAGCTTTCAGGCCGCCGGCCCGCACGATAAGGCCGCCGTCTTTGTCCAGGGAGAGTTCCGAGCCCGGGAAGCGGAGCGTGATCCTGCCGGGGTCGGCCCCCGGCTGCAGGATGAAATCCACCCGCAGATTTTCTGCCTTTGCTTTTATCTTTTTGTCCGCCGCTGCCGGCGAGGCCATGCCTGTAAAAACGGCGCTGATGCCGGGATAGAGGCCCTTGTAGTACAGTCTGGCAAAGCTTGGGACGCCGGTTATCCATTTGCCTGGGCCCCTGCCCATGAAATAGCTGGTCCTGCCCGGCAGCATTCCTGCTCCGGCCAGCGTGACGTTGTTCGCTTCTCCCTCGAAATCCATTCTAAGGACCACACTTCTCTTTTTTTTGCGGACCTCCCGGGCATTTACTTTTTTCCCCTCTTCCGGGGATCTTTTTCTTTTTGCCGTTTCGTCTGCCCGAACCGATATTGAGGCTCCTTTTGCGTCAAAGAGAATGGCATACCCCTTACCGCGTGAAAGAAAGCCTGCCCCGCGGGGGGCCTGCCCAAGGTTTTTTTCAAATCCGGAGGGCAGGACGGGAAGGATTTTATTTTGGTGGTAAGCGGCGGCTTTTGTTCTTGCAGCGCCCCTTGAGTTGCACGGAAAAACGAGGCATAAGGCGGCCGTAAGGAACGTGAAAAAAAAGGCCCTGGCGGTCAAAGGGCCCTTTTTCATATCCCCGCTATGAATTTGTCTATGGTCAGCGCGGGCATAGAGAGCATCTGAATGCTTCCCCTTGAGCCAAGCTCGACGGACACATGAAGTATTGTCTCGTTGTCTGGGGCCTCCACTATGTTAAGAAAATCATAGGGTCCCAGGAGGGCGAACTGTTCTTTGACCTTCACCCCCATGGTCTCAAGCTCCTTGTTCACTTCAAATATCCTCTGGGGTTTGCTCTTTATCGTCTTTCTTCCTTCATCGGTAAGCTTGCTTAGGATGACGTAGATGGCCATGGAAAAAATCCCCCTTTCCCTGTAATTAAAGGTCTGAGCCCGGTTTTATACCGGCAATTCTTCCGGCTGGATCTTTTCTTTGCCCGTTATCTTTTATTTACGCTTAAAACGGGCAGTTGTCAAACTTCTGTTTTTCCGCTTCCGCCTGCCGCAGTTTCCCTGTGTACTGTCCGTTTTTTTTGCGATAGAATTTAGATCGGAGGGTTTTATTTTTCAATTTGATCTGAATGGATAGACTGGACGACATAAGCCCGGGGGACTGTGTGAAAACCCCAGACGGACGCATAGCCAGGGTGCGTGAAGTGTCTGCAAAAAAACGCGGATACAGGGTGCGCGTGCGCAGGATGTCCGGCAGGACTTCGCAGTTTCTTATGTTTACCAGGGGCGAGCTTGAGAGCGTGCCCTGCCCGAAGGGCTGGATGAGCCCGGAGGGATACAACCGGTATCTGCAGGCCACGCTGGAGAAAATGCGGCAGAGGCTTTCCCTTGAGAAAAAACAAAAATACCATACAGGGTCAAAACAAAGGGGAAAACCTAAATGAAACGGTTGCCGGAAAAAACGGAAGCGATTTTGAGATAGGTTCTGGGTGAGGGGACATGATCAAAATAAAAAGGGTTTATGAAAAACCGGAGCGCGGCGATGGGCTGAGGGTCCTCGTGGACAGGGTGTGGCCGCGGGGGCTCAAAAAAGAGCAGGCAGGCGTGGACATCTGGATGAAGGAAATAGCGCCAAGCACCGGGCTCAGGAAATG
>JAKAMR010000021.1:5492-30334 GCA_021812785.1 Nitrospirota bacterium
GAGCCTGAAAAATGCGCGGAGTTTAGGGACCGCTATTTCAGGGAGCTTAAAGAAAAAAGCGGCATGGTCTCCGAACTGGAAGGCAAGGGCAGGGAGGGCACCGTCACGCTGCTCTACGGAGCAAAATACGAGGCCTGCAACAACGCCACGGTGCTGAAAGAATACCTGGAGAGAAAAGTAAAAGCCTGATCTGGCCGGCTTGCCGTCTGCAGCCGCACGTCCTACTTCACCAGTTGGTTCATCTCGAATATTGGCAGCAGGACCGCAAGGACTATAAAGCCCACGATACCCCCCATTATGAGGATCATGGAGGGCTCAAGCAGCGCAAGCGACCTGTCCAACCGCCTTTTGAAATCCTCCTCATAGGAGGTGGCGGCTTTTTTTACAGCCTCTCCCAGGTGGCCGCTCTTCTGGCCGGTGGCAAGAAGCTGAGTGAAGACATGGGGAAACCCTTGCAGCGCCTGGGACAGCTCCGCTCCCTCCGAAAGCCTCTGCCTGGCTTCCATCACCTCTTTTTCAATATGCAGGTTGCCGCTTGACGGGCCGGAGAGCTCCAGGGCCTTAAGCACCGGAAGGCCGCCGTCCAGCAAAAAGCCCAGCGCACGCGTGAACCTGCTCAGGTAGAGGCTCTTCAAGAGCTTGGAGCCCATGAGCAGGGCGTCTATCTTCAGCCTGTTTTTCCGGTAGTAGTGCCTGAGCCAGTAGCCCGCGATTATCACAAGCAGGAAGATGGCCCACCAGTAGTTTATGAAGATGCCGCTTATGAACATGAGAAGCCTGGTGGCAAGCGGCAGGGCCTTGCCGGAGTCGCGGAATATCCTTGTTATCTTTGGCATCACGAAGGCAAATATGAATGAAAGTATCACCGCGCCCACCATCACCATGAAGGCCGGGTAGATGAGGGCGGCCTTCACCCTTGCCTTTGTCCTTGCCTCCTCGTCCAGGAAGTCGGCCAGGCTCCTGAGGACGGTGTCCATCGCGCCGCTGGCCTCTCCGGATGCGACCATCTTCACGTAAAACTCCGGGAAGACCGCATATTGCGCAAGGGCCCGGGAAAGGCTCATCCCGGAGGAGACGTCATCTGCTATGTTGCCAAGCAGGTCGCCCCAGTGCCCCTTTGTTTCGGTGGACAGTCCCCTCATGGCGTCAAGGACTGTCACGCCCGATGCGGTAAGCAGCGCAAGCTGCCTGGTTATGAAGGGCAGGGTCTCGGGTTTCACCCTGGAGGCGGCTGTCTTGCGCAGGCTGATCTGATGAGGGAAAACGCCTTGCTCCTTGAGCTTCAGGACCGCCTGCTTTTCGGTTTCCGCCGTTATGGTGCCGGAGGTCTCGCTGCCCGAGGACGCGTACGCCTTATACCTGAATGACGGCATCGTCTTTTTGAGTTACCCTGAAAACTTCCTCAGGGGTAGTAAGGCCTGTCTGGACTTTCAGGAGACCGTCTTTCCTCAGTGTCCTCATCCCCTCGGAGACGGCCTTTTCGGCAATGCTCTTTGAGTCGGCCCTCTCCGTGATGAGCTTCCTTATGGACGGACCCACTTCGAGGAACTCGAATATCCCAGCCCTGCCCAGATAGCCGGAGCCTCCGCACCGTTCACAGCCCCTTCCCCTTGCGGACGTGCCGTCTTGCGCCAGGTGGGCCTCCTGCATCATTATGCCTCCGGAAGACTCGCCCCCGCTCTGCACGCTGCAATAGGAGCAGTTCCTTCGCACCAGCCTTTGCGCAAGGACGCCTGCCAGGGAAGATGCCACTAAAAACGGCTCCACGCCAATGTCTATGAGCCTTGTTATCGCGGAGGCGGCATCGTTTGTATGCAGGGTGCTAAGCACAAGGTGCCCTGTGAGGGATGCCTGTATGGCTATCTGCGCGGTCTCCAGGTCCCTTATCTCGCCCACCATTATGACGTCCGGGTCCTGGCGGAGGATCGAGCGCAGGCCGGAGGCGAACGTGAGCCCCACCTTCGGGTTTATCTGTATCTGTCCTATGCCCGAGAGCTCGTATTCCACCGGGTCCTCTATGGTGACGATATTTTTTTCTTCGGAAAATATCTTCCGCAGCGCCGCGTAGAGCGTGGTCGTTTTTCCGCTTCCGGTCGGGCCGGTGACCAGGATAATGCCGTTTTGCCTTGAAAGAAGCCCCTCGAACTGCTCCCTCATGAGACTGTCCATTCCCAGGTCCGTGAGCCCTATGGAGCCTCCCCGCCTGTCCAGTATCCTCATGACCACGCGCTCCCCGTGGATGGTCGGGATAAGGGATACCCTGATGTCTATGTCCTTTCCCCCGACAAGGAGCCTTATTCTGCCATCCTGTGGCAGGCGCCTTTCCGCTATGTCCAGGTTTGCCATTATCTTGACCCTGCTTACCAGGGCGTCCTGTATGATCTTGGGAGGGGTGAGTATCTTTTTGAGCACACCGTCAACCCGTATCCTTACCTCCAGCTCCTTTTCGAAAGGCTCTATATGGATGTCGCTTGCCCTGTCCTTCATCGCCTGCTTTAAAAGGGCGTTCAACAGCCTTATTATCGGGGCCTCTTCCGTGAGCTCAAGTATGTCCTTGGGCCTTTCAAACTCAGTGGCGACGGAGGAAAGATCGTCCTCCCTGATGTCGGCCATAACGTCCTTGGCGCTGCCAAGCTGCCCGTAATACCGGTTTATCGCCTCCTGCACAACCGCCCTGTCCCCCCAAAGGGCCTTTGGCTTAAGAGACATCTCCCTGGCCAGGTCGAAGAGGGCAAAAACCCCTTCCTGGCCCGAGACCGCACCCACAAGGTCTCCGTTTTCCCTGCGCAGCGGCATAAGCATGTTGCCTTTGGCGTAGGAAAGGGGGACGGAGGCCAGAAGCGGCAGCTCGACGTCTTCTTCCGATATCCTGTCTATCTTTACGGCTTTGCTCATTCTCCCTCTTTGGTGACAACATTATAATTGGGCTTTGCGCTAAGGACCTGCGGCATCTTCCGCAGCTTACGGGCAACATCCATTACGTCCCTGTCCGGTGAGAATTTCACCAGGTAGAGGTTGCCGTTCGTCACTACCACTTCAATGCCCTCTCTGCCCAGTATGCGCCTGGCATCCTCGTCGGATACCCCATCCCTGAATTTAACAAAAAGTTCCCCTTTTATGTAAGTGCCGGTCTTCTTCCCGAAGGCCTCCGTTTTTTCCGTAGTGAGCTTGCCTATGTCATCGGGCGTCCGTATCACGGTGGGGCTGATGAACACCAGCAGGTTCGTTTTCTGTTTGTTTACCGTCCTGTACTTGAACAGGTTGCCCAGTATGGGGATATCTCCCAGGATCGGCACCTTCGTTACGGTGTCCTCGTCGTTTTCGGACATGAGCCCGCCTATGACTATCGTCTGCCCGTCGTTTACGAACACGGAAGTCTTGGTGGACCGTTTGTCAAGGGTCGGCCCCACCGTTGAAAGGAGGGTCACAAGGTTGGACCCGGAGACCGACGGGGCGACTTCGCTTGATATCTCCTGGTAGATGTCCAGCTTTACGACATCCCCTTCCGTTATATGCGGCGTTATCTTGAGCTTTATGCCAACGTCCTGTCTTTCCACGGAGCTTATGACCCCTGTTGTGGATGAGGGGGTTGTCTGGCTGCTGACGGGGAAAGGAATGTTCTGGCCCACCAGTATCTCGGCCTCCTGGTTGTCGGAGGTATATATCTGAGGGGTGCTAAGGACGTGCACTGCGTCCCGGAACTGGCTTAGGTTAAACAGTGCGGCGAAACCCGGGATGCTCAGGGTGGATGTCTGTATGACCCCGTTCACGGTTGTGGTCACCGGGACATTCAGGATATTTCCAAGCCCACCCACGCTGACGCCGGAAAGGCCGCTCACGATGTTCTGGATGGCATTTGCGTCAATCGTGCCTACGCCGCCGATAAAGAGGGGCTGGCCGCCTTTTGTGGCCGCTGCGCGCCACTGGGCGTTCAGGGTCAGCAGGTCGCTCAGGGACGCTTCCACTATCATCGCCTGCACGTAAACCTGGCTTCTGGCCCGGTCCAGTTTCTTTATCACCGGCAGGAGGCTCTGGTAGTCCGCCTGCGAAGCCGCGATCACAAGGGAGTTCGTTTCCTTGTCGGGCGTTATGCTGATCTTCTGCGGGACCGCGGCCTGCGGCCTGCCCCCCGGGGCGGCAGCCGCCTTGCCTTTTATGAGGTCCTGGAGGGTCTTTGCCAGCTCTGTGGCGTCCGCATGCTCCAGGAAATAGACGTGAATGCCGCTCAGGACCAGCTTGGACTGGACGTCAAGCAGCGTTATGAGCCGCTTCATCGTCTCTTTTTCCACCTGGTCGCCTATGAGGATCACCGCGTTCAGCCTCGGGTCTGCAATTGCATGGTCCGGCCCGGTGGGCGTTTTTTTGGGGATACCCTCGTTCAGTATGCGGGCAACATCCTGGGCGCTTGCGTGCTTGAGGAAAACGACCTCGCTCTGCTGGGCGATCGGGGCCTTGTCTATAACGTCCAGTATCCCCAGTATTTTGCTTATATTAAGGCCGGTGTCTATTACCAGAAGGTAATTGCCCTGGTTGAAGGCGGCTATATAGCCGTCCCTTGATACTACCGGGCTCAAAAACCTTACCGCATCGGAAGGGGAGATATACTTGAGCGGAATGAGCCTTACCACGTAATTCTCGTTTATCTGCGTTGTCATGGCGGGAAGGCCGTTTTGCCTTGCGTCCGAGACGGGGATGATTTTGTACACGTTCGAACCGACTGGCTGGAGGGTAAAACCCTTCAGGTTAAGGACCGAGGTAAAGAGCTTGAACGTGGTCTTCTTGCTTATCCCGCTTGGAGTTATGACAGTCACCTTGCCCTTCAGCCGGCTGTCGAAAATGAAGTTCTTGCCTGTAGTATCGCTTACGAACTTTGCGAATGTGGAGAGGTCCACGTCCACGAAATCCAGGGTGATCTTCTTTGCGGCCCATGCCTGGGCATAAAGCAGAAGCACAAACAATGTGATGAGCGTTGTTTTCCTTAGCAATTGGTTTTTTTCTTTTTCTTTCTCAGTTTTTTATTTTATCTGGTAAGTAAGTGTTAGTTTCTGGCCGCCCCGGATGATGTCGAGGTCCACCCTGTCGAGCCCCCTGAGCGCTGTAAATGCCCTGAGCGCCATGTCCGGTCCGGTGATCTCATTGTTGTTCACCTTCAGGAGGATGTCCCCGTTCTGCAGCCCCAGGGAGCTGAAAAGGCCCCCCGGCTTTACCTCTCTCATGACGAACCCTTCCTGCCTGCCGTTTACCATGTTTGGCAGCATGCGGGCGTCCGCGAGTATGCTTGAGGGGTTCCTGATGGCGCCTTCAACCGCGCTTTTGTTCAGGACGTAGGAGTCCTGCCCGGAACTGGTTACAAACCGGCTCTGCGCGGGCTGGGACAATTGTCCGGCCGGGGCGGCGGTGGCGTTTTCAATATTGGCAAGAGCCCTGATCTTGAGATTAATATCGCCCTGGTCCGCCCTGATATCGACTGAATCTTTTTTGACCGCCTTAAGGTACCCGACCCCTGGTATCGTCTGCCCGGCCTTGTAAAGCTCCTCTTTTGAGTTCCTGAGCACCACGGCATAACCCTCCGCCCCGGAAACGGTGCCTATGAGGTTTACCGACGCGGGCGCTGCCTGCGCGGAGGAGGCCGTAAGGGGTTTCAGGTCCATAGGCGGAAAGCCGAATATATTGTCCTTGGCTATGGGTGCATAATCGAGAAGCCCCGGCCTTGGCTGGCCCGCCTGTGACAATGGGGAGGCGGTTTTTGTCCCTGGCGTCAGGGCCTCGCCGCCAAGTTTGAAAGATATGAAATCTCTTATAAGGAAAATACAGGTTAAGGCAAGCAGGCCTGCAAGAAGGAAATTGGCTGCCGTAACAAGCTTTTTATTGCCGATTACGCTCGCCGTCATCCCTCTAAAATAACAAAATAGCGCCTTGTTGTCAAAACCGGAGGCCATGAAGAGGCCAGGAAGGACGGGGTATTTCCAGGTCCCTCCGGCCCTGCTCGTCCGCGCCTGAGCGCCTTCCAGGCGGGGCTTTATATGGGCATGGCCCCCTGGCTGCGGGCTTCATGCCGGCTGCGGACGTTTTTTATCCGGCGGGCGGTTTGCATGCATCCCTATCTGACCTATAATCTAAATCAGGAACGGAGGTAACATCCCTATGGGCGGCGGCGCGCCTTCAAGGAGCGAGGGTAACAAAAACCGTATAGGCGGCATAAAGCTTTTCCGTATAGCCGGCATACAGATAGCCATAGATTTTTCCTGGTTCATAATCTTTTTCCTTATAATGTGGAGTCTTTCGGCCGGATATTTCCCGCATGCCTTTCCAAGGGAGAAGACGTCCGTATACTGGATCGCCGGGCTTTCGGCCACGATCCTTTTTTTTGCCTCCGTTCTTGCACATGAGGTCTCTCATTCGCTTGTGGCCATAAGGCATGGGCTTTCGGTGCCGTCCATAACCCTCTTTGTGTTCGGCGGCGTGTCGCAGCTGGGGGAAGAGGCCAAAGACCCGGGAAGCGAGCTCAGGATCGCCGTTGCCGGCCCTGCCTGCAGTTTTGTCCTGGCGGGCTTTTTTTACGCACTGAGTCTGCTTGCCGGCCGGCTGGCCCTTAACCCGATAGTCATAGCGGTGCTGGCGTATCTTGCGCTGGTGAACGCGGCCCTTGGCGTATTCAACCTGATACCAGGTTTCCCGCTTGACGGCGGCAGGGTGCTCAGGGCCATTTACTGGGCCAAAAAGGGGTCCTTAAGCAAGGCCACAAAACTGGCCGCGGACATAGGGAAGATCTTCGCGGTGTTCCTGATCGTCTGGGGCGGTCTGCAGGTTCTGGCCGGCGCCCTCATAGGCGGTCTGTGGCTGGTGTTCATTGGCATATTCCTTAGGAGCGTGGCGCAGAGCGGCTACCGGGAAATGGTCCTGAGGCACATGCTTGAGGCCGCCCGGGTGGGAGACATAATGGTGCGCGACGTCGTGAAGGTGCAGCCCGGGGAGCCACTGGACAGGCTGATAAAAGACTATTTCCTTCATTACGGCTACAAGGGGTTCCCGGTGTTCGAGGATGCCACCCCCGTGGGTGTGGTCTCCATATCGGACGTGCTGGGCATCCCGGCGGACGTTCTGCCCGCAAAGTCCGTACGGGAGGTCATGACGCCCATAAGCGGCAAGTTCCTGGTTTCGCCAGACACCCCGCTTACCGAGGCCTTCGGCCGGATGAGGCAGGACGGCAGGCTCCTTGTCATGGAAGACGGACGCTTCGTAGGGCTCATAACCAAGACGGGCCTGCTCAGGTTCCTTGAACTTAAAAGGGCCCTGGAGGAGCAGGAAGAGACCAGGGAGCGCCAGGAATAGGGACCTGCCGCAGGTAAAATGTCCGAACTCGAGGATGCCTTAAGGAAGACAGTCCAAAGGCCGCAGCCCTCAAGGCTTTTCCCTATGCTCGCCGTGCTTGCGGGGAGCGCAAAAGCCCCGCCGCCTGAAAGCAAAGGCAAAAAAAACAAAAAAGAAAAAGAATGGATATTCGAGCCCAAGTTTGACGGGCAGCGCTGCATCGCCTTCAGGAGGGGAGCGTACGTGCGGCTGTTTTCAAGGGGAGGAAAGAGCCTGGACGGCAATTATCCGGAGCTCGTCTCCGCCCTGCTTGGTCAGCCCGCAGACGACTTCATAGCGGACGGGGAGGTCGTAGCTTTTAAAAACGGCATTCCCAGCTTCGAAAGGCTTCAGCCCCGGATGCAGATATCAGACCCCAAAAGATCCCTGGGCACTGGCATAGAGGTGTTCTATTACCTCTTCGACCTCATGTATATGGAAGGCAGGGACCTGATGGCCCTGCCTCTTTGGATCAGGAAGGGGATGCTTAAAAACGCATTTTCCTGGGGCGGGCCCCTCAGGTACACCCGGCATTTCTCGGACGGACAGGCCCTTTTTAAAAGGCTGTGCGGAAAGGGAATGGAGGGGATAATCGCAAAGCGGGCGCAATCGCCCTATGTCCAGAAGCGCTCCCGCGACTGGCAAAAGTTCAAGTGCAAGGCCTCGCAGGAGTTCGTTATCGGCGGCTATACCGACCCGCGCGGAAAGGGCCGGCCCGGGGCGCTCTTTGGCGCTCTCCTTTTGGGTTATTATGAGGGAGGCAGACTGGTATATTGCGGAAAGGTGGGCACCGGGTTCGATGAGCGGACGCAGCGGGAGGTCTATGGAAAACTGGCCCCCCTGGAAACGGACTCCATGCCCTTTGTTTTCGCCGGGAAAAACGGCTACCTCCAGAAAACCCGGAAGGGCGTCCATTGGGTGAGGCCGCGCCTGGTCTGCGAGATAGATTTTGGCGAATGGACGAAGGACGGCCAGCTCAGGCATCCAAGCTTCAAGGGGCTGAGGGCTGACAAGCCACCGGGGGAAGTCAAAAGGGAGTTTTTGTTCTTATCTTAAAAGGCAAAAGACGCCTGCACCGGAAAGCGTGCGGCGCTCACCGATTTTTATTTTCCTTTTTGATATAATACGCCCGAAAAAAGCGGAGAAATGAAAGAACGGAAAAAGCAAAAGCATGACAAAAGATAAAAGGAAAAAACAGAAGCTGCAGGCGGAGGGGCGGTGGGTGCAGCGGGGGACAACCCAGGGCCGGCCAGGCTCAAGCGGCCTGCCCCGCCCCTTTGTCCTGCCGCTTGAGGGCAGCGCGGTTGCCTCTTTCCGCGAAAGAGAGGCCAGGCGCGCTGCCGTGGTCAGGATGAAGCTCTTCATTGTGCTTCTCGCCTGGATATTCATTTCCTTCGGAGTGCTTGCGTTTTCTTTTATTGCGGCCGCCAGACCCGGCAGCCGTCCGGAGGCAACCCTGCTTCTTGCCTTCTATGCCGCCTTTGCCGCATGCGGAGGCGTGGTGCTCATCGTCAGAAGGATGCTTCTTGTCCCGATGGCCGAGATTTCAAGGAAAAACGATATGCTTGCCGCATCCGAGCTTAACTATCGCACGCTTGCAGCCGAAAAGGAATTTTCAGAGGCCATATTCAACTCTACGGCAAGCGGTGTTGCGGTCCTCGACGAAAACGGAAAGGTCCTGAGGATGAACCAGTCCGGACTTGAAATGATCGAGCTGTCCGCCCGGGACGTCGAGGGCAGGCACATAGGTTCCATAAACGCGGGGATGGAAGAGATGAAAAACATAAACCCGAACTTGAACAGGGAGTTTAACGTGGAAACGAAGGACGGCAGGGTAAAGCCCATCGGGTTCACCAGCTCTCCGCTTTTGGACCACGACGGCAGGCAGAAGGGGACCATCGTGGTTTTCAGGGACCTTACGGAGATAAAAAAGCTCAGGGCGGAGATAAACAAAAAACAGCATTTCGAGTCCATGGGAAAAGTCATGGCCGGAGTGGCGCACGAGATAAGGAACCCTCTTTTTGCCATACAGGCCATAGGACAGATACTGGAAAGAGAGATGCCCTCGCCGCGCCACCAGGGCCTTGTAAGCGCAATGCTCAAGGAGACCGGCAGGATGAAGGCCCTCATAGAGGACCTGCTTTTCTACAGCCGCCCCTCCAGGCTGGAGGTGGCCGCGGTAGACGTGGACTTTTTCTTCGAGGAGATCGTGAACTCCCTCAGGCTGAACGGGTATCAGCCCAGGGTCTCTTTCAGCTGCCCCGCCCCGATGAGGATAAACGCCGACGGCAACAAGATGCGGCAGGTTTTTTTGAACCTCGTGGACAACGCTGCCGGTGCCTCATGCAGCCAGGTTGAAATAAGGGCGGAGCGAAAAAACGGCGCGGCCGTCATAACCGTGCGGGACGACGGGGAAGGGATAGCGGAGGCCGACATGGAAAGGATATTCGACCCCTTTTTCACCACCAAGAAAGAAGGCACGGGGCTCGGGCTGTCCATATGCAGGAAGATCGTCGAGGACCACGGGGGCCGCATGGAGATCAAAAGCGCCAGGGGGGCGGGAACTACCGTGACGGTCTCGCTCCCTTCGTGCTGAAAACGGCGGGCATGCTGCACTGGCCGTTTGTTATGGCTGTATCTGTCCGGCCTTTTCGTCCGGGTCGTGCGGTTCAGGGCGTATAAGGGTTGCCTTCAGGGCAAAAGGCAAATGGTGGTCAAGATGCGGCAATTTGGCATCCGGCAGCTTACTGCCTCTATCAAGGACCGGGCAGTATCAACCCTTACTCTGGTAAGGGTGTCCCAAAAGTTCAATGCAAAAATTCCTTTGTTTCTTTTGGCCAGTCATTCCGGCCAGATTTATTCTGATAGCGGATAAACACGGGCGGAATCGGCGTTAAAAGACTGATTCCCGACGCGCTTCGCTTGCGGGAATGACAATAAATTAATGCTAAAAACTTTTGAAATGCCATACCAGCAGGATGCTGAAAATGCTGTCCCAAAAATCTTATTTTGGACAGGTAGGGGGCTTACGCCCATACCCCTCTTAAGATAAAAAATAACTGAAAGGCAAAAAACATGAAAAATAGTGGGGGCGGATGGTATGAGCGCAGTGGGCTACCGCGGGCGCGTCACATGAAGCAGCGGCAAGCAAGGCAGACCCGGTGCGATACTTGCGGTATGCCTGGCATACAAGGGTAGACGGGCCCCAGCGTAGCGAATGCCGTCAGCCCGCACAACCCCTTTTTTTAAAACTTGAAGCTGCCCTGGATGCCGCCGTTCAGCTCGCTTGGGGTCCGGATGGGTTTCGCTTTTTTGCCGGGAGCGGCCACCGGTATCCCGCATGCCTCGGCTTTTTTAAGAAGGTCGTTTATGTCCAGCGGCTTTTCATAATAGTGATAAGCTCCCCTGGCATAGGCGGCCTCCTTCATCTCAGGTGTGCCGTAGGCGGTCATCACTATCACCTCCGGCGAGGGGTCTTTCCTTTTTATGTGCTCCAGGAGGTGCAATCCCTCGTAACCGTAAACGCCGCTCAGGCGTATGTCCGCTATCACCAGGTCTATCTTGTGGGCTAGTAGGGCCTCCTCGGCCTCCTCCAGCTTGCCAGTGGTGATGACAGACACCGAAGGGCTGCTTAGAAGATGGGAAAGACTAAGCAGAATGGTAGGCTCGTCATCCACTATAAGCACTTTTTTCTTCATGTCCCCTCCCACGGCGCTCACGCGTATAAAATACATTGGCCGGGCCCAATTTATCAATAGGCGGGAACACGGCAAAGAGAAACGGGCGCCGGAGAGTCTACACCCTGTAAAGGGCGGCATCTGATATACTTTAACAGTGAGCGGTAAAACCGAAAACTGCGCCGTCTGCGGGGCTGTGCTCCAGTATGTGAACACCGCCCGCGAGCTTTCCTGTTCGGTCTGCGGCCGCAAGGAAAGCGCCCATATCGTCTGCCCGGAGGGGCACTACCTGTGTGAATCCTGCCACGGTGCCGAAGCAAAAAAACTGGTAAGGGAGATGGCCCTCCTTACGCTGGAGACGGACCCTCTTCGTACAGCGCTGGCTATGTTCAGCCAGCCCCGGTTGCCCATGCTTGGCTGCGAGCACGCCTATATCGCCGCCGGAGCTTTCATGTCCGCCTTGAAAAACCAGGGCCAGGTCCGGCTGGACAATGGGGACATCGAAGAGGCGTTTGAGCGGCTTGGAAGACAGGCCGTTGGCGGTTACTGCGGACTTACCGGGGTGTGCGGCGTGGTGCCCGCAATAGGGGCCTGCGTGTCCATCCTGTATGGATCAAGGTGCGGAAAGGACATGGAGCAGAGGCTTACGATGGAGGCCGCAACACGGGTGGCCTCGGAGATACTTGGCCTGACCGGGCCAAGCTGCTGCAAGGCCTATACGCTTGCCGGCCTGGTCGCGGCAGCGGATTTTCTGAAGGAGGCCTCGGGTGTCTCGCTGCCCATTCATGACAGGGCGCCTAAATGCTTATGGAGCGCAAGGCATCCTCATGGATGCAGGGGCGAAAAATGCCCCTACTTCCCTGGAAGCCTTTCTACTGGTGCAGGGAGGCCCGCATCAGGCGGGAGCTGTTGAAGGTAAGGGTGCGTCCCGTGGGGACGCGGAACTTTTTTCTTCCTGAAATATCTTTTTTGCCCGGACTTTTTTAAAGGGCTGGGCTCAGAACCCGTATTCCTTCCATTTCCCGTCCACCAGCTTTTTTATCTCCGGCGACATCTCTATGTCCGGCGGCCACTGGCGGGTAAAACCCTCCTGGGGGGTCTTTTTCGTAGCGTCTATCCCCATCTTGCCTCCGTAAGCGGGAATCGCGGATGCATGCTCCAGCACATCGAGGGGGCCCTCCACTATGACAACGTCACGCTTGGGGTCTATATTGTTGCCAAGCCTCCATAGCACCTCGGACATGTCCTGCACGTTCACCCACTTGTCCATCACTATTATCGTCTTTACAAAACCAAGCTGCCCCATGCCCCAGAGCGCGTACATCACCTTGCGGGCGTGGCCGGGATACCGCTTGTCTATCGAGACTATGGCCATGTTGTGGAACACCCCTTCTATCGGGAGGTTCATGTCCACTATCTCCGGGAGCTGTTTTTTTATCAGGGGCAGGAATATGCGTTCGGTGGCCTTGGCGATGAAGCAGTCTTCCATGGGGGGCCTGCCCACTATGGTGGCCGTGTATATCGGGTCGCGGCGCATGGTTATGCACGTGATGTGGAAGACTGGATACATATCAGCAAGGCTGTAATAGCCTGTATGGTCTCCGAAGGGCCCTTCCAGCCTCTGCTCCTGCGGGTCGCAGTAGCCCTCAAGGACTATCTCCGCGTTTGCCGGCACTTCCAGGTCCGAGGTCTCGCACTTCACCAGCTCCACCGGGGCGCTGCGCAGAAACCCGGCAAGCAGCATCTCGTCTATACCTTCCGGCAGCGGCGCCGTGGCGGAATAAAGGGTTGCCGGGTCGCTGCCTATGGCCACTGCAACGGGGAGCCTCACCCCCATGGCGGCGGCCTTCCTGAAATGCCTTGCCCCGTCCTTGTGCATGTGCCAGTGCATGCCGGTGGTGCTTCCGTCGAAGACCTGCATCCGGTACATGCCGCAGTTTCTCTCGCCTGTCTCCGGATCTTTCGTGAACACCATGGGCAGCGTTATGAACCTGCCGCCGTCAAGCGGCCAGGTCTTAAGCACCGGGAACATGTCCAGAGAGGGGTTTTCCTTTATGATCACCTCTTTGCAGGGGCCGCTTTTTACATATTTGGGGATGAAGTCCGCAAGCTTTTTAAGCTTGGGCAGCGCCTTGAGCTTTTCTATTATGTTCACCGGTATTTCAGGCTCCAGGAACTCAAGCATGCGGCCGCCTATCTCGTCCAGGCTCTTTTCCACCTGCAGGGCAAGCTCCATCCGCTCCACGGAGCCAAACAGGTTCACCGCGCAGGGCACGCGCGAGCCCTTCGGGTTTTCAAAGATAAGGGCAGGGCCGCCGGCCTTCACCACCCGGTCATTTATCTCCGCTATCTCCAGGTCCGGGTCTGCCGGCGTGGTGATCCTCTTTAAAAGCGAGCGCTTTTCAAGCGCGGCGATGAAATCTCTAAGATCTTTGTATGCCATCCAGAAATTATAGGACAGAGCGGGGTCCAAAATCCAATGCTTCAGGCTTTAAACCCGGCAGGCTTTTTTGCCGCTTCCCGGCCCTTAATGCGGAAAAGGGGAGAGACATACATTTACGGGCGGCCCGGAGGGTATAATAAAGCGATATGCGGTTTGCGGTTTATCTGGGCAAAAAGATCGTCATCACCATATTTCTGCTGCTTGGCATCACGTTCATAACCTTCTCCCTCACCAGGGCGCTCCCCGGAGACCCGGCCCTTGCGCTGGTGGGGCAGAGGGCAAGTCCCCAGGTGATAGCCGCCATAAGAAAACAGATAGGGGCCGGCAGGCCTTTCATGGTCCAGTACCTTGATTACGTGAGGATGCTTTCCAGGGGGCAGATGGGCCGCTCCTATACGACAAGGAAGGAAGTGCTGAAGGAGATAGAGGCAAAATTCCCTAACACCATGAAGCTTGCCCTGGCCGCCATGCTGCTGGCAGTGCCGTTAGGGGTGGGGCTGGGTTTTTGGGCGGCCCTCAGGAGAGGCACGCGGACTGATATCTTTTTAAGTTCCTTGAGCATTGTGGGAATAAGTGTGCCGGTTTTTTTCAGCGGGCTTTTGCTGATGCTGTTTTTCAGCCTGCAGTTGAAGCTTGTCCCTCCCTCAGGGACTGGAGGACTTCGTTTTCTGCTGCTGCCGGCCGCCACTCTTGCGTTGCCCTCCGTGGCTACCTTCGCCAGGATCACCCGTACTATGGTGCTCGATGTAATGGACATGCCTTTCATAAGGACGGCCAGGGCGAAGGGGATATGGGAGTGGCGGATAAACGCGATCCACATACTGAGAAACGCCATGATACCGATAATCACCGTAATAGGACTCGATTTCGGCAGCTACTTAAATGGCGCGGTCCTGACCGAGACCATTTTCGGCTGGGACGGCATCGGCAGGTACGGGGTGGACGGGATAATGAGGAGGGACTATCCGGTCGTGCTGGGCACTGTCCTGGTATTCACGGTTATTTTCATAATCGTGAACATGATGGTGGATATCGCCTACCACGTGCTTGACCCGCGCGTGAGAGTATTGATCAAGAAATGAAACTCGGAAAAAACTTCCCGCTAAAGGGCAGGGTGGCCGCGCTGGTCCTGCTGACAATAATAGGGCTGTCAGTCTTTGCGCCGCTTGTCTATCCGTACAGCCCAGTAAAGGTGGACTTGAACAGCCTGAGGCAGCCGCCCTCTCTTTCAAGCGGCCACATACTGGGCACCGACCAGGAAGGAAGGGACATCCTGGCCAGACTCTTTGAGGGCGGAAAGGTCTCGATAAGCGTTTCCTTTCTTGCCGCTTTTTTTGCCATGACGGTGGGGCTTGCCGTCGGGCTGGCCTCCGGCTACTTTGGCGGGAAGCTGGACACCGCGCTAATGGCCGTTGTAGACCTTATCCTGGCTTTCCCCTCTCTGCTTCTGGCAATAGGCATATCGGTGGTGCTGCCCCCAGGCACGCTTACCGTCATGCTTGCGATAGCGTCGGTCGGCTGGGCCTCTTTTGCCAGGCTGGTCCGCGGGCATGTGCTTTCGATAAGGGAAGCGCAGTTCGTTGACGCGGCCAGGGCCATCGGGGCTTCCTGGCCAAGGATAATCTGGGCCCACATACTGCCCCAGTGCATTCCACTTGCGCTTACCCTTATGACCGTAAAGCTTGGTGGATATATCATCACCGAGGCCTCGCTCAGTTTTCTCGGGCTTGGGGCGCAGCCTCCAAACGCCACCTGGGGAGCGATGATAAGCCAGGGGATGGACTATATCTATTCGGCCTCCTGGATAGCGGTGCTGCCGGGGCTGGCCATAGCGCTGACCGCTTTCTGCTTCAATATTCTGGGTGAGGCGCTTGCCGATTCCGGGTATGACCCGAAGGCCGGGAAGTTCTGATCGTTTTCCCTGGGACAGGTCCGGAAAAAGAGAAAAAATAAAAAGCAAAAACAAAAAGGAAAGACCTGAAAATTCTTAAATCGCGGGCAGTGGCTGGCGATACTGGAAGCCTAGTGGCCTGATTGCTTTTCGTCTTCTTCCTGTTCGGTCTTGCAGGCTATGCACATGGTGGTTACGGGCCTGGCCCTGAGCCTTTTTATATCTATGGGCTCCCCGCATACCTCGCAGATGCCGAAGGTCCCGCCATCGATCCTCTCTATCGCCTCCTCGATCTTCTTAAGCAGGCGCTGCTCCCTGCCCCTCAGCCTGAGCATGAAGCTGCGGTCGGTCTCTGCGGACGCCTGGTCCCCGAGGTCGGGAAACACGGTCTGCTCGGGCAGCACGTTGATGGCGCTTTCAGCCTCGCACAGGATGATATCCTTCTGCTTAAGGAGGTCGGCTTTGATCTCCTGCAGTTTTTCTTCCCTTGTGGAAGGGCTCTCTTTTTCAGAAGACTTGCCGTTTCCGTCCTGAGGGAGGGGCTTGTTTCTCTGCGATGACATTTTGAAAAACCTCCAGTAGGTTCTTAAGTTACAAGGATAACAAAACAAGCATATGCCAGTCAAACGCGCAAAAAATCATCATTTTAGTTTCACGCCCTTTTGCCGGATGCGACCTTGGAAAAATTCACCTTTAGTTCATAGAGCAGTACGGACAAGCTTTTTTCCTCTTCCGCGGAGAGGTTGCCACTGGTCTTTTCCTTAAGCATGTCCATGGAGTCTATGATGTATTTGGCCTCCGGGAGGTTGGGCTCCGTGGGGACCTCGCCAAGCCCCATGGTCATGTAGGCCATCCCCGCCAGGTTCACCATGAAAGAGAGAAAATCAGGCCCGTGATGCCCATGAGCGTGCCTTGCGCTGCTTTCTCCGGGGGCTCCTTTCTGCTCATGCCTGCCCTCATGGGGATGGGCAGCATGTTCTTCCATCTTCGAATGTGCTGGCCCCTGCTGCTTTTCCGGGTGCGCCGCGGCCTGGGTATTTTCGCGGGCCTGTGCCTTTGGCTTCGCCTGCGTCTCCCCGGCCTTCGGATTCCCCTGTGAATCCATCGTCCTTTTGTCCCTTATCTCGAATTTTTCTCCCATGGTTTTATACTTTATAAAAACAAAGGCGTCCTGTCAATTTGACAGGCCCGAAAGGGCCTGCATCAGATTTGAGGACGGTGCATCTGCATCCGCCTGCACCTTCCGTTCAGTGCGCGGTTTTTTCCGCGTGCAAGCTGACGGCCCCGGTTGGTTGCAGCTAAGGGCGAATATCAAGCCATTGTCAAGATGCGGCCGGCCGGTGTCCGTCTCTTCGCTTCTCTTCTGGAACAGGCAGGAATACCAGCCCCGAAAAAAAATCTGACACAGACCCGGGCCGGGAATTCGCGGGCAATTTTGATGAGACAGGACATGCTTTAATTCGTCATTTTTGGCGAATTTTTTGCGGGAGGGCCGTGCTATAATTTTTTGACAATCCGGAAAGGGGAAGAAAAAAGGCTTTTTCTTTTTTCATTTTTATATGGATGGCCCGAAAGCAGTACAGGCATTCGGAGAGGCGCTGCCCCTCTGGAGTGTGATCCCCTTTGCGGGCATGCTCCTGTCGATAGCCCTGGGGCCTCTGCTTGCGCCCGGCCTCTGGCACGGCCACTTCGGCAAGATATCGGCGTTCTGGGCGGCGCTGTCGGCCGTCTCTCTGTCCCTTGTTTTTGGAAGGGAGGCCGTGGCCGGTTTTCTAGGGGTGATGGTAAACGAATACCTGCCTTTCATTATCCTGATGGGGACGCTTTACGTGATATCCGGAGGAATACTCATCACGGGCGGCTCATCCGGCACCCCGGGGGCAAACGCCGCCTTGCTTATCGCTGGGGCCCTCCTTGCAAGCGTTATGGGGACAACTGGAGCGGCCATGCTCCTTGTGCGCCCGCTGATAAGAGAAAACATGCACCGGAAGAACAGGACCATTGTAGTGGTTTTCTTTATTTTTCTGGTGGCCAATATAGGCGGTGCGCTTACGCCTCTTGGCGATCCGCCGCTTTTGCTGGGTTTTCTAATGGGGGTGCCTTTTTTCTGGACCTTGAAGCTCCTGCCGCATATGCTCCTGGCCACAACGGTCCTGCTGGCGGCTTATTACTTTGCCGACAGGCGCATTTACAGGTCGGAGTTTTTTTATCCGGAGGCTGGCGGGGCCGTCCGGCCATGCGGCGAAAAAAGATGGATTTTCAGAATAAGAGGTGCGAAAAATCTGATTT
Source organism: Nitrospirota bacterium (assembly GCA_021812785.1). Next base: position 23,143 of record JAKAMR010000021.1, read on the forward strand.
TTCTTGGTGTGGCGATAGGGGCCATGATCGCTGCGCCCAGGGTGCAACTGGGGCGGGTTTATTTTATGGGGATGCAAAGGGAGATCTCGGAGATGCTGCGGAACCTCATTGTGCTCATGGCTGGCCTTTTTTCGGTCCTTTTCACGTCTCGGGAAATACGCGATGAAAACGGGTTTACGTGGTTTCCGATAAAAGAGGTGGCGGTTATCTTCGCCGGTCTGTTCATTACAATGACTCCCTGTATGGATATCCTTCAGGCTGGAAAGGCGGGGCAGCTGGGGCTGCTTTTGCACGTGGTCAACAGGCCATCTCATTATTTCTGGGCCACGGGGGTCCTCTCCAGCTTTCTCGACAACGCGCCCGCATACCTGGCTTTTTTCAAGGCGGCCCTCGGGAATTTCTATCCGGGCATGGCGACAAGGAGCGCCGCCGGACTTCTTGTAAAACAGCATCCTCTTTATCTTGAAGCCATCTCCACCGGGTCCGTTTTCTTTGGCGCCTTTACTTATATTGGAAACGCGCCAAACTTCATGGTGCGCTCCATATCAGAGGAGTCCGGGATAGAGATGCCGGGCTTCATGGGATACATTCTGAAATACGCGTTGCCGGTGCTTTTACCCCTATTTGTGCTTGAGACCCTGCTCTTTTTCAGGTAAAAGGACTGAAGGAGGATCTTTTTTCATTGCAAGCCAATACAAATGGAAGGGTCCGGAAGATACTCTTTGCCACCCGTTTCGGGGAGATGGCGTTCAACTCTCTTCAGACCCTGTTTGTGCTTAAAGAGGCCGGGCTGAGGACGGTCGTGCTCTGCCATATAATCCCAAGGGAGGAAGTCGGTTTTGTGCCTTTCGGCGGATACCTTAAAAAGGAGGCTGAAGAGCTGAAAGAGGAGGCCAGGATAAAATTTGCGGACTGGCAGCAGGCCATCACCGGGGCGGGCATGGAAAGCAGGGTGGTGATAGAGGTGGGCGAGCCGGTGCCCGATGTGATACGTACGGCACGCGGGGAGGATGTGGACCTGCTTGTTACCGGCAGGGGGCCACGCGCGGTGGACATCGCCAAAAGGAGCCGGCTGCCCGTGCTGCTGCACAGTTATATGGCCCCTTTTGAGGCGGAGGGCGAAACGGCCGTAAGGGAAAACAGGCTCATCTTCGAAAAACCCCTTCTGGCGGCTGGCCGGCCCGGGCCATCCCGGAAGGCCCTTTTTCTGCTCCGCTTGCTGGCCGGGGCTGTCAGGAAGGCTGCCGTAGCCCATGTGCTTGAAAAAAAAGAGCTCTCCGGCCCGGAAGTCGGGAAGATAAAAGAAAAGGAGATGCTTCGCCTTAAGGAGTATTGCCACTATCTTCAGGAGGCGGGCATCGAGGCTGAACCTCACCTGCTGGCTGGAAAGCCCGCAGCTGAGCTGATCAATGAGGCCAGGGCCGCAGGTGGAAGCATGATAATAGCTGCCAGCTCTGACGAGGAAACCGGAGAAGAGGCGCTGGGAAGCGTGGCGCGCAAACTGTGCGAGACATCCGAGTTTCCTGTGCTGCTTGTGCCTGTTTACCCCCATTTACACCACGCGGATTTGGACTAAAATAATAATAAGCGGAGGGCTTACCCCTCCGTGGCAGGCATGCGGCCCGGCAAAAAATCAAAAAATCCCTGATTTATCTTTCCTGCTGTCTTTGTTTTGCGGGAAGAAAAGATGAAAAAAGTGGACTTTCTTGGGCGGCGGGTTCAGGCCTTTCGCCTGAGATCAGAAAACAAAAAACCGTATTTCCAGTCTGAAGAAAGAGAGGTAAACATGTCAAAGTCCGGCCGTTGTCTTGCCTGCTCTTTTATATTTTTGGGGATATTCATCTTTTTTGCCGCAAATTCGGCCACGGCGGCCGCAGCGGTTAAGAATTCCTGTGTTGCCTGCCACTTTAAACTGCCGCAGGGCAGCTTCATTGGAGCAAAGGCCCATGGCTGGAAAGGCTCCGTGCATGAGATGCACGGAGTTACCTGCGACAAGTGCCACGGAGGCGACCCGTCCGCCTCAACGGAAGCGGAGGCGCACAAAGGGGTCCTGGGTTCGAGCAACCCCGAAAGCAGGGTTTATTACAAGAACGTCCCTGAAACATGCGGCCAGTGCCACGGGGCTGAATTGTTCGAGTTCAGGAAGAGCCTCCATTACCGGAACCTGGAGTCAACGGGGAAAGGCCCGGAATGCGTGACCTGCCATGGCTCCATGATAGTGACCGTCCTGACCCCGGGTGACATTGCGGCGGTATGCGAAAGGTGCCATAACAGGACCGGTCTTGCTCACGCCACACCGTATATCCCCCAGTATGCCAAGGCGGTATTGCTTTCCCTGAGGGAGGGCATGGCGCTTGCCAACGCGGACGAGATGCTTTACCGGCCGGCAAAGGACTCCGTGGAGGCATCCATCCTGACCGGCGCCAGGATAGCCTTGCATTCAGCCATGCTCGACTGGCACAGGTTTGACCTGAAGACCATCACGGGCCATCTGCAGAAGGCGTATGACTTGCTGGAGAACAAGCTTCCGGGCGGGAAGAAATAGAGAAAGTAAGGGGCGGCAGATATCAAAAAAAACCTGTACTCCCGGGGAAAATCCTGTGATCTGCCCGATATGAAGAGCCATAAATAAGCTGGAAGAGTAAATAAAAAAAGGCCCCGGCAGAAACTGCCGTGGCCTTTTTTATTTGGCGACTGTAAAGGGGCTCAGTGGCTTGTTTTTTTCTTTCTTGCCGACAGCACGGCGTAGACTGCAGCGAAGACCCCGATTGTGGCAATTATCGTGTAGGCAAGCATTGCCCTGGGGCTGATATGAAGGACGTCTATGTAACCGGAGACCGCCGTCATCAGGATGAATACGCCGCCCCCGAGGCCAAAGGCTGTCATGAACGGCCTGGAGAGCGGGTTGGAGTTATAGTTCTGCGGCTCCTTCCAGCGGTCCAGGAAAGGTATGAGCGCAAGGATGAGGAAAACCGTCCCCGGGAAGATCACCCCGCCGATGGTCTCCGGCGTTATCTTGCCGCCGAATATGGTCACGGAGAGGTCTCCGGGTATTAGCTTCAGGAACCCGTAGACCCACAGGAAATACCAGTCTGGGCGCATAACGGGCGTGCCGGGAGAGGGCGCCCCGTAAAGCTCTATGACGTTTATCGGGACATACGTGGCAAGCAGCACAAGCGCGAACATCAGGAACATGAAGAAAGGGACGCTGATTGCGGCCTGCTCCGGCCAGATCGGTATGCCTATGAGCCTCTTTCCTCCCTTCGCTTCGGGCCTTCCGATGTTGGAGGCGGGCTCCGTATGTTTCTGTTTTACCAGTATGACCATGTGCGCGCCTATAAGCGCTATTATGACCGCAGGGATGAGCATGACATGGAAAAAGAAGAACCGGGGAACCATTGCCGTGGACGGGAACTCCCCGGCAAATATGAGCCTGGACAACCAGCCGCCCAACCACGGGATGGACTTAACCATGTAGTAGGCAATGGACGTGGCCGTCACCGAGAACTGGCTGTAAGGGAGAAGGTAGCCGGTAAAGGCCGCCCCAAGCGAAATGCCCATCAGTGCCAGGCCGACCAGCCAGTTGATCTCCCTGGGCTTTCTGTATGCCCCGGTAAAGTATATCCTCAGGAAATGCAGGATCAGGGAAGATATCATAAGCATCGCGGACCAGTGATGAATGCGCCTTATGATCATGCCCATCGGCTTCATGTCCATATTTACCACGCTGGCGTATGCGGCCGGCACCATGGCATGGAAGAGCGGCACCAGCCTGACCGAAGGCTCATAGAGCAGGCCCAGGAATATTCCGGTTACCACCAGCGAGATGAACGAGAAAAGCGCTATTTCCCCGAGCAGGTAAGTAGGATGGCTGGGGAACGTCTTGGTCAGGAACTTTTCGTTGAACTTTTTTAGTTCAAGCCTCTCTTCAAACCATTTCATTATTTTTATACCTCGCCTTGTTATACCTGCGGTCCGATGGGGCCGGTGAAATCGCTCGTAAAGTAAATTGAGTCACCCTGCACCTTTATGCCGATCTGGGCAAGCGGGATCGGTGCCGGGCCGCCTATGACCTTGGCCCCTTTTGTGGGGTCGAACATGCTGTTATGGCAGAAGCACTCCGTGAAGGAGGCATCCGGATTCGAAGGGTTCTTCACCCAGGAGACGGTGCACCCCAGGTGGGTGCAGATTGCGCTGTAGGAAACGAACCCCTGGTCGGTGAGGTTGATCTTCGTGGGGGCAACGTAATCGGATTCCTTGAGCTTTATGAGCTGCACAATGTTGGCCGGGTTTGCGGTTTTGCCCTTTGGATAGGCCAGCACCCAGTCCCCGTCTTTCATGTCAGACGCCTTCACGGGGTTTCCGGCATTGCTTCCCTTTGCGTATACCAGCTGGTCCCCCGGTTTGATCGTGGAGACGTATCCGGCCTTCTCGGGCGGCGTAACGACCTTAAGGAGCGAAAAAAGCGATACGAACGATCCCGCTATTGACGCGATCATCACGCCAAGAGTGAATTTCCTGCGGGTTATGCCCTGTTTTGTCTTATTGCCCTCTACCATAGCAACTCCTCCTCGCGATCCTCTGATACTTCCCTGAACGGCACGAAGGCCTTGGTAAACAGGACGATATCTACGCCCGCGATCAGGAATATGAAGGCGGTCAGCGTGCCAAGCGAGTAGTTGCCGCCCTTGCCAGATATAAGCAGATACGCGAACGCAACTCCCAACCCAAGCAGCAACAGTGACAGCAGCACTATCAGCGCTGCCATACCCCCTGAATACGAGGGTTTCTTTTGGTGAATGATCTCAAAGCTCATCTCAGTCCCTCTTTTCCAGTATGAGATATATGAAGTAACCCAGTATAAAGACAAAAATGGCCCCGCCGAAAGCGATAAGCCCTATCTTGTAAGGGTCCAGGTCCTGGCTGACCTTGGGGATTATGCCTGGCCTGGGCCCGGCCGCCTTCTGTATTCCGAGCTTTATCTTCATCTTTGAAAGCATCTGTACGGTTGCGTCGGTGACGTTCATCGGGTCCACCTGGTCAAACCCGGTGGTGTCCTTGTGGCAGCTCTTGCAGAGCTGGGGCACCTGAGGTATCACGTTGTGGTGCGGCCCATGGCACTTGGCGCAAGATGGCCCGCCTTTCCCTTCCAGGTAGGCCTTGCCCATGACGCTTTTTGAATACATGGCGACCTCGGTGGGGTGGCATTTGGAGCAGGCGTCGAACTGCGCCTGCCCGTGGGGCGCACCTATGAACCCGTGGTCTTTAGACATGGCCTTGTCCATTGTGGCCGCCGCCGGGTCGCCGCCGTGGCACATGTCGCAGGTAATTCCGTTTTGCTGATGAACGGAACCCGTCCACTCGGCAACGGGCTTTGCGAGCTCGCCGCCAAGGGTCTTGTGGCAGTTGACACAAGAGATGTTCCCGTTCGCTCCGCCCTTCTGTGCAGAGCTGCTCTTCTGCCCGAAGGCGCCAACCGCGAAAACCATAACCAGTGAGAAAACGGCCGCAAAGACAAGTTTTTTTCTCATTTCCTCTGCCCCAGACGTTATTTGATCGAGATCAAAAAAATCCCGCAAAATCAGTAAGTTTTCGGAGTCTGAATTGAAATGGCTGATTTATACTTAGCAGGCAATACATTGTTTGTCAATCTTTCGATGTTTTGGCGGCCCCAGGCGCGCCAGGCTGAGGGACAAAATGGAGCGCACCCGAAGGGCATAAAAATGGATAGCGAGCGAGCCTGGTGGGGCAAGCGAGCGAATGCAAATGATATATGGTTCCTTACATTCGATGCCCGAAGGGCATAAATAAAAAAGCCGGCGCGGGCGTGAACTGCCCTGCGCCGGCTCTCTGGAAGCGAAGTCTTAGGCTTGTTCTTCGGGTACTTCCTCTACGTGGGGCCTTCTAACTCTCACTTCGTGAGGCTCTTTCCCTTCAACTGCGAATCTCAGTTTGCCCGTGTATACGGGCAGGGCGAACTTGCACAGGAGAGTGTAGACCATCGCCCCGAAGGACCATACGCCAAGAGAGACCAGAAGCTCGGTCGCCGTGGGCGTGTATTGGTATATCTCGCCAAGCACATCGGGAGTAAAGCCGGGGATCACAAGGCCCATGCCTTTTTCAATATATATACCCACTATCATAAGCACGCATGCTATGTTGAGCGTTACGAAGTTCTCGCGCGTTTTCTTATTGAGGATCAGCAGGAACGCGACGATACTGGTTATAAGTGAGGTCCATGCATATGGCACCAGGTTTGTTTTCCCATGGAGTCCGAAAAACAGGTAATGTATCGACGTCCCCTCGGCGGTTCCGGGATAGAATGACTTAAACAGATCCGCGCCCATGAAGAACAGGTTTATAGCCATCGCATACGTGATGAAGGTGGCGATCCTGAAGAGCGTCTTGTTCTCTATCTTCACATCGGTGACCTTCCTGAGCACCTGGAACACCAGGAGCATCAGGGCCGGCCCGGAGCTAAGCGCGCCAGCTATGAACCTGGGCGCAAGGAGGGCGGCGCTCCAGAAGGGCCTGGAGAAAGCCGCGTTATATAGAAACGCAGTTACGGTGTGTATGCTGACCGCGACGGGTATCGACAGGTAGATCAGAAACCCGATGAAGGACTTCATGTTGTAATGTTCCCCGCGGGAAAGCTTGTACAGTACGTAGAAGACGACGATAATATTGAGGAAAAGATAACTGTTCAGGGCCAGGACGTCCCACGCGAGCAGCGAGGAAGGCCAGTGCATCATGCCTATGGGCGGCGGAAGGATGTGCCATACCCTGAGGGGCTGGCCCAGGTCCGTCATGATGAACATTATGCACATTATGAGGGCCGTGATCGCCATCATCTCGGCAAACAATACTATTTCTTTAATGGGCTTGTCGTGGTGCACATATGCGGGAACCACCAGCAAAACGGCCGCCGCGGCCACCCCGACCAGGAAGGTGAAGTTGGAGATATAGAAACCCCAAGAAACCTGGTCCCTCATGGCGGACATTATAAGGCCATGCTCCGCCTGGCCGATGTACGCGTGCACCCCGATAGCCATAAGGCATGCCAGAAACGCAAGCCACAGGTAATACTTGGCGCTGCCTTTGAATATCGAACCCCATGCGATGAAAAAATTCTTAATTGTCTGTATCATCCTGAAAACCTTTCCCCTACTTCAAAATCGAAGAAGTAGAAAAA
>JAKAMR010000113.1 GCA_021812785.1 Nitrospirota bacterium
GGGCAGTATGATGACGAATTCGTCTCCCCCGTAGCGGGTGACTATGTCGAGCTCTCTCAAGTGTTTTATCAGGAGTTGTCCCATCTCTACCAGCAGCCTGCTGCCAACAAGGTGGCCGAAGTTGTCGTTCACCGCCTTGAAATGGTCTATGTCCATGAATATGAGGCTTACGGAGGTGTTATAGCGGTTGCTCCTTAGCACCTCCGTCCCGATGGTCCTCATCATGTAGCGGGTATTGAACAGCTTCGTGAGGTCGTCGGTGACCACGAGCTCCTGCATCTTCTCATACAGGATGGACCTCTCTATTATCAGGGCGGCGTAATCGGTAAACCGGGCCATGTACTGCAGTTCCTGCCTTGTGAACTCGCCGCCCGATTTTCTGTTTATGAGCTCAAGCACGCCCAGTATCTTTCCCTTGCTCCTTACGGGCACGCATATTGCGGTTTTTATCTTGTGGCGCAAGTCCCTCTCCATTTTCATCATCAGGCCTGTTTCCCTGTACATGTCCTTTATAAGCAGGGGTTTGCCGTCTCTGGCCACGCTTGAGGCGATCGAATCTCCCGACACGGCGGACTTTCCGGCCTCTTTTTTCCAGAGGGGGCCCTCCGTTTTCTCAAGCTGCAGTCCTCCGGTCTCTTCGTCGATCAGGTAGAGAGTGCAGTTTTCCGCCTCGGTCTTTTCCTTTATTTTTTTTGTGAGGAGCGAAAGGACGTCGGCCCGCTCGGAGGACGATGTGAGGACGTGGCTTAAGTCTTCGAAGAATTTTAGTTCGTCTCTTAGAGAGCTGTTTTCTTTTTTTAGGGCCGAGGCTTCGTCAAGGAGCCTTTTTTCGTCCTCCATCCGCTCCATAAGGCGGCTCAGGAACTCCGTGCCCGCGAGACTGGCATTTATCTGGTAAGTCAGTTTTTTTTTCTTGCAGAATGAAGGACCCTTGCCTGAAATGAACAGTTTTGGCGTCTCGTCGGAGACTGAAAGAAGCTTTTTCATAGGCTCCTGCCTGGACAGGGCATACCCGCCGTTTATGATCACGAACGACGCGCGGGAGATGGAGCCGGCCGCCTCTTCCGGGTCCTTGAATCGGGTGATCTTGTAAACTGATGAAGGCAATGCTTCCGAAAGGGACGGCAAGGCGTCCCCTATCAGGAAAACCCTATGCATTGGCCCCGCAGCATTTTTTGTATTTCTTGCCGCTGCCGCAGGGGCACGGGTCGTTTCTCCCTACTTTTTTTTCTTTCCTTACGGTCTGGTCGGAGGCCTCCCCCCTGTTGTAAATCAGTTTTTGTTTCTTTTCAAGCCTGTGGGCCTCGTTCTCGGTCTGTATGCGGACCTTGAAGAGCCTGCTTAGCGTCTCCGTGTTTATCCTGTCGGTCATCTCGCCGAACAGGTCGAACCCTTCCTTCTTGTACTCGGTAAGCGGGTCTCTCTGCGCATAGCCGCGCAGCCCTATGCCTTCCCGCAGGTGGTCCATCGCAAGCAGATGGTCTTTCCACTGGGCATCGACCACCTGAAGGAGAATGACTTTCTCCAGGTACTCTATCATCTCCCTGCCCATCTCCTGTTCCCTTGCCTCGTAGAAGCCTGTAAGCGCGGAAAGCAGCTCTTCTCTTATCTCTTCAGCCGTGCTCTCGGGCTTCGGGTCGGCGGGCACGGCGAACATCCCGTAGAAGGCGTCTTTCAGCCCCTTTATATCCCACTCGGTGGCATGCTTGTCCTCCGGGCAATATACGTCAAGCAGGCTGTCCACGGCATCTTCCATCATCACGTGGATACGCTCCCTGAGGTTTTCCCCCCCCGAGAGTATCTCTCGCCTGAAGCCGTATATCTCCGTCCTCTGCCTGTTCATCACGTCGTCGTAATCTATCAGGTGTTTCCTGATGTCGAAGTTGTGGGCCTCGACCCGCTTCTGGGCATTTTCAACCGCCTTCGAGACCATCCTGTTTTCTATTGGGACGTCCTCTTCCATGCCCAGCTTGTCCATGATGCCGTGCAGGCGGTCGGACCCGAATATTCTCATCAGGTCGTCCTCAAGAGACAGGTAAAAACGTGACGCCCCGGGGTCTCCCTGCCTTCCGGAGCGGCCCCTGAGCTGGTTGTCTATCCTTCTTGACTCATGCCTTTCGGTGCCCATTATGAAAAGCCCGCCCGCCTCAAGGACTTTTTTCTTGTCTTCCTCGCAGTGCCTGGCAGCCTTCTCCTTTGCGCCATGGAGTTCTTCCTGGGAGGGGTCTTTCTTGTCCTTGAGCAGTTCCCTGGCAACGCCCTCCGGGTTTCCACCCAGTATTATGTCCGTGCCCCTGCCCGCCATATTGGTGGCGATGGTGACCGCCCCGCTCCTGCCTGCCTGGGCGATGATCTCCGCCTCACGTTCGTGATACTTGGCGTTGAGCACTGAATGGGTGATGCCCTTTCTGCGGAGCATCTGGCTCAGGACCTCGGATTTTTCTATGGATATGGTGCCAACAAGGACGGGCTGCCCCTTCTTGTGGAGATCCTCTATCTCCCTTGTTATGGCTTTGAACTTCGCACTCTCGTTCTTGTATATGGAGTCCTGGTGGTCCTTCCTTACCATCGGCCTGTGTGTCGGGACGACGGTCACGTCCAGGTTGTATATCTTGGCGAACTCCTCCGCCTCGGTGTCTGCCGTGCCTGTCATGCCCGCCAGCTTGTTGTACATGCGGAAATAGTTCTGGAAGGTAATGGTGGCAAGAGTCTGGTTCTCGTTCTCTATCTTGACGCCCTCCTTCGCCTCTATCGCCTGGTGCAGGCCGTCGGACCACCTCCGGCCCGGCATAAGACGGCCTGTGAACTCATCAACTATAACAACTTCTCCGTCCTTTACCACGTAATCTACGTCACGTTTATACATATGATGGGCCCTAAGGGCCTGCAGAACGTGGTGCACGATCTCTATATTGGACTGGTCATAAAGGTTCCCCAGGCCAAGCATGCGTTCCGCCTTGGAGTTCCCCTCGTCGGTAAGCACGACGCTTTTGTTCTTTTCCTCAAGGGTGAAGTCGGCCTCAAGCTTTAGATTGGGGACGATGCGGTTTATCTTGTAGTATTTGTCCGTCGATTCCTCAGAAGGCCCGGAGATTATAAGCGGCGTGCGGGCCTCGTCGATGAGGATGCTGTCCACCTCATCTACGATGGCATAATTGAGCTCTCTCTGGGTGTACTGGGAGATGTCATATTTCATGTTGTCTCTCAGGTAATCGAACCCGAACTCGTTGTTGGTGCCGTACGTTATGTCCGATCCGTAGCTTTCCTGGCGCTGCTCATCGGTAAGGCCGTGCACTATTACGCCCACCTTGAGGCCAAGCATGTTATAGACGGGCTCCATCCAGTGGGCGTCCCTGCGGGCCAGGTAATCGTTCACGGTGACAACATGCACGCCCCTGCCGTCAAGCGCATTAAGATACACGGGCAGCGTGGCCACGAGGGTCTTGCCCTCGCCGGTTTTCATCTCGGCGATCTTGCCCTTGTGCAAAACGATGCCGCCGATGAGCTGCACGTCGAAGTGCCTCATCCCCAGGGCCCGTTTTGATGCCTCCCTTGTGACGGCAAACGCCTCCGGCAGGAGGTCGTCCAGCGTCTCGCCGGCCTCGATCCTTTTTTTGAACTCGCCGGTCTTGTCCCTGAGGGCGGTGTCGGAAAGACGGGAAATCTGCGGCTCAAGGGAATTTATTCTGTCCACGATGGGCAGATAGCTTTTTATCTCTCTCTCGTTCTGTGTGCCGAATATTTTCTTGATGACGTTTATCATATATTGATTATATTAACATTAAACCGGGTGCTTCTAGTACCGCCGCGGGCATCCCCAAATGGCCGTTTCATTTTTCAGTCAGACGTCTTTTAAGGGCTGTATGCCTGAGCGCGGTCTTGGCGTTTTTTACTGAAATGGCAAGGGCCTTGGGCTGGCCAAGCAGCACCACCAGCCTTTTTGCCCTTGTGACGGCGGTATATATGAGGTTCCTTTGCAGAAGCATGAAATGCTCGGTTACCACAGGCATGATGACGGCCGGGTATTCGCTTCCCTGGCTCTTGTGCACCGAAGCGGCATATGCGAGCTGGAGCTCATCGGTTTCCTCCAAGGCGAAATCCACGCTGCGTCCGTAAAAATTCACGGTTATCCCGCCCTTCTCAATACCGGTTATCCTGCCGGTATCTCCATTGTAGATGTCTTTTTCGTAATTGTTCCTTGTCTGCATCACCTTGTCCAGCACCCTGAACTGGCCGCCGCCAATCTGACTGCCCTGTCTGTTCAGGGCGGCCTGGAGCGCCCTGTTCAGGTTTGACACGCCGAGCACACCCCTGTGCATCGGCGAGAGCACCTGTACGTCCCTGAAAGGGTCAAAACCCCGGGCGGGGAGGGTTTTGGTGCACAGTTCAACTATCTTCTCAAGCACGGCCTGGGACTCTTCGATCTTCAGAAAATGGAAATCTCCGCCTCCACCGTGGAAGTAGGGCATCTCTCCACCGTTTATCCTGTGGGCGTTCACCACTATCATGCTTTCCCTGGACTGTCTGAATATCTCATCGAGCCTTTCGGCCGGGACGGCCCCCGAGGCTATCATTTCCCCAAGGACGTTGCCTGGACCCACCGAGGGCAGCTGGTTTGAGTCGCCCACCAGGATGAGGCCGCATTTTGGTGGAAGCGCGGAAAGCACGCGGGCCATCAGGGCGGTGTCTATCATGGAGCTTTCATCCAGAATGACCAGGTCGGCATCCACAGGATAGAGCCTGTTTCTCCTGAACCCGGTTGCAGGTGTGTATTCCAGCAGCCGGTGTATGGTCTTAGCCTCTTCATGGGAAAGCTCGGAGAGCCTTTTTGCGGCACGCCCCGTGGGGGCCGCCAGCCGGACCTTTTTGCCCCAGCGCTTGTATATTTTCAGGATGGCCTTTACGATTGTCGTTTTTCCTACGCCAGGCCCTCCGGTTATTATGAAGACCTTTTCGCGCGTTGCGCCCTTTACAGCCTGAGTCTGTTTCTGGGATAGTCCGAACGGCAGTTCCTTTTGCACCCATGCTGCGGCCTCCGAAGCGTCGGGCATGTCCGTGCGCCGGTGGTCCTTGAGCAACGTCTTTAGGCCGGCCGCCACCTCAACTTCGGCATCGTGGAGCGTCTTAAGATAGACGGCCGCCTTGCCGTCTTTCCCTCCGTCCGGCAAGGCGGCCCCGTCGATCACTATTTTCCCTTTTTCGGCGAGCGCGGAGGAGGCGTTTATGAGGTTTTCCCTTGGGATCGAGAGGTTTTTGCCGGCCTCCTCTATCAGTCGGTCATGCGGGTAGTAGACGTGCCCTTCATCGGAAAGCCGCTCAAGCATATAGAGTATGCCCGCCTCGGCGCGGAACGGGGACTCCCTTGGTATGCCGGTCCTGGCGGCGATGGCGTCTGCCTTTATGAAACCTATTCCAGAGACGTCCTCGGCAAGCCTGTAGGGGTTTGCCTTCAGTATCTGTATGGACTGGAGGCCGTACTGCCTGTAAATCTTCATCGCATATGGCGGGCTTATCTCAAACTCCTGGAAGGCTATCATCATCTCCTTCAATTCTTTTTGCTCTTTCAGGGACTTTTGCAGGCCCTCGATCTTTTTTGCACCGATCCCTTCCACCTGGGAAAGCCTGGAGGGGTCTTCATCGAGGACCTTCATGGTCTCGGCGCCAAACTTCTGTACGATCTTTTTGGCCATGACGGGGCCGATGCCCTTTACGAGTCCGGAGGCCAGGTAACGCTCGATGGCTTGGGCGGAGTGCAGAGGGAGCTCCTCATGGCCGGAAGCCTTGAGCTGCCGGCCGTATTTAGGGTGCTCTTCCCATTTTCCGGATATCCTCAGGAGCTGGCCTGCGTGTATGTTTGGAAAATTGCCGGTCACGGTGACAAGCCCGCTGGCGTCCCCGGGCGGTGTGGCGGTGAGCCTGATAACGGCATAATGGCTCTCCGGATTATAGAATACGACCCGTTCGACGGTTCCCCTGATCTCAATCTGCATGATAGTTATAATATAATAGTTATAATATATACGAGCGGCGGGATTGATGGTGACCATATAAAGGCGCTGCCTTCAAGGAAAATTTCAGGCCGCAGGATTTTTTTTAGAAAAAAGGTTGACAAACTTTTGGTCTTCGTGTAAGTTAATAAAGTTGCTCTTTGAAAAGACTAGCCTAAAAAGTGCGTAGCACCCGGTCGATTCGAAAGTTCAAATGAGTTACAGATGAGAGTTTGATCCTGGCTCAGAACGAACGCTGGCGGCGTGCCTAACACATGCAAGTCGAACGCTGAGCATTCAGCCACTGAGCCCATTTATGAGGAGTGGGTTAAGTGGCTGGATGCTTGGAGTGGCGGACGGGTGAGTAACACGTAGGTGACCTACCCCGAGGAGGGGGGCAACCTGGGGAAACCTGGGCTAATACCCCGTAAGCCCGTGAGAGTGGAGTCTCACGGGGAAAGCAGCAATGCGCCTTGGGATGGGCCTGCGGCCTATCAGGTAGTTGGTGAGGTAACGGCCCACCAAGCCGAAGACGGGTAGCCGGTCTGAGAGGATGGACGGCCACACTGGAACTGAGACA
>JAKAMR010000022.1 GCA_021812785.1 Nitrospirota bacterium
AAGGTCAAAAGACCTCAAGACAGTGGAACCGGATGCAGCATATAAAACTCGGGAATTCCAAAATGAAAGAATTTTTGCTAAAAAATGGCGTTTTTCAACGGCCTGCTAGAAGAACCTGTTCAGAATGGTTTTTATCATGCTCAGGGGAGCAAATGGAATAAAACAGGGAGGTGATTGACAAGTCATTTAAAAAAATATTTGTAGTTTAAGGATGTACAACTGACTGTATGTCAGGGAAGTGGAGTGTAATTCTCCCGCTGCCCCGCAGCCGTAAAAGGGAACGAAAGCCCAATCATAAGCCACTGCCATGAGCACTATCATGGTGGGAAGGCGGGCAAGTAGGCCGAATCCAAAGCCCGAAGCCGGAAGACCTGCTCAGTTCAGAATTAACATTATAAATTCCCGAGGGAGGAATCAATGCTATGAATTATAAGTATTTCATTCATCAAGATTGCAGTTTTTTCCCATGTCATGACCTCATAGAATGGAAATCGTGCCTTTTTTGCTGGTGCCCGCTTTACTTGCTCGACTGTGGCGGGGATTTCACATTTAAAAGCGGTATAAAGGATTGCTCCAACTGCACTATCCCGCATACGGAGGAAGGATATGATTATGTCCTTCAACTTATAACCGGCATGCGGCAGGAAATTACAGATATCCTTTCAATTAACAAAGGGAAATAACATATGCTGGACAAGTTTTTTGTTCTTCCTGACACGCCATTCTGAACCGGGGGTTTCGGCAACCTTATTCAAGAATACTTGAATAATATCTTCCCGGATGCTATCTTATTCCATAACAGTTGAATAACGGGAGAAAAAAGATTGAGCAATAGGAGCGGAGCATCAGTTAATCAGGCTGGCGGTTATAAAGCCTTTATTCCCGCGCCGCTGCCACCGAAGCCTCCCGTAATACTGCAAGGCCAACTCCAGAACCTGCTCTCGAAGGCTGACATGACCCTGGCGCGACTGGACGGCATAGGGCACATTCTGCCCAACATAAACCTTTTCATCGCAATGTACGTCAGAAAAGAGGCTCTTCTCAGCTCTCAAATTGAAGGCACTCAGGCATCCCTTGAAGATATATTTGAATTCGAAACCGGAGATAGGCCATCCAATATCAACGACGTGGAAGAAGTCGTTAATTATATAAAGGCACTTAATTATGGAATTGAACGATTGGACGAGTTTCCGATGAGCCTGAGACTTATAAAGGAAATTCATAGTGTCTTGATGCTAGGCGTTCGAGGCGGACATAAAACTCCGGGTGAATTTCGAAAAACCCAGAACTGGTTGGGGCCTGCTGGTAGCACTCTTAATAATGCGACATTTGTTCCCTCGCCTCCTCATGAGGCCGCAAAAGCAATGGGAGACCTGGAAAAATACATCCACAGAAGACGGGACAGTTTGCCAATTCTTATAGATTGTGCTTTGGTCCATTATCAGTTTGAGACGATACATCCATTTCTTGACGGTAATGGCAGACTCGGAAGACTGCTAATAACTTTTTACCTTTACTGGAAGGGTGTGTTAAACAAACCTCTTCTATATCTGAGCTTTTTTTTCAAAAAAAACCGGCAGGAGTACTATGACCGCCTAAACATGGTAAGAGACAGCGGGGATTATGAGCAATGGATATCTTTTTTCCTTAAAGGCGTTATTGAGGCTTCCGGTTCTGCCATTGAGACATCGAAAAAGATTCTGGAGCTACAGACGGCCCACCGCAATCTCTTATGGAAGAAGAAAATCTCGTCTCCACTCGCGGTCGGCATTCTAGAAAAACTTTTCTATACGCCGTATACCTCTGTTAAGGATATTTCCAGGGAGTTTCATATATCTTTTCAAGCGGCATCAACCCTGGTTTCCCAGTTCGAAAAAGCCAGAATACTGAAGGAGATCACCGGCAGAAAAAGGGATAAGCGCTATATCTATAACGATTACCTTAAAATTTTGTCGGAAGGAACGAAATAGAAACGTTTCAAGTCAGTTCCGGCCGGCACAGTGCTTACGAATCTGTCTGATACGCACTTACATATAAGCTGAAAGCGAAAATTTCGGGTAGAAATATGGCGTCTTCCTGGAATTGGGGACACACAACAGTCCGTCCAGGATACTGCGGCAGTTTCGATTTTTGAGTTATGTGTTTATACCGTTCGTAATAAATATATTTTCGGAATAAAAACCATCATGCCTCCTCTGGAGAACTGAGCACATCCACGAAGAATGAAGATTGAAATGTTTGGCCAGCAGTCTCGAAACCATGGAGGACGGAACGGTGTGGAAATCCTAAATTAACAGATCGTCAGTTATTTCACTTTTCCCCCGGCGCACTATCCTGGATGTATTGAAAACCATAGCACATCGAGAGGTACGCCTTTTTAAGTTTCCGGCCGAGAGATAGGCAGCATGATCGAGTCGCGAGACAAGGCCCATTCTATTACGGTCGAAGTTATTAATACTGGGTCTTCTTCATAAAAAAAGTTAATAGGGAGTCAAACCAACAAATAAGCCTTATTCGACTTGCTCTTCTTTGCTGATCACTTGCGCGCGTAATTGCTTAAATAAGCGATTATCTTCGCACTTTCCCGGTCAGTAATCATTATTTTATGCATCGCTTTCATATTGCCTCGCATCCGTTCTACAACAGCGCTCCACTCCTGGGCCGTGTGCATGGACGGATTAGGAAGAGCATGACATTGCGAGCACGTATTTTTAAACAAAATCGCTCCACGGGATTCCGGAGATGGTAGTGAACTTGGCGCAATTGATTTCATAGAGTTGGCCTTTAAATAGGCAAGAATTTCTTCCCGTTTCCCTTGGGTTGGATTTTCAATTCCCATCATTCCCGACATCATCGACATTCTTGCGAACATGCGCCCGGCGATTGCGGGCCATTCATCGGCCGTATGCATTGCCGGACTCGGGAGGTCGTGACATTGCGTGCAATAATGATCCATAAGCTGCGCTCCCTGGCTGGCCGGGTCCGGGAGGTCTTCTGGTTTGATGCCTGGCGGCAGCATTTCCGGCATCATGCGCTTCATCATATTTTTCAGCTGTTCCCGGTTCATCGTCCCTCCGCCCATCATGCCATCCATCATCATGCCGGGCATCTGAAATATCCTGCGCGGCCCCCTATAGTTTCCGAACCAGGGCGCCGTATAAATGCCAATCAGCCCGAAGGCGATTAAGATAACGGCGATTATCAGCAAACGGCTGTTTCTCATAAAGCGTCTTTACAAAATATCCTTCTTCATCCTATCAAATTCTTCCTTTGAAATCTCTCCGCGAGCGTAACGCTTACGCAATACGTCAAGGGGAGATTCTTCACCAATGCCTCGCTCATATCTGCCGGGATGCCTGACAAGCCACACGATCAGCAGGACAATGCCGGCAATAACAAGAATCCAGAAAAAGAACTGTAAGAACATCCAGACTCCATACGGTCCATACATCATGGGCCCCATAATGTAGTAGTCTCCTCGCCATACATTCTCAGTATCTACGCAAAGCATATCATCCCGATAGTCCCATGTCCAAAGTAAAATGAGGTTTTGTCAGTAAAGAATCCATTTCCCTGCCTTAATATATTAAAGTATTTGTATATTTGCACCTTTGTAATGTATTTGCCAAGAAAAAACATTCAAATTAGATCGCAAGCCAGATTCCAGATTCAAAAGCGCAACTGCTGCCACTCCAAGGTGACGGCCTTCTTGCCGTCTCTTTCCCGGTTGGCGCCATTCCAGACCGCGAAGGCCACCGGTATGCTGCCCCGCCCCTGCAGGTTTACGCCTTCGTCCGGCCCGACGCGCAAGGGACGGACGAATACCACAGCCCATCCGCGCCCGGTACGCACCGCCGCACTGTGCAGGTCTGCTAACGGCTCGATCGTTGTGGTGCCAAAGCCCTTGGCAAACAAGTTCTGTATGTGGCCCTCGGCGCTCCAGTACCATATATTGACCGCATGGCTTTCGTCACCCATAAAGGGCGAGGTGGCGGCCTTGCCGGTTATGGGGAACTCCACTGCCACGGCATCAACGAATTGCGTCGTGTCCTTGATCGCACTGCTGGCCGTGGGAGCGCGCCAGGTAAGTTTAATAAACAGGCGGCCGCCCGAGCGCACCGCCTGCACCGTCACCCGTTTCGTGACGGCTGTGCCTACGATGGAGACGTAGCTCTGAAAGGCGGGCTGCAGAGTAATCTGGGTGGCCGGCGCCTTCTTCCAGATCGCAGCCTCTGGCTTGGTGGCATTCACACCCGCTGCGGACAGCACACGGATGGCCGTGTCCGCCGGGGAGCCCGTTGGCGCAGCTGCGGCTTGTCCCACAAGACACACTAAAGCGGCGCTCAACCCAAAGATTGCCAGCTGCGTCATACGAATGCATATGTTCATTGCGTTTTCTCCGATTCTTGTGATTGCTTATTAAGCCAGCTCTGGTGTACATCTACTAGTTCACCCAGCACTGGCCCGTACTGTACATAAGCAGTATGCGACGTTTCCAGCCGCTGGCGGAACCGCGGCAACCAGGCCGCCAAGTGCCTGGAAAGGAAATCCCGCTGCGCGCAGCGGAATGGACCGGCGTCGCGTCCTTCGTGCTGAGCCCGCTGCTCCTGCAGGCATAGCCAGGCCATAAATTCCAGTTCCGTCACGAGGTGATCGGGATACTCCCGATCGGTTTCGGAGAGCTTCACATCGAAGAACTCGTAAAAGCGCATCAGGTCTTCCATGATCCCATCGCGTCCGAGATCTCCACGATGCATGCCCTCGAAAAGCGGCACAGGGGGAGTGTCGCGCCCCACCTCAAAAGTGGCCAGATACTCGGTCTCTGCAATCTCCGAGGTGAGCGACGGGTCGATGAGCCCGTGTCCGGCGAGGCGTTTCCATGACTCCGGGTCCGGATAGGAAAACAGCCTCGCCATCACCAGGTAAGCCCCGGCCAGAGTACCCGCATCAACGATTGTCTCGCTCATATCCCGTACCTATCCTTGTTTGTATAGCCGATCAATATCTCGGTCAGCTCCGAGGGCAGCGACTGACGGCGTTTCTGCATTTCCCGCCCAAGTACGTTCAGCGCCTGCTTGACATCCGGACCGAACAGCGCCTCCAGATCGGCAAGCGGGATGCGGGGCTTGCCGCTCAGACGGCCGTCCTCCTCGAAGGGCGGCGGCGTTACGTTGATGGGCGGCACATAAAAAACGTTGGGTTGGGTCCCGAATTCGGTGTACAATGGCAGCGCGACTTTCCACTGCTCCACCAGCTTGTAGACCGGGCCGTTCTTGTCGTCTCGGTAGCCCCAGAAGCGAATGCGGCCCGGACACTGCTTCACGCAGGCGGGCGCCTCGCCCTTCTCGACCCGCGGGTAGCAGCCTATGCACTTCTGCGACTTGCCGATCTGCATGTTGAAGTAAACCTTGCCATAGGGACACGCCTTGACGCAGTAACGATATCCGCGGCAGCGCTCCTGGTCGACTACCACCAGCCCGTCCGGCCGCTTGTAGATCGCCTTGCGCGGACAGGCTGCGAGACAAGCCGGGTTGGAGCAGTGATTGCATATCCGTGGCAGATAGAAGTAGTAGTTGTTCGGGAACTCCCCGCCACCTTCATCCTCATCCCAGTTTGGTCCCCAAACAGGCTTTGTGTTTGGCACCACCTCGCTGCCTTTGCCCTCCAGCAGCACTCCCTGCAAGTTATACTCCCAAGTGCCGCCGTAGTCCGCGAGAGCCGGAATGATACCGTTTGTCTTGAGCTTGCCCTTCTTGTCGAACCCGCCACCCTTCTGCTCCCAGTTCTTCGGATAACCCTTGCCAGGACTGGTCTGGACATCATTCCAGTACATGTACTCGCGCCCTTCCCGGTTGGTCCACAACTGTTTGCAGGCCATTGTGCAGGTGTGGCAGCCGATGCACTTGTTAAGATCGAATACGTAAGCTAATTGTCTCATGTCAGGCTTTCTCCACGTCAACTGTAGTTTCGTTGAAAATGCGGTTAGGGTTGTAGCCGCCCGCCACGTACTTGATGTGGCCGTAACCACCTACCAGCTCCAGCGGGTTGATCAGCTCGGAGCTCACAAAGTTGTAGTGGGTCATCTTCTTGTATTCATACTGTTCCCATCCATGCTCCGAAAACAGCATATTTTCGGGCAGGGCGGGCCAGGCTTTGGCGACGGCGTAAAATTCCCCCGACGAGTTGAAGATTCTCACCGAGTCGCCGTCCTTGATGCCCTTGGAGGCCATCGCCCTGGGGTTGAGGCGCACATCCGGCACACCGCGTTGCAGGCGCAGCATCCATTCCGAAGTGCGAACAAAGGAGTGGATGCCCCAGCGAGTATGGGGTGAGTTGAACACGAATGGATACTTCTTCGGGCCGAGCACCCCGCCAGCGAACTGTGGCTTCGGCACAGTCGCACCGAAGCGCTGAAACCACTCGTGGTCCACATAGAACTGCAGGCGCCCCGTGAGCGTGCCATAGGGTTTCTTGCCGGACACGTTAACCGTGAATGGTCGGTATGGCCGGTCCTTTGGGACCGGCGCTGTCTTTCCGGCCGAGGGACCGACGGTGACGAAACCGTTCTTCAGAAGTTCCTCGTAGGTCCCCGGGCCAAGGGCCTTGGACTTCTCCATGACGAAGCGCAACGCCTGCTCGTCGGTGGCGATCCTGCCTCCCATGGTGAAATCGTCATATATCTTGTCGAAGTCGATGGCGCTTTTAATCTCGGGGTCATCAACACGGGAGATGCCTCGTGCCTTAGCCCTTTCCTGGATCTTCTTTGCGAGCGCCACGCCAATCTGCCAGTCGGTCTTGCGCTCGTACATGGGCTTGACGGGCTGGCCAAAGGCATGGATGAACCGCGTTATCGAGGTCTCGCGTATGTCCAGCTTTTCGGTATTCTCAGCTGCCGGCAGGACGATGTCAGCATACATGGCTGCGGAGTTGAGACGGAAATCCACGACGACAAACAGCTCGCAGCGCTTGAGCAGGTTCTTCGCCAGATGCTGGCAGCCGTTGGACGTGGCGAAGGTATTGATTCCGGCATTAATGATGACTACCGGGTCCTTGATCGACTGCCACTTCGGCATCCAGCCCTTGGCCTCGGACTCCTTGCGCAACGCTTCAATGTCGGCCACGCCGAGGCCGGTATCGTCCTTCAGGTGGTTGTCGTAGTAGTCCATGGAGCGCCCGTATTGCTCGCCCCACACCCACTGGGCCATCAGCGTCGAGACGCTTCGCCCGGGTTTGCCTTTGACGCCGCCGATTTTTTTGGCGCCTTCGAGCTTCCAGCCCTCGTAGGTGGTGTCGATGGATCCAGTTGTGCCATGATGGCCGAGGAGCGTCATAATTAGGATCTTCAGCCGTCCGCATTGGAAGCCGTCAAAGTGCTTCTGGTTGTTGTATCCGTCGAGGATGCGCAGCGCCTTGCACTCTCCGATCCATCCGGCCAGCTTGCGCACCACCGACGGGTGCACTCCGGTAGTCTTATGGGTGGCTTCCGGCGTGTAGGGAGCGATCTCGGCTTTCAAGCGCTCGAACACCGTCGTGACCATAATGCCATCCGCTTTGAAGGTGCCCTCAAGCGCCGGATCGACCACGCCGAGCCCGAGAGTCTTGTCCTTGCTCCCCTTGCTGCCAGGCGCCGGCACCGCCTTGCCGGTCCTGGCGTCCCATACATAGAAAATCTGTTCGCTTCCACCTGCTTTGATGTCGCTTTCACGCAGGAACTTGCCGTTGTCAGTACGCACCAGGAAAGGTAGATCGGTCTGCTCTTTGATGTAATCAGCCTTGTACTTCTTCTCGGCGATCAGCACGTTTACAATCGCTGCGGCGAGGTGCGAATCTGTGCCGGCGGCGACCGGAATGAACAGGTCCGAGTGGATCGCTGAGGGGTTGTACTCTGGCGAAATGTTCACCAGCCGCGCTCCGTTGTAGCGCGCCTCAATCAGGTAGTGGGCGTCAGGAATGCGCGTAACGATGGGATTGATGTGCCACATCAGGATCAAATCGGAGGTGAACCAGTCATCGGAGTTGGACATCGCTCGCGCCGGTACGCGCACCGTCTGGATGCCGGGGTATAGGTCACCGGTCATGGAGGACACGTCCGGCTTGACGGCACCCAAAAGACTGGCGATCCGTCCATAAGCCTTGTTGCTTATGATGGCAAAGGGGCGCTGGTCAACCATTATGTTGCCCGGTCCGCGTTTGAAAGTAGTGTCGATGATCTTGTCGGCGATCTCGGTCAGCGCCTCATCCCAGGAGATGCGCTTCCACTTGCGTTCGCCGCGCTCGCCGGCGCGCTTCAGCGGCCATTTAATGTGATCAGGCTGCTTTGACCAGGAGCAATACACGGCGCCCTTCTGGCAGCCGCGCGGATTCATGTCGGGGATGCCGGGAAGCTGTGGATATTTGCTCACCTGCTCTTCGCGCATCGGAATGCCGTTCTTCACATACACGTTCCAGGCACAGCCCGCCACGCAGCCGTTGGAATGAGTGGTGAAACCCACCGAATCCCACGTCCATTCCCTGCGATAGAGATCCTCCCAATCGCGATAGGGATAGGACTGGAGCGGATCTCCAATGTGTTGGATTTTCGTAAAGGCCCAGGCTGAACCGGGGACTGCCAAGCTTGCCGCGGCCAAACCGGACAATCGCAAGAACTGCCTCCGGCTAACTCGGCGGCTGCTGTTATCAGAGTCTTTCAAAGTTCACCTCTCTTTCCTATCCATAAGGCCCTGCGCGCCAAATGAACCCTTGCCATTACACGGCCTTCTTATCAGTCTGCGCCTGCACTTCTTTCTTTACGCCGGCTTTATCTTCGATTGCCGGTTGTTCCGCATCGAATGAAAGAGCTTTCTTGAATTCCCTTATGCTTTTGCCGAGCCCGGACCCCAGCTCGGGCAACTTTCCCGGACCGAAGATAATCAGAGCAATCCCCAGCACTATCATCAGATGAAGCGGTTGGAATAAACCCTCAAACATTTGTTTTTCCTCCGTTTAATTTACCGTTAAATTGGGTCAGTTGCCGCCAACAAAGAGTTCCGCATTGATTTTTTCCATCTTTTTCACGAAGGCCGATTTTACATTTCCCCTATGTTTCGCCTTGATCATGTCGCAATACAGTTTTCTCCTCAACGATGCCCTTTCTATCGTACCAGCTTGCGATAAAAAGCCGTTTATGTCTCTCACCTTCGCCTCATTCAATTCAACACAGTAATTGAAATTGCCGAAATACGAAGCGGTGACTCGCAGTTCCTGCCCGTCTATATCTTTAAGCCAATTAATGTGGCCCTCCATGTGCGCATTTAGCCTGAACCCAGCGTCCATGCATTCGTACCCGGAACCATGGTAAATATCCAGGTTGCAATTGTCTGCAACCAGAGCTTCGGGAAAGAGCCTGCAATGGATCGGGCGAATATCGTAAACACTGCATTTCCCCCCTTCAAGAAAGGCGCAGGGGAATTTCAGTCCGATGCCGGGGACAAGGACAGTGGATGACGGGGCCATATTCCATACGATCTCGCAATATCTCTCAAAAAAATCCGGTCCGCTGGTCGAAAGATGCCCGCAAAGCCGGATGATATCCCCCAACGTAAGCTCAAGGGGGTGTCCCGTGTCCGTGCAGCAGCGGGTGCATCCATCAACACATCGAAAGAGCTTGTCCATTTCCACTTTCTCAGCAGTTGCAATTTTGCTCAACGGAAATATTGATCTGCGCTGTCGCCTTCTGTCCGTTTTCATCCTCTACCTGCACGACCACCACATAGATCCCCTGTGTAAACGTGTGCTGCACATCTTTGCCTGAAGCGTTCTCCCCGTCTCCGAAATCCCAGGTGACCGACTTGATCTTGCTGCTGCCGCCATTTACCAGCGCCTTGAATTTTACGGTGTACGGGGACTGTCCTCTCCGGTTTCTTACGCCGCCGACCTTTATCCTTAACGGACCGGGCGTCCACGTCTCGTCCTCGACCAGAAGGCTCCCGCCGAGCTTCTTCGATATCGCGGCCAGGGCCTCCTTCATTTTTTCCGGCATAGGGACGGGATTTTCAAGTTTTTCACCGGCAATAATGTCCGCCTGCCGGCCATCATCGATCCTCATCTGCTGGGTGTCCATGTCAACGATTACCGTCCCCAGGAGAGACCAGATGGTGGTCTTCTTTACCGTAGAATCATATTTGATCGCAAACTCCGCGCCCTGGGTCGTGTCCATGACCCCGCCGGCATTTACCTCAAGCTGGCAGAAGAGGTTATCAGGGACCTGGGCTTTTATAAACACTCGGCCATTATTTAGGTCCATAAGCGACTTCTCCAGTTTCCTGTCCCTTTCAAGGACAACGCCTTTCAGCGTCATTGACGTATCCGGGTATATCTCCACCATGCTCCCGTTGGACCAGGTGAGGACCGCGGCCGAATTCGCCTTCGTCTCGATTTTATCGCCCCTGCCGATTACGTCTCCTTCCTTTAGCGGAGCGCCATTTTTAAGCACGGTGCCGTCCACGCGCGTGGCCCGCACTACCGACGCGTCTTCGGCGTAGGCACGGCCGCTGCCGGCAGGCAGGGCAAGCATGAGCAGACAAATAAACGCGCTAACCGGTAAAATCCTTCTCAATTTCAATGCAATTCTCACTTTTCTGCAAGCCTCCAGTTATATTCGTAATTAACGTCAAGAAAACAAAAAAATGCGGCCATTTTTCCAGCCTGCTACTTCTCAGATTTTTCCCCTACCGACCGGAGGGTGCATGTTGATCAGCCCGGCAAAGCCGCGTCGATACCAACGCTTGCCGTGTACTCCTTTCCTTCCATATCCGTGACCTCCAGCAACAAATCGTATTTCCCGAATTCATAGAAGTGAGGTTTTGGTATCATGGACGTGCTCTCCTGCCCATCTCCGAAGTACCACCGGAATCTCAGCGGTCCCTTCAGGCCGTTTACCCTGGGCTCCATATGGACCAGCATGGGGCCCCTTCCGGTTTTCGGGTTGGCAATTATTTCGACAGCATTCCCGCCCGTTGAGGGGCGCGCCCAAAAAGTCAAAAACAAAAATCCGGCCAGCGCAAGTGCGGGGACAAAGCGGGCGCTAAAAGTCATATTCCGTCCCCAGCACAAACTCTGACGCGGGTTTCGCGCTACTACCGTCCGCCTGCCTGTACACATCGCCTGGAATGAAATATCCCGTTTCCGTAAAGCCGGTCAAACGTTTGTAGATCGGGAAAGCAAGGTTCAAATCCAGTTCCCATCCGATATCATTCGTTTTCTCCGTGGTCGTGGAAGTCCCCACGCTCCAGTCCAATACAGGGCCCCTTCCTTTAAACACACTCTCCGTTGTCCACAGTTTGAGGAGGGACAAAGTAGCTTGCAGCTTCTTCACAGGCTCGAAGCTTGCAATGGCCCTGAGGAAGGTGACGTTCGCAAGATCGCTGTCCGCCAGAAAATACCCGGCTCTTATGTACCGGCTGAAGATATCGCCGAATGTCCTGCGGTCTTTACAGAGGAACAAACCTGTAAAATCTTTTACGTCTCCGGTGCCGGATGCCCTTTCCTCGGCCGTGTTCCCCGAGCCTCGGCCGAATTCAAGGCCCACGGAAGGGTTTACCAGTGGGACCAGTCCGCTTAAATTGTAGTCCCCCCTCACCATGATGGCGTAGGCATTGTAATTACGCTCCTTTGTTTGGGTGCCCGTCAAATAGACAAAGTCACCTGTGTATGAGAACCTGCCGCCGCGGCCCGACAGCGCCACGCCTGTCCAGAGGGGATCGAATCCGCCATCTCTGGGGGTTGTAGCGGTATTGTAATCCTTGTCCAAGTTGAGGTCAGGGTCTCCGAATTTTCCCCTGTCAATAACCTTCAGGGCATAAGGCTCGATGGTGATTTCCCTGCTCGGCTTTATGTCAAAGCTTAGGAGATAGGCATCAAGCTTATTTGAGAATCCGAACAGCGCGTTGCTCCTGTCCCCCACGCCGGGCGGGTAGGTGATGCCATTATAGTTATTATATCCGCCAGCAGCCG
This sequence comes from Nitrospirota bacterium, assembly GCA_021812785.1. The sequence continues at coordinate 11,992 of JAKAMR010000022.1, forward strand.
CAATATAGGCCCCGGTTGCCGAGACGTCGCCGATGGGTGTTCTCCCGAAGGGATAAGAGACTTTAAGTGCGTCCTGCGGGCCCGACAGAACTATCCCCCCGTTGCCAAGATCGATATTCTGCCTCCCGCCTTTGACGGCCACACTACCCGTATACAGGACATAAAACTCCCTGACAAGGGAGGAAGAAACGGTAGTGAACTGACCCCACCGCTCAAGTGTACCCTGGGTGCCCTCTTTCCAGTCAAAAGTTGTGTTCCCCTTGTCCAGCACCAGCATGGAGTATAAGGGACCGTATTGTGCCTCCAGCCTGAGCTGAATCATCTGGTCGAACCATGCCGAATTGTCGAACTGCCAGAACTGCAAGGAGTTGTTAAGGTTGAGATTGCTCGTCGAGTTCAGGCGGAGCTTGTATTCCCCCGAGAAAGCCAGCTTCACCTTGTCAGCCGCCTCTTCGGCCTCCTTGGCCTCTATTGCCTCCTCCTTCAACTTCCATGTTTCAAGGTCGGTAAGACGGCGCCTCGCCTCCTCATCTCTGGAACTTGCTTTGGTTTCTGTCGAGGGTTCGCTCCATTCGTCTGTTTCAGTTGCCGCCTTGGTGGGCGCAACCGTCTTTTTTCCTGCCAAATTTTTTTCAGTGGAGGACGGCTGCAAGACGCTGTTCGCAATTCCGGACCCTTTTCCGGCCATCAGGGATTTAACAAGGGCCTCTAGCTCGGTTATCCGTTTCTCCAGTTGCTTGATTTGGGCCATGACATCGTTCTGCCCAGACTGTGAAGAAGACTCCCCTTTGACATCCGCTGCCCATACCGGGTTAAACGCAGCAAAAACAACAAACACGGGCAAAAAAAGAAACAGATAACGCCCGGACCACAATTTCACTTCATAACCTCCGCTGCCCATTGACGCGTAAGCGTCCCCGCGCCCTTTCCGTAGAAAAGCGGTATCTTTCCGGTTCTTCCTTTGGCGTCGGTGAATGTGCTGACCTTCCTTGCGCTCCCGTGGCATTCCACGCATACTAGCCGTTTCAGCAACGGCTTGAAAGTATAGGGGTTTTCAGGGTGGATGGCGACAAGATATTGATTTGCACCATCTGGATTGCTCCTCTGTATAACGTTTTTCAAAGGTCCATAAGGCGCGAGATTATCCTCCCCCATCTCATGGCATGTGGTACAGGTAAGCTCCTTGCCCTGGACCTTTACAGACAAATGGAGATCATGCCGGCCTGGGAACTTTTTCTTTTCCCGCGACTTTCCACCACTCCATGCCGGACCGCAGAGAACCAGCACTACGGCTAAAGCAAAAAAAACCACCCCTGCATGCCTTATGTGGACGCTTCGCATATGGTCTCATCCTCCCTGCGCACTCTTGCGTAAAGTTCTTCGATGTATTCTTCTTCGTATCTCAGGAACTCCTTAATGGAATGCGCCACCGCTTTGTAAAACCCGTATGCCGCGCGCCTTGTTATCTCGTCGCAGCACCGGTACGCCCATTTTGATAGATGCTCCTCCAGAAAGGTCTTCTGCAGTTCGATACATTTTACGAGCATGGGGCGGTCGGCTCCTTCCCATAACTGTTTTTCCAAATTGCAGAGAAACCCCATGAACTCTAGCTCCATGCCCAAATGGTCGGGGACCTCTTTGCTCTCCTCGATAACAGTCGCTCCGGCGCACTCATAAAAACTGCTGACGCTCATTGTCACCCGCCCGCCCAGGCGCTTCTCTTTGTCAGCGTATATCGCCTCATGCGGGAGAACGCCGGAGGGCAGCGCAAACAAGGCCGCGTGCTCCGCATCCATTTCGTCCCTGAGGTTTTGTATCCCGTCGGTCTGCAGGATAAACTCCAGCAAGTGGCGGTCGGTGCCGGCTCCGGCGCCGCCATGGAAGACTGATACGATGCTTCCATCCCTGATCATGTCAATAACGGCGTCAGACGGGGGCTGAAGACAAAGACCCGCGAAAAACCCGTATGTCCTCTCCCGGTCTCCCGCTGCGATGATATCCTTTTCACTCATTGCCGTTCTCCTCTTTCAATCCGTTCTGGATATGCTTCATGAACGTCATATGTTTCTTATGCCTGTCCAGACAGAGAGCGCACACATCCTGCAATGCGGACGCGGCATTCTCCGAAGCCCGGACCTCCGTTGAAGACCTGACAAAGTCCAGCCCGCATACCGGGCAGGTTTCTTTTCGCGCCTCGAAAAGATTGATCTCCTTGCCTTCCAAAAGATCATTCAGCTTTGACATGCCCTTGATTTTTATCGTGCCGGGCATACAGGTTTCGACGCAAACCCGGCAGTGTGTGCATAAGGCGGGTTTGAAGCTGAGGCGAAAACGTCCGTCCTCCCATGTCCCAGCCAGGGCGCCCGTGGGGCAGAGAGTAACGCAAACGCCACACGCGCAGCAATGGGGCGACACCTCGACCCTGGCGACTGGGACCTCTCCGGCAGGCACATACACATCTTTTACCGGAGCGAATTTCCCCAGCGCCCGCATGAGAAACATTCTTTTAACGTTCGCCGGCCTCTTGTTTATGGCGTCAATAAAGGTCTGCTCCGGCCCGCCCTTTTCCGGCGCGATTTCCGGGAGCGCAGCTGCCGCGACCTCCGCCACCTTTATCCCCAGGGCGGAGATAACAGTTCTTCTTGAAACCGGCTTATCAGCTTTTTTTGACCACGGCTGAAGCGGTATCCTTGAGATTTCGAATTTCTCCTCCCCGATTCCCAGCATCTCAAAGAGCGCGCTCACGAGGCTCAACATTTTGTCGATATGGGGTGACGCCTTCGCGTTGCGGCATGCCCCGCACTCCGGACGCACAAGTTCAACCTTCGAAAAACCTGCTTTGACCGTCTCGACGAGTAGACCTTCGGTAAGGCGGCCGATACAGGGGACAAGGAGGCCTGCCTTGCCGTCTCCCCACTGGCAGGAAATGCGGAATGTCTTTGCCTCCCCAGGCTTGCATCCGGCGGCCGCCGCGCTTATCTCTCCCAGAATTTCCTCATCATTCGCCTCGCTCATCCTGAAGACGCCGTTCGGGCAGACGGAAAAGCATACCCCGCAATCGGCGCACTCGCCGGTTATCTCCGCACCACTCACGGGAAAACTGATCGCGCCGGCAGGACATGCATCGGCGCAAAGCGAACACCCGGATTTGGGCGTGCGAAAGCGCGAGCATAAGGACTTCTCAATCTGCAGATGATGTCCCAGGATTATTTTGTCCGTCACTTTTCCAACAATACCCATATTACCGTCCTCACATTTCGTAAGACAACGGCCCGCAGGGGGTCTCAAGCCGCTGTCTCCCTGTTGCAAAACCGTTACCGCGTATAAATCACCGAGGGATTTGTCTTGCTCTCCCCGATGAACCCGAGTGATACCCTTGAGGCCCTTTTCTGCTTGATCAACATTGTAAGATCATTGAGCTCGCCGAAAAACCTCGTTCTGGCGATGCAGGCGTCAACACAGGCGGGCTTGAGGCCCTTGGTCACCCTGTGTACGCACATAATGCACTTTTGCATCACATGGGCCTTGGCGTTAAACTGCGGATGCCCATATGGGCATGCCCAGGCGCAATACCTGCACCCGATGCATTTGTCCGTGTCGATGAGGACTATGCCGTCTTCCTCCCTCTTTGTTATGGCGCCAACCGGGCACGCCGCCTTGCAGGCCGGCTTCCCGCAATGCATGCAGGGCATGGATACAAAATACGCCCGCAATTCATCAGGTTTTTTCTTCGGGTCCTTGAATTCTCCGACTTCGACTGTAATGACGCGGTTGTAATCCACTCCCACCGGCGTGTTGTTTTCCGCCTTGCAGGCCATTGTGCAGGCATTGCATCCCACGCAAAATTCAAGGTCGACCCAGAGCGTGTACTGCTTCGGGCCCTTCTTGTCGAAAGTGGCCTTAAGCATTTCATCCGTTATAAAAGGATCTCTTTCCATTTCTTTCTCCTTTGTCTCCTGGTTTTTTATAGCCTCTCAATGCGCAGGGGAGTGCCATAGCTCTGTGTCGCGCCGCTCACAGGGTCGATCAACACTACGTTCTTCAGCACCGGGTCGGTCATGTAAAGCGCATTCAGGCTGAATCCGGCCCCTATCCTTTCGTCATGGGGCTGCTTCTCGCCATTGGCGTACCATTTCCCCGCCCCCGCGCCGAACCTGGCGTAAGAGTGGCACACGGAGAATACGCCCGGCCTGACGCGGCTGGTCACCCTCACCTGGAATTTGTACCAGCCTCCTCCTATGGAATTGGGCACAATGGGGTTATGCACGCTGCTCGGGCTCTTGACCTTTACCCAGCCTTCCGTCTCAACGCCCAGCTCCCCGGCGTCTGCCGGGTTGATCTCGGCATAGTTTTGGGGCTTGATGGAAGCAAGCCACAGGTTGTTCATCGTCCTCGACTGCGTATGCCACGCGTCTTTCCACGTGTTAAGCTGGAACGGATATTCCTTGTAGATTGCAGGGTCAAGAGGCTGCTCCCTGCAGTCCACTATGGTCCTGTACTGGGGCAGGCCGTCGAAGTATTTCCCGGTCATGCTGTTTTTGTTCACCGCTGAGCTCTGCTGGTAGACATAGAGAGAGCGTATCTGCTTGCCCCCTGGGAAGGCGGCATACTCGCCCGTGGAATAGCCGCTTTCGTACTGATACTTCGGCGACGGGTTCTGGAATTTGCCGCCTATCTTCACGAAACTGCTCTCCGGATCCAACCCCTCTTTAAAATCGCCGTTTTTGAAGTACTCATTCCAGAAGTCCCAGGCGTTGTTAATATCGACCCCAGGGCCTCCGCCGTCCTTGCCGAAACCGGGAAGGCCGCATTCTTTTGCTATTGCAATAAAGAGGTCGTCCGCCATCCTGGTGTCCGGCCGGATGGGCTTGTAGTTGTGAGTTTTGGGGTCAAAAGAGCCCACTACCGGCTGCCTCAGCGGCGTAACTCTCGTTTTCACCGGAGGGAAGGTGTGCCATGTGCCCAGGCGTTCGAGGTACTCCGTGTCCGGCAGGACATAATCGCACAGCGCGCTCGTCTCGCCCATATAGGCGTCTACGGAAAAGGTAAGCGGCATGGCCTTAAGATCCAGCAAGGCGTCAATGACCGTTACATTGAAAGGGGAGGTATGCGCAGGATTGTTATAGTAATTAAGGTAGGCCTTGATCTTATATGGATACCCCATCTTGACGCTGGCGTAGAATTCTTCAGATACCGTCCTCCGCGCAAGGGGATACCACGGCCTTGTCGCGGTAGGCTTCTCCCCCTCGTACTTCGACTTGTGCCTGCACAAGGAAACGCCGGCCGGGGTGCGCAGCTTGCCTTTCACATCCCCGTGGTACGGAGCGTTACCCGGATTGAACCCGCCCTTCCTATCCACGTTGTCGATCAGGATGTTGACGGTGGCCAGGGCCTGGCCATTCCAGTACCCGTTTGACTGCTGGACCGGGCCGCGGAACATCTCGATCACGGGGTGTTTGGCCGACACGAACTCCCTTGCGAGACGCGAAATCGTCCCGGGCGGAATATCGCAGACCGAATCGCTTTCCTCCAGGGTCTTTTCCTGCGCCCTCTCCCTCAGCATCCTGAAAACGGTTTTATACTCTACGCCCTTTATCGAGACACCGGCGTCCAGGTCGGCGGGGCCGCCAACATCCTGGAACATTTTCGGCTGGCCGTTTACGAGGACCACGAAATCGCTCTGGCCAAGGCCCGCATCCCTTCCGGACAGATAGGTCTTCGGCTCTTTAGTACTGACGAGATATGTCATATCCGTCCAGTTCCGGTAACCCATCTTCCGGGCCGCGCGTTCGTTGGGCAACGAGAGGTATTCCTTCTTGTAGCCGTTGTTGTCGATTATCCAGCGTGTCATTCCGAGCAGGAAGTATGCGTCGGTCGCGGGTTTTATCGGGATCCATTCCCCCACCCCGTTGTGCGTGGCTTTTGCGGCCGCATTCGAAAAGCGCGGGTCGACGACGACGTGCCGGAACTTCTTTGCGTACGGGCCCACTCTCTTGGCCCATTTCTGGAGCTGGCGCGTTCTGGTCTGCATGGTATAATCGGCTTGCGTGATGCCTGATCCGATGCTGATCAGATAATCGCAGTACTCATAATCGGCGTACGCCCCCGCCTCGAGCGGGGGGAGGTTCAGAACGTCCTCAAGGACGTTATAAAAACACCCCGCGCAGCGGCTGCAGTGATTAAACATGTTAATCGAACCTATGGCCCCGTTGACAAACCTCGGCGTAATCGGGACCTGCTCGTTGCGGCCGTGCGCCCAGACAAACTGGTTCCTCTTGGGCCCATATCCTTCCATGGGGGCCTCGTCCAGATAATCGGACTCCTCCTTGCCTATCGGGTCGTTGTTGTTGACTATGGACTTGAGCCCCTCGACTTTGCGGTTCTCTTCGCCAGGAACATTCTTGAAGAGATAGCCTCCATAACATATTTCCTTTATCGCCTGCTCCCAGGATATGGTCTTCCATTTCCCGGACCCCCTCGGCCCCACCCTTTTAACGGGATGCTGGAGCCTGAACGGACTGTAAAGCGCATAGACACCCGCCTGCCCCTTCGGGCACAGGGAAGACACGTCTTTTCCGGCCGCTCCCGCATCAAGGTCGGATTCTTCGACCATGTCGCCCTTTGCGGTGTAATCATAGGTGTTCGGGTGGTAAGGGTTGCCGGTGAGCCTCACAAGCTCGCCTTTTACCACCTTGGCCTGGATTCCGCATCCGCCGTGGCACATGAGACATGTGCTCCTTAGTATTTGTACATCCTGGCTCACAGGGTCCGGTTGTGTGCCGGACTTGCCGATCTGCTTTTGCCACTCCGCAGCCTCGGCCCGCTTGATATTCGGCGCGAAGGCCGCAATGGCAGCAGTGGCGGCGGAGATTTTCAAGAATGTCCGTCTTTTCATTTCTGAGCTCACCGTCATTCCCTCCTTTATGGGGTGTTATTAATTCGAGCCAAAGTGATCTTTCTTGATCCATGGTGCAACATGCAATACAAATGCCATGACATAATATCTTTCCAAATCAAGCAGTATTGAAGTTTAATGCCTATCCGGACCAGCTTTAAGTTCAACAAATGAAACATAGCCAGTGGTAATGTCCAATAAATTGAACTGAAAATTATTACATACATATATGTAAATTCCGGCGAAAATAGGTCTCAAAAGGGACTCAATATAAATATCCGCGTGGGTTCCATAAATAATACGAGAGAGTTTTTTTCGCTCTGGAAGCCTTGGCATTAGATTTGCGATTAATATTTTGAAGTCTCCCCGAGGCACGGCGCCGGGGGATACACACCCGTTATCCATTTAAGGGCACCGGAGGTATGGAACCATGGTTGGAAGGATACTTTCAGTAAATGTAAGCGAAAAGAAAGGCGTCAGAAAAAGGCCGGTAAAGGAGGTCTTTCTGAAGGCCGGTTACGGGATCGAGGGAGACGCTCATGCCTCCTCCGCCTGGCACAGGCAGGTGAGTCTGCTTGCCATTGAAAGCATAAAAAAGATGCGGGACAAAGGGCTTGATGTGAAGCCAGGAGATTTTGCCGAAAATATTACAACTGAGGGGGTCGATCTCCCTGGTCTCCCTGTCGGGGCGCTGCTGACGATAGGAGAAAATATCAAAGTAGAGGTGAGCCAGATTGGAAAAGAGTGTCATACCCGGTGCGCTATTTATCACCAGGCTGGCGACTGTGTGATGCCTAAGGAAGGGATTTTCGTCAAGGTGCTGAGAGGCGGAATCGTCAGGGAAGGAGATCAGATAGTCTTTACCCAGGATACTTAAAGAATGAACTCTGCATGTATCGTAGTCATTGCCGGTTATTCGGGAGCCGGTAAGACGACCCTGATCGAAAGGATACTCCCGGAGTTGAAGAAGGAGGGCCTTTCCGTCGGGGTCCTTAAGCATACCCACCATAAGCTGAACCCTGATGTAAAAGGAAAAGACTCAGACCGGTTTTTCCGCGCAGGCGCCGATTTTGTTTTTGCCCATGATGCGCGGCAGGTCCTTGCGAGACACCGGAACAATAATGAAAACTTTTCCGATCTTGTCAGAAAGTTTCCCGCCGTATTGGATCTCATTATTGTTGAAGGGCACAAAGATATTGATGACATCCCCGGCATTTGGCTGGAGGCGGGCCCCGCCGGGAAAAGGAATGATAAAACCGCCTGCAGGAACAGAAAAGCGGGATCCAGAGGTGATCCGCGCTGTCACAGGAAGGCTCTCGCCTGTATCCGGGAGGAAATGGAGAGTTTTCATTCGAAGAGACCTCTTATGGCCGGTTTGCTGATCGGGGGGAAAAGCACGAGGATGGGTACACCCAAGGCGCTCTTAAAGATGAAAGGAAAGACGCTGGCCGAAGGGTCTTTCAGCGTCCTATCCGCAGTTTCAGGGAAGACCGTGCTGCTTGGTTCAGGACAGTTGCCGGAAAGTCTTAAAACCGCTGACCGCCTTCCCGATGTCCGCGGGGTGGAGGGGCCACTTTCCGGCATTCTCAGCGCCTTCAGGTGGGCGCCCGAAAGCGCATGGATCATATCGTCTGTCGACATGCCTTGTATGCACAAAAGAGCATGGGAATGGCTTTTGAGTCAACGGAAGCCCGGCGTGTGGGCCGTGTTGCCGAAAATAAAGGGAAGTAAAGGGGTGGAGACCACCGGCGCGGTTTATGAGCCGATGATTTTTGAGCATGTAGAGTCTCTGGCAAGGGAGGGAATTACAACGCTGCAGGAGATAGCACGGCATCCGAAAGTGATGACGCCAGTGATTCCCGAATCTTTCTCTGCCGCCTGGAGCAATGTGAATACCCTTGCGGAATGGAAGAAAACACTTCTACTGCATCTGGAGAAGGGGTGATCGCGTTATGTTATGGACTCACCAAGGCCCTTGACGAGTGACGCTAATTTGCCGGGGCCGAAGGACACAATTGCGATTGCCGTCACAATCATAATTTCCGCAGCTTCCTCACCCCCCGATACTAGAAATGTTTCTAAGAGAAGACAGGTCATTGCGCTGACCGATTTTGTGGCCCTCAGGCTTGACCTCGATGGCAAGCCTGAGGAGCCGATCGATCTCCGCATCCGAGTGCCGTTTCCTTAGCGCCGACTTCAAATCTATCTCCGTATCCGAAAAAAGGCAGGGTCTCAGCATCCCGTTCGACGTGAGACGGAGGCGGTTGCAGTCTCCGCAAAAATGATGGGTCAGCGCGCTGATAAACCCTACCACTCCGGGGGCTCCATCGAACTTGAAATACCGTGCCGGGCCCGTCTTCCTGAGTCTCACGGCGACAAGCAGCCCTATTTTTTCGGCGGCCTTCTTGATCTCATCCGTTGAGATATATCTCCCGGCGCTCCACAGGTCCTTCGCTCCTATGGGCATGAACTCGATGAACCTGACGTGCCGGGAGGAAACAAGGGTCATATGCGCGAAATCGACTATTTCATCGTCATTGAGATGCCTGATCGGCACCATGTTGATCTTTACCGGCAGCAACCCCGCTTGTTCTGCAGCATCGATGCCCTTCAGTACGGGGCTGATGTCTCCGCCACGGGTAATTTCTCTATACCTATCCGGCCTGAGCGTATCGAGGCTGATATTGACCCTGTTGAGGCCAGAATCCGCGAGTTCTCTTGCGTATTTCTCCAGGAGGACGCCATTAGTCGTCAGACTGATATCCTCTATTCCACTGATAGCCTTTAATGAAGCGATAAGAAAGGAGACATTTTTTCGTGTTAGGGGCTCTCCGCCAGTGATGCGTATCTTCCTTACGCCGAGGGATGCGGCAATGCCGGCGACCCGTATGATCTCTTCATAGGTTAGTATCTCCTTGCGCTCGAACAGCTTTACCCCGCTTTCCGGCATGCAGTAGACGCACCTGAGATTACACCTGTCGGTGATCGAGATGCGCAGATAATCAATGACCCGCTCGAATTTATCCCTGAGTATCATTCATGTCACTCAGTCTATTCATTTTCCGAACGGGCAGACCGGATACCTGCATTCCGGACAGTTCATGCACAGGCCCCCGTGGCCGAGCTCGGCGAGATCTCTTCTGCCGATCATCTCTCCCGCAAGTATGCGCGGCAAAATCAGATCGAATACCGTGGTCTTGTGATACATTCCGCATGCCGGGATCCCGACGACTGGAATCAGTGGCTTGTTATTGCCTTCAATGTATGCCACCAGAACCATCGATCCTGGCAGGACCGCAGCGCCGTACGTAATGTCCGCAGTCCCCAGATTCCGTATCGCAAACCTCGTCACGTCATCAGGATCAACCGACATCCCCCCGGTTGTGATCAGCAGGTCCGCGCCGTTTTCTATCAGCTGCCTCAAGCGGGTCTCGATAAATTTCACATCGTCAGGAGCGTAATATACCCCTGTGATTTCTCCACCAAACTCCTGTATTTTTTTTGTGATTATCGGGGCAAAACTATCCTTTATCCTCCCGTGATAGACCTCATTTCCCGTAATGACAATACCGGCCTTCGGCTTCCTAAGCTCTTTCACTTCAATCACCCTGCCCGCAGATTCTGCGGCTGCCACTGCTTCTTCAATTACATTCTTTTTCACCACCAGCGGTACGGCCCTTGTCCCTGCTACGACTTGACTTGTCTTTACCACCGTATTGGTATGGAGAGTCGCGCACATCACCTCGCCGAGCATGTTGAACTGTTTCAAGACGTCCTCTCTGATTTTTAAAAGTCCGTTCCTTTCGGCGATTATGTTTATCTTGCCCTCCCTCGGCTCCCCTCCCATTTTCACGCCCTCACCCGTGAGAGCGCGGGCCAAAACGCAAGCCGCGTCATCCTCGTGCATTTCATCCTCACCGATATTCAGGACGAACAGGCGTTCCTTCCCAAGCCGTTGCAGGTGGCAAACATCTTCCTCCCTGATAATGTGCCCTTTTTTAAATGCCCTGCCCTTGAACTCATTTTCTTTTATCTCCGTTACGTCATGGGCAAGCACCATTCCGACAGACTCGCTTACAGAAATAGTCTTGCCATTCATCACGTCTCTCCCGCCATTACCCTGAATATCGCACACAGTATCCTCCTACGCTTTTAAAGTCTTTTCCTACCGGGGCGTTTCATAATATCCTGAAACCGCGCAGGGCTTGCACAAGATCTTCCCGTCCCTGCAGACCTCCCTCATATCCTGGACATGTTCGCCGCATCTAAAGCATTTAACCCTTCTTAAAGGCCTCCCGGGCATGTCTTCAGGGTTTAGCCTGACGTTCACTTCAATTGCATCAAAGAGATCCTCATCCGGCATTGCCTTGTATGCCTCAAGCTGTGCCGCATACTTATTCCTGATATCCGGGAAATAGCCCTTTGCTCTTTCCCTTGAGTCTTCCCGCGCGATGATCCTCATCGCCTTGCCCGTTTTCAGATTTACAAAAGTAGCGGCCATTTTCCCGTAATCCATAAACTTCATTGTCCTGTGTCCCAGGCTGCATCCCGTAACCGACTGAATGGCATCTGTTGCGCACCTGTCCATCTCTACGAAGACGATGATGTTTTTCCTGTCCTTGCCCTTGGGGTCCTCAATTCCTATGCTCCCGAGTCCGAGCATGGACATCCTCACACCGAGGACCTGTCCGGGGCAAAGATGCCCGTGTATCCTCGCCGATTCAGAGAGCAGATCTTCAAAAAGAAAGGAAGGCATATGCGCTTATGTAGCAATATTAGCGCCAGCAGCAAAAATATTCAGAATCAATTGGACCCCTTTGAGCAGAGGGCGCTGCTGGGCTCTATTTACTAAGACGGTCACAAGTAATGCCTCACGGATGTCATTCCCGCAAGCGGAGCGAGCCGGAGGAAAAATCCTCCTGAAAACAAAGAAAAAAACGATTCCACCCGATTTTATTCGTACAAAGAAAAAATCTGGCCGGAATGACAGAAGAGAAGCTGAATATGGTTTTACTAATGCATATCTTAATAAGTTTTAAGGATGGGACTTAAAGAGTGGGATTGTTTCAAAAGTTGAACACTATGCTTATTCTTCGCTGGAGAATTCTGTTCAGTAAACTGCGGGTCTGACCGTTACTTCTCCATATCCGAATCGGACACGGGGAAACCGTGCTCCTTCAGTTTCCGCCATAGCGTGCCCCTGCTTATACCCAGCTTCTTTGCTGCCTCTTTCTTCTTGCCTCCGGCCTCTTCAATCGCGCGCGCAATCAACTCCCTCTCGAACACCCTTACCTGCTCTGTCACGGAGAGATTACCGCAAACCATTGTTTGGAGATTTTGTTTGGGCACCTCCCCTCTCATCTCGGCAGGCAGGCAGCAAGGGTCGATGGCATTTTCATTGCAGAAGGTCACCGCCATCTCCAGAGCGTGCTTCAGTTCCCTTATATTGCCGGGATAATCGTATGACAGCAGCATATCCATTGCCGCGGGGGAAATGGTGAGGCCGGACTTTCCGGCCTTCTCTTCGTACATCCCGAGGAAATGGTTGATGAGCAGAGGAATATCCTCTCTTCTTTCCCGCAAAGGCGGTATGGTCATCGGCAGTACATTGATCCTGTAGTAGAGGTCCTCCCTGAATCTGTTTGCCTTCACCTCATCCTTCAGACTCTTGCCTGTCGCATAGATGACTCTCACGTTTACGGTAAGTGATTCATTACCTCCTAGGCGCTCAAAGGTCCTGCTTTCAAGGACCCTCAGCAATTTCGCCTGGACCGGCATCGGGATATCTCCTATTTCGTCCAGAAATATCGTACCGCTGTCCGCCATCTCGAATTTTCCCTTTCTCCTCTGGATTGCGCCGGTAAAGGCCCCTTTCTCATGGCCAAAAATCTCCGATTCGATGAGAGTGTCAGGAATGGCTGCGCAGTTAATCTTGATGAACGGCTTGTCCTTTCTTGGGCTCAGATTATGAATCGCGTTTGCGACCAATTCCTTTCCGGTACCGCTTTCGCCGTAAATCATTACAGCGGAATCGGTCTTTGCGACAACGCTTATCTTTCCGAAAATCAGCCGCATCGCCGGACTGTCGCCGACTATATGCTCGAAGTCCTTGCAGTCCCTTATTTCCTCCTTGAGCCTGATATTTTCATTCTCGATCTCCCTATGCTTTATGAACCTGTTTATGACAAGCAGCAGTTCGTCGGGGTCAAAAGGTTTCGAGATATAGTCGTAAGCTCCTTTTCTCATCGCTTCGACCGCAGTTTTGACCTCCGCAAAAGCAGTGATCACTATTACCCCGGTATCCTGGGATATGTCCTTTACGGCTTTCAGCACATCTATGCCGCTGGTATCGGGAAGTCTAAGGTCGGTTATAACAATATCAAAGCTCTCGCCCTCGACAAGCTTTATCCCCTCTGTTCCGCTGGCAGCCGCCTTGACCTTGTAACCGTCGGCCTTGAGGGCATGGAAAAGTCCGAGGCGCATGGGGCGTTCATCTTCTATAAGCAGAATTTTAAACATATGTCCTAACAAACCGGCAACTTGATCCTGAATATTGTCCCAGCGTCAATCTCGCTCTCGACCTCGATTGTCCCGCCGTGTTGCTCAACGATGCCCTTACTGACCGAGAGGCCGAGACCAGTCCCCTCCCCTACCGATTTTGTGGTAAAAAAAGGATCGAAGATATGCGGCACAACGTCGGGCGACATGCCTGTGCCGGTGTCCTTGATAAGGATTTCATAAAATCCATCCTTCCTGCCTGTTTCGATTGTCAGCACCCCGCCGCTGTCCATTGCCTGCATGGCGTTTATCATAACATTCATGAAGACCTGTCCCATCTTGCTCTGGTCCATCGATATATCCGGCAGCTTCTCTTCAAAATCTCTGATTACAGTGATCCTCTTTTCTTCCGCCGCATAATTTAATAACAACAACAGGCGATTCAAAAGGCCGTTCAGATCCGTCGGAGATTTTTCCGTAACTGTCATCTTCGAAAAATCAAGAAGTTGTTCAACGATATTTTTTATTTTCTGGAGACAGTCGTTGATTAACTCTACATGCTCCTCTCTCGTTGCGTCGTCCATTTCCAATGTCATCAGGTTTTTGAAGCAGACTGTAATACCTCCGAGAGGATTGTTTATTTCATGCGCGACGCCCGAGGCAAGCCTGCCTATGGATACCATTTTTTCAGTCTGGCCGAGCACTTCCATGGTTTTCCTGCGCTCGATGCCAGCATCCCGCAGCCGCTGTATCATCCAGAGGAAGCTTTTTTGGAGTTTGCCCAGTTCATCGCGCCTGTCCGCCAGTTTAAAAACATAATGTTCGATATCCCCATGGTCTTTAATGCCGTCCATTATCTGCGAAAGTTTCGTTACCGGTTTAGAGAGGAACCTCGCGCCGATGCTTGTAATCACTATGGCAATGGCGTAAAACAGGGTAATGAGAAGGACGATTTCCTTTTTCAGGGCGGCAATGGAGGCCCGGGTCTCCTTTGTAGACAACCCGATCCTGAGGGCGCCCCAGGCCTTTGTGCTGATATTCAGCGGCGTCACGATGTCGAGGACGCGGTCTCCATTGAAATCCCCATCAGTGATCAACGTCTTCCGGGTTGAAACGGCCTTGAGCGTAACACTATCGTTGCAGTAACGCCCGTAACCATACCCGTCCAAGTTGCTGTATGAGAGGACCATTCCGTTTTTATCGGTAACCGCCGCATACCGTATTCTCTTGTCCCGTTTCATTAGATCTTCGATAAAGTAATCAATAAAATCAATGAGGTTCTGATTGTCCATCATGCCAAGCTCGTTATACACCATGATATTCGTCAGCGTGAGACGGCTTATCTCTGCGATGGCCTTCCCCTGATTGACGATGTCCTGACGGTACATCCTCTCCTCCCGTGAGATGATGACAAGGCTCCCAATCAGGGCGAAAACAAAAATGCAAAAAGAGGCAACGAGAATGAATTTCCCTTGAAGACTGAACATCCATTGTTTGGCCTTTTGAAACATTGCCTCAGGGTATTCTGACCCCTCTCCGCTTCAGATAATTTATTTTCCGGCGGATGGAATCATAATCGGAGTCCTTAGCCTCTGCAAAGCCAAATCTGAATTCCTTGTCGAACTGATTCAATACCTTGCGGTCTCCGGCATTGTTATAGTCTAGGGAAAGAAGGGCCTTCTTTATCGCCTTTACGACAAGGGGAGAGACATCCGCCCGCACGACTATGGGCAGCCCCGGGATCGGGTCGGAGATGTGTATGATCTTGAGCCCTTTTCCCTTGAACTTGTTTGCAACGGAATCTATCACCGCGCCCGCCTCGTATTCACCCCTCAAAATCTCTCTGGCAACTGCATCGTGGTATTTCAGGTTAACGTGTTTTGACAGGTCTTCCAGTCTTATCCTTCCCTTTGCGTAAAGTTCATAGAGCGGGATCAGGTTTCCAGATGTGGAACAGTCAGATGCAAACGCGACGGATTTGCCCTTGAGGTCTGAAATCCTGTTTATCTTCGTATTGCCTTCCTGTGTTATGAATACGCTCCTGTAGTAAGGCCTGCCGTCTCTTCCCAGAGGCTCCAAAATCGGGATTACATTAAATTGCCGTTTTGCCTCAAGATAAGTTACACCGCCCAATAATGCAACCTGGACCTTGTTGGTTTTCAGGAATTTTATTATGTCCTCATAATTCTGGCTGAGCTTGAGCTCGAACCGGTACGGCGTGTGTTCTGAAAGATATTCCATAAGCGGCTGGTACTTCTGGTACATAACGAGAGGATGATAAAGAGTTATGGCGCTGAAATATACAATAGGTTTTTCATATTTGCCAGCCGCAAGGGAAGAAATGGGGAAAACAATCATGGAAATAAGCAGGAAAATTGAGACGACACGCCTGGAATCCATCCCCCGGTAGCGCATAAACAATATTATCTCTATCAAGGGGTTCTTGTCCATAGCAGGAGGCTGCACTGAGCATGAAAAAAATTATAACTCATAGCCCGGTCCGGAATGGGCCGTCCGGGGCGCCAACGCCATTGCATCCTTTATCAAATCCGGCCGCTTCGAGAATACCCGAGCCCCCGCACCGGCCGCCCCGCAATGACATTCTTTTTGGCATGTTGGCAGCCACATTATTTTATTTTTTTTGCGACAATTCTCCAGTGATCGCCTTTATCTTCGGCGCTGATCAGTTCCTGGCCAACCTTCTTAAGCCATGCCGGCGCATCCACGCCGGTGTCCCTCCTCGATGAAAGCAACTCAATGACCGTTCCCACATTCTCGTATTTTATTGCCTCGATCAGCTTCATCAGAGGATCGGTACATCATGTTAGTCCGCGGGCATCGATCACCTTGTCAATTTTTACGTCTGTCATAATATCTTTCCTCTCTTTTTCGCCCCGACCGGGCGCCTGAATTCAGTCTCAACTGCATGGGGACCGGTTTATTTCGTATCCCTGAGCTTCAAAAGCCAATTGCAGGTTCTCTTTTTCATCGGGGGAAAGCAAGGCATAGAGGCCCTGCACCTTATCGGAGTTTGGCTCCACACAGTTATAGCGGTAGAAATCTTTTTTCAGGTTCGATGGCACCGAAGAACGAGCAAGCACCTCCTTTAAGTCCCCGCTTGCGCAGAGCATTTTATCTACCTGCCGGGTGCCGAAATAGTAGTCCCGCCCGTCCTTATAGAGCGTAAACCGGTTGGCGCTGCACCCAAGAAAAACGGCCACAGCCAAAATCAAAGCGGCAAGAAAAAATTTATGCTTCATTTCATGACCTCCACTGGATCTCCAATTCTCCCATTGTTTTCCTGAGCCTGCTCCGTTTCTTCTTTTATTTGTATGCTATCGCCGCCCGTAATACAGCCGGGCCAGCCACCCTGGGTCTACCCCGAAGAGATAAAGCGTCTTTATGGCCTGGTTCCTCATTACTGAAAAGAGGATACCGTCGGCCAGCATCTTCCTTGGGGAGGTCATGGCCCGGTCTTTCAGAATGCAGATATTCCCGCCGGACCTTTTTATGCGGTCCATAAGCTCAACGTCTTCCATGAGGGGAATTTCCCTGTAACCGCCGATTTCAAAGAAGTATTCCTTTTTCGTGAAGATGGCTTGATCCCCGTATGGGACGCCCGTAAAACGTGCCCTTATACGGGACGCAAGCGCAAGGAAATCCAGAGCGGGGCCACTGGTGTCATATCCCATGCTGAAGGCCCCGGCATCGTGCGTTTCCAGGGTCTCCCGTATCTTGTCAAGAGCGCCATTTGGAAGCAGGGTGTCAGCATGCAGAAAGACAAGTATCCGGCCCTTCGCCGCCTTAGCACCGACATTCATCTGCCTTCCTCGACCCTGAGGAGAGGAGATTTTCAGGATGCCGTCATAAGTGATGCTTTTCAAAGTGTCCTCTTCCCTGCTCCCGTCAACAACTATTATTTCGCAGTCTTCCCCGCCAGGAAGTGACATAATATGCTCGATAAGCCCGTTTATTCTTTCTGACTCCCGAAGGACAGGCACTACGAAGGAAATGTCTCCTCTCATGAGAAAAAACCTCTTGCCGAAGGGTCTATCCCCTGCTGAAATGCCATCAGTCTTCGAATGTATCCAGATCCCGCAATTGCGGAAGGATGAATATTTTATAGTCCGGCGGGAATTTGTCGATCGCCTTTTTGAATACCTCTTTATCACGCAATTGGAGATTATCAAATCCAGAGACTCATCATTAAAATGCTCACCCGCATTCTCGATGTAGTCCTGAATGAACCGCACGTTTGGCCTCTCGTATCCGAACCTTGCGGTCTGCTCCGGAATGTATCTGCGGGCCAC
>JAKAMR010000023.1 GCA_021812785.1 Nitrospirota bacterium
TCCTTAAAAAGAACCGGGAGCTGCAAAACGCCCTGTTCAACAAATTGGGGATCGAAGGGATAGTCGGCAATACAAAGGCGGTCAGGGAGGTCGTTGGCCTTGTGAAAAAGGTCAATGACAGCCCGGTCACCGTCCTTGTGCTCGGGGAGTCTGGAACGGGCAAGGAACTTGTGGCAAGGGCCATCCACTACAGCGGCACAAGGAGCACCAAACCTTTCACTGCCATCAACTGCGCGTCGATACCGGAGGCCCTTCTTGAAAGCGAGCTTTTCGGGTATGAACCGGGGGCGTTCACAGGGGCCAATACCAGGCGGGCGGGGCTTTTCGAGGCCTCAAACGGCGGCACCGTCTTTCTGGACGAGATAGGCGATCTCCCGCCGGCAACTCAGTCCAAGATCCTCCGGGTGCTCCAGGAAAAGGAGTTGAGAAGGCTGGGCGGACGGGACACGATAAAGGTGAACGTCAAGATAATCGCCGCCACCAACAAGGACCTTGAAAAAGAAATCAAAAACGGGCGGTTCAGGGAAGACCTCTATTACAGGCTCCGTGTGGTCACAATAGAGCTGCCCCCTCTCAGGGAACGCAAGGAGGACATAACGGCCCTTGCGGCCTACTTCCTCGAAAAATACAACAAGGAGTTCGGGAGGAGGATAAAAAAGATAAACGACTCGGTGCTGAAGGCCTTTAGCGACTACCACTGGCCTGGAAATATAAGGCAACTCGAGGCCGTTATCGAAAGAGCCGTGCTCATATGCGACACGGACACAATAATGCTCTCAGACATCAAAGGTGAACTGAGGGGTCCCAGGATCGATGGGGCGATGGACATCGAGATCCCCGACGAGGGCCTTGTTTTCTATGAGCTGGAAAAAGAGCTCCTCAAAAAGGCAATGGCCAAAGCCGGAGGGGTCGCCGCCAGGGCCGCAAAGCTCCTTGGAATGAGCTATAAGACCTTTTGGTACAGATGGGAGAAGCTTTCGGAAGAAAATTTATCCCCAAAAGAGGAAGACGTTCCCTAAAAAGGGATATCTTTGCCTGTCTTCCCATTTAAAGTTTTTTTGCTATCCTTATAAAAAGAGCAAAATCCCCTGTATTTCCAGCCAAGACCCCGACAATATTCGCCCTGGCATAATTCTTGTATTATCCTTTGGCTGGAATAAAAAAAACAAGAGGAAAGGAGGTGAAACACAATGAAGAAAGTTTTATCGCTGATATTAGCAGTTGCTTTCGCTTTCTCTCTGGCGGGCGCAGCTATGGCGGCGGATGCAACCACTTCCACCGCAACGGCTCCCAAGACCAAGAAAGTGATGAAGCACAAGAAAGCGGCCAAAAAGAAAATCGCCAGGCTTAAATACGTCTACGGCGAGGTTACCGCTGTTGATGCAACCGCGGGGACCCTTACGGTAAAGGGCAAGAAGGGTGAAGTTTCCCTTGACACCACCAGCAAGACCATGATCAGGCAGGGCAGGAAGAAGATCACCCTCGCCGATATCAAGGCTGGCGACAAGGTGTCGGCCAGGTATTCAGAGGTCAAAGGCAAGGACGTTGCAAAGAGCATCTACATGAGGCCCGTTGCAGCGAAGAAAGCCAAGAAGGCCAAGAAAGCCAAAAAGGCGACAAAGAAAGAAGCGGCGCCTGCTTCAAAATAATCAAGCATCAAAATGCCTTAAAAATAAAAAGGAGGCCTTTTTAAAAAAAGGCCTCCTTTTTATTTGCACCTTTCTCTTTACCGGAAAGGTTACTTGACCGCTTCTACCCTCGTTGATATTATTTTTTCATGGCCAGAAAAAAGAGTGGCAGGCCGGTTATTTCCCTTTGCCTTCTCTTGTCCGCCCTTTCGGTTTTAATCCCCGGCCGGTCAACATTCCGGCATGCGGGCGTTTGGGCCCCGTTGCTCACTGTTCTGCTTGCCTCCGGGCAGGTCTATGCCCTGACCTCGCGCGACATTATCAGGCTCAAAAAGTCCGCGGTCCCGGAAAATCTGATCACCTTGATGCTGGAAACCGGATACGAAAACGCGGACGAGGTGATCTCACTTGAAAAAGCAGGCATCGGGGCGGCGGCCATTCAGGCCTTCGTCCTGGCAAACGGCAGGGAAAATAAAAAAGGCAATATCGTTTATTCCACGAAGGGACTTGAGGACCAGCCCCCCTGCGGCGGGGAAAACACCTTTGCTCCCTACTGGCGGGACATGCTGCCGGACACAAAACTCTTCATTGTCCCAAACGGGAAATGGACTCAGGGACAGGGTAATGCAGGACGGGGCGGCAGATGGCAAGGCACCTCAGGAGTAAAATAGAAAAACCTCAGGCGATCCAGAATCTCCGTACCGCAAATATTGCCATGGCCAGCAGGAAGTAAAGCGCGACGCCTAAGAAAAGCGAAGGGACAAAACCCATCCTTGGGGTAAGAAATATCACGGAAAATATATAGGCAAACCACGGAACCAGCATGACGACAAGCCCCAAGGCATAGGGCACCACCGCTTTCGGCCCTGATTCCAGGTAAATGGTAACAAAAGTAAGGACGGTTATCGTAGGCATATTCGCGATGAAGGCCGCCAAAAGCCCCCTGGCGTGCCCCGCCAGATATGTTACCGAGCTTACGACTATACCACCTACCATAAAATAAAAAAAATATTTCATTGGAATAACGGGGTCTTTGTCTTTTTGTTTATTTCTCTTCCGGTCCCTGACAATCGGACCGATCCTTGGCGAAGGAGATATGCCGCCGCCAATCCCCTTCCTTCTGCGGGTGGTCCGAGCGGAAATGCGCCCCTACGCTGTTTTTTCTCAAACGGGCGGCGCGCACGATGAGGGCGGCGATCTCTATCATGTTCTTAAGCTCGATCTCCCGCCTGGAGAGGAACGTCTTTTCCGTGATGTACCGCCATTTCTCTATTTTTTCAGCGGCTGCGACAAGAGAATCCTCATTCCTCAAGATGCCCGCGTTTTGCCACATGAGCCTCCTTAGATCGCCCCTTATCTCGTCATGGGCCGGAATGGAATGGGGCGGCGAGGGGGAGAAAAGGAAGGTTTTTTCCATTTCTGAAACTTCCGTGGCAGGCATCGCTTTTTCCACCGCGGACTGGCCGGCCCGTTTGCCGTAGACCAATCCTTCCAGAAGGCTGTTGCTGGCAAGCCTGTTTGCGCCATGCACGCCGGTGCAGGCCGCTTCTCCGGCGGCGAAAAGTCCCTTTATGTTCGTTTGGCCCGTGATGTCCGTCCTGACCCCTCCCATCATGTAATGGGCCGCAGGACAAACCGGTATCGGCTGCGCTGTGATGTCGAACCCATATCTGAGGCAGGTTGAAAAAACGCGCGGGAAGCGCCTTTTCACAAAGTCCGGCCCCATATGCCGCAGGTCCAGGTAGACATGCTCGGCCCCGGTGCGGCCCATCTCCGTGAATATCGCCCTGGACACTACGTCCCTAGGGGCCAGTTCCATTTCCTGATGGTAGCGGGACATGAAAGGCTCCATCCTGATATTAAGGAGCTTGCCACCCTCGCCGCGCAGGGCCTCCGTGAGCAGGAAATGTGGCGCGGACTGTAGATAAAGGCTCGTCGGATGGAACTGCACGAACTCCATGTCTTCCAGGACCGCGCCAGCCCGGTAGGCAACGGCATACCCGTCTCCCGTTGCCACCTGCGGATTCGTGGTTATGGAATAGACCTGGCCAAGCCCACCCGTCGCAAGCACCGTTGCCCTGGCGAAGATCGCCATGGGCCGTCTTTCAGAGACGACGACGGCGCCGTAGCAGACCCCGTCCCTTACTATCAGGTCCGAGGCAAGGGTAAAAGGGAGCCGCCTTATGGAGGGGATGGTCCTTACCTTGTCAATGAGCACGCGCTCAAGCTCCTTGCCCGTGGAGTCCCCGCCTGCATGCAGTATCCTTTTTCTCGAATGAGCGGCCTCAAGACCGAAGGCGAGCTTCTGTTTCTTTGCGCCCTCCTTGTCAAACTCCGCCCCCCAGGAGATCAGCTCCAGGATGCGTTCCGGGCCTTCTTCCACAAGGACCTTCACCGCATCTTCGCGGCACAGGCCGTCTCCGGCCCTAAGAGTGTCCTCGTAATGAATCCCCACCTCGTCTTCATCGCTTAAAGCCACGGCTATTCCGCCCTGTGCGTACTCGGTGCTGCTTTCGGTCGGGACATCCTTGGTTATGACCGTCACCCTGCCCGCCGGAGATAACTCTATGGCAGCCCTCAGGCCCGCTACCCCGCTTCCTATGACCAGAAAATCCGTCTGCTCCCTGTTCATTCCACCTTCCGATCCTGCCCTTTAATAGAACATTCCTCTCTTAACAGGACATCTCTGCATTAGCAGGACGTACTGCCTTCACATGGGACATATGATCTCTCCCATCATCCCGGCCAGCTTCATGTTCTCACCATAATCCACCGGGCAGTCGACAACCGATATGCCCCTGGTCTTCAGGGCGTCCCTGAGCACCGGCCCCAATTCACTTTCCTTTTCCACCCTGTATGCCTTCGCATTGAACGATTCGGCCAGTTTCACGAAATCCGGGTTCCCGAACTCCGTAAAAAACTCCTCACCAAACCTGGCCCTTTCCTTCCAACCTATAAGTCCGTACCCTCCATCGTTCCATATGATCACGGTAAAGGACAGGCCCAGTCTCGCTGCGGTCTCCAACTCGGACATGGACATAAGAAACCCTCCGTCCCCCACGGCCGCGATGACTTTTCTTTCCGGGCACAGCATCTTTGCTGAAATCGCCGACGGGATGGCAAACCCCATTGATGCAAGCCCGTTTGAGATAAGAACGGTGCCGGGGCTCATCGCTTCATAGAAGCGAGCTATCCATACCTTGTGCGCGCCAACGTCACTTATAAGTACATCCTTCCTGCCCAGGACATTGCGCATCTCGTTGACAAGCCTGAGCGGCTTTATGGGCCAGCCGGAAAGCGCAAGCGGCATCCCTTTCCTCTCGATCTCCTTGAGACGCGCAAAAAATGACGGTTCCTTCATGACCTTGCCCGTTTTTACCCTCAGCAGCTTGGAAAGAGTGCGCCGTATGTCCCCCACAAGCTCGAAACTCTGGTAAGCGGCGTCAGTCTCAGCCGGTGTGGCGCTTATGTGTATGACGGCTTTTTCTTTTTTGGCCGCGCCTCCCCGCCAGTAACGCGGGCTGAATTCAACGGGGTCGTAACCCACGGTGATGATCAGGTCCGCTTTTTCCAACCCGCAGGATATGTAATCCTTCTGCTGGAGCCCCACTGTGGACATGAAAAGTTCTTCATCTGAGGGTACCGCTCCCATGGCCATGAAGGTGGTGGCAAGGGGTATGCTGAATTTCCTCACGAATTTAAGCAGCTCCCTGCTCGCACCAGCTCTTATTACGCCGCCTCCGGCTATGATAATGGGGTTTTGCGCCCCCTCTATCATCCTGACCGCGTTCTCCACCGCGTCTCCCGGCGGTTCCGGGTAAAGCACGTGAGCCGGGACCATCGGTTCCTGCGCACCCGCTTCCGCCTGGGCAACGTCCTCCGGCAGCTCAAGGTGCGTGGGACCCGGTTTTTCGGTCTGCGCCACCCTGAACGCCTTCCTCACTATCTCCGGGACGTTTTTCCCGCCGATGCTAGCCCCCCATTTGGTCACTGGCTTGTAAATGGAGAAGACATCCACGTACTGGTGGGCCTCCTTGAATGTCTCGGACAGGTTTTTCTGCGCAGTTATCGCCACAAGAGGCGCGAAATCCAGAAAGGCATCGGCCACTCCCAGCAGCATATTTATGGCTCCCGGCCCCAGGGTGGAAATGCAGACGCCAGGCCTGCCGGACAACCTCCCCCACGCCGCCGCCATGAAAGAGGCGCCCCTTTCGTCCCTCGTTACCACGAACTCCAGCGTACCGGACTTCCTTATCGCACGCAGAAGCTCCAGGTTCTCCTCGCCCGGAACTCCGAAGGCGTGCCGGACCCCTTCGTTCTCAAGACATCTGACAAGCAGCTGGGCTATATTCATTTAAGCGTGTCCAAAAGCTCCCTGAAATCTTTGATCGACTGGAACCTGCCGCATTTACCTGTCGGAGGGCTGCTTGTCCTCACCCTTCCCTTTACTTCCCTCGATGCGGGTTTTTCCTTTAGCAGCAGATATTTTATCCCGAATTGCGCCGCAGTTGCCAGGACGCTCTCCGTATCATCGATAAAAAGGGATCCCTCCTTTTTAAAACCGGTCAGGTCCTGTGCTTTTTCCCAGAACCTGATGTCCTCCTTGGGATAGCCCATGCCGTATGAGGCCACGATATGGTCAAAATATTTGGCGAGCCCCGTTTTTTTAAATTTTATCTCTATAGCCTTGTAATGCGCGTTGGTGAAGAGATAGACCTTTTTCCCTCTGCTTCTTAAAGTCTCCAGAAATTCCTCAACATGAGGGTGCACCTCTATCAGGTGTTTTATCTGCTCCTTGAGAGCGGGTATATCCAGCCCGAGTTGGCCCGACCAGAAGTCCAGGTCCGTCCAATTAAGGGTGGCCTCATGGCTACGGTACATCTCCAGGAGCTCTTCCTTCGCCCGTCCGAATGTCACGTTATGGGCCTCGGCGTATCTTTCCGGCACGAGATGCTCCCAGAAATAATCATCAAAGTACTTGTCCAGAAGCGTGCCGTCCAGGTCAAGGAGCACAAAATCTATCTGTCCGAAAGGGATTTTCACCTTTACCTGTTTTGTCTTTTTTGCCTTTTCTGCCGAATTTTGCTTTTGCTTTTTCTCCATTTTTTCCCGTCAGGGAGTAAGTATTATCTTTCCGAAGTGGGCGCTCTTTTCCATCTTCATGTGCGCGCTGGCCGCCTCTTTAAGCGGGAAGACCTCATCTATCACAGGTTTAAGCTTCCCTTCCGCCACAAGCGCCGCCACCTTAAGCAGTTCCGCCCTGGTACCGAGAAAGGAGCCCCGGACATCCAGTTGCCGGGTAAACAGGTGCCTCAGGTCCAGCGTGGCCTCAGGTCCGGTCGTGGCGCCGCAAATGGCAAGCTTGCCCCCTTTTTTCAAAGAGGCCAGGGACTTGCCCAGGGTGGCCGGCCCGACATGCTCAAAGACCATGTCCACTCCGTCTCCGGCGGTAAAATCCATGACCCTTTTGTGAATGTCCTCCGTTTTGTGGTCTATAACATGATCGGCCCCCAGGTCCAACAGCCTGGCCGTTTTTTCCTTCCCCCCGGCAGTCGCGATGACCCTGGCCCCAAAAAGCTTTGCTATCTGGATGGCGGCCACCCCTATGCCGCTTCCGCCGGCTATTATAAGAACGCTTTGGCCACCCCTCAGATCCCCCCTGTTTGCAAGCATATGCCATGCGGTCAGGAAAGTAAGAGGGAAAGCGGCACCTTCTTCGAAACTCACGTGCGCCGGCAGGGGTATAAGGTTGTCCTCGCTCACCTTGGCGTACTCGGCATAGCCGCCCCAGGTGGAGGCACCTATAAGACCCATATGGCGGCAGATATTATTGTCTCCCTCCAGGCAATGGTCGCATTTAAGGCACCTGATCCCAGGGTCTACCGCAACCCTGTCGCCAGGCTTGAAGTTTTTGACATCAGGGGAGACCTCGAAGACCTCTCCGGAAAAATCGCTGCCGATGATGTGGGGATATTTGGCGCCGTAAGCGCCAAGACCGGACCTTATCCAGATGTCGAGGTGGTTCACCGCTGCCGCTTTCACCTTCACAAGCACTTCGCCGCGATGAGGGACAGGCCGGTCCATCTGTTCATATTTAAGGACGCCAGGGCCGCCAGGCTCTCTAAGGACGATCGCATTCATTATGAAACCCTCCTTGAAGAAATTTTTCGATTTGTTCTGATTCGATGGTCTGTTTTTGTTTTTCCCGTCTTTTTTGTTTTGTTCTTTTTGTTTTTTTATTGAGCGGCTTTCCGTGAGAACCTATCTTTCCCCGTTGAACGGCAAGGCAAAAAGACTAAAAGACAATAAAAAGAAAAAGAGGAAAAAAATAAAAAAAGAAAAGAAAAACTGGTTCGTATTTACAATCTTACTAAAATTGCGTTCTGCCCGCTAAAAAAACCTAAAAACTATATTCTGCCCTTCGTGGAAGGGGGCTCCTTTTTCGCCCTGGGGTCCACGGAGACGGCGTTCATCAGCGCCTGCCCTATGGCCTTGAATACGGCCTCCACCATGTGGTGCAGGTTTCTGCCATAGGGGACATCGACGTGCATCGTTATACCCGCGTTTGAAACGAAGGCCTGCAGGAAATCTTCCACCAGATCGGCCTCAAAATCCTTTATGCGCTGCCTTTTGGGATAGGAGACACGGTATACAAGATAAGGCCTTCCGCTTATATCCAGGCTCACCTGGGCCAGCGCCTCATCCATCGGCACAGAAGCGAACCCGTACCTGCGTATGCCTTTCATGGCTCCGAGGGCCTCTTTGAGCGCCTTGCCCGCCACTATCCCCACGTCTTCCACCGTGTGATGATAGTCCACATCCAGGTCTCCTGCCGCCTGAAGCCTCATGTCCATAAGCCCGTGCCTGCACATAAGCGATATCATGTGGTCAAAAAAAGGCATTCCGGTTCTGACCTTGTAATCCCCCTTGCCGTCCAGGTCCAGAGAGAGCGAGATGTTCGTCTCTGCCGTCTTCCTCACCATGGAGGTCTTTCTTCCCTTTTTCTCCGCCGCCCTTTTCATCCTTTTTTTGCCTCTTTTTCAATCTCTTTCTCTTTTTTTATCTCAATGTGGGAGCCTTCCGCCCGATTTTTAATGTGGGGGTCTTCAACCCAGGCAGCCCGGTTTTTTATGGCCTTCAGGAAAGCGTCATTTTCCTTCCTTGAACCGATGGTGACCCTCAGATAGCCTTCCATCGGGCCCGAAAAATTCCTTAAAAGGACCCCCTCGCAGATGGCCCCACAGTATATGCTCTCCGCCCTTGGCGAATGGAACAGGATAAAATTGGCATCCGAGGGATAAACGGTGATGCCCTCTATCTTCCGCAGCTCCTTAAACACCCTGTGTCTTTCAGAGACGATCTTTTTCACGCCCTCCCCCATGCCTGTTCCACCGAGGGCCCGGACAGCGATAGCCTGGGAAAACGAGTTCACGTTGAAAGGCAGCCTCGTCTTGTTCACCTCTTTTATCAGGTGCGGGTTTGCTACAAGAAAACCGATCCTCAGCGCGGCCAGCCCAACCTTTGAAAGCGTCATCAGCACAGCCAGGTTCTCATACCGGTTCAGAAGCGGCAGGAAGCTTTTTTCCCCAGAGAACGCCTGATAGGCCTCATCGACCACCACAATGCCTTTAACATTCTCGATTATGTTTACTATCTTTTCCCAGGAAAAACTGTTGCCAGTGGGGTTATTGGGCCTGCTGATGAAGACGATCTTGCCCTTTTCTTTCCTGAACGCCTTTATCAGCCGTGCGTCGTCTATATCGAAATCCGGCCCGAGAGGGACCTCGATCACATTTTCTCCAAGGGCCTGGGCGATCTTCCCGTACATTGAAAAAGTGGGGCACGGATAAACGACGGGCCCGCCGAAGGCGCATATCAGGTTGTAGATTATCTCATCGGAGCCATTCCCGTGGAGTATGCGGTCTATGTCCCTGAGCTTTGGAGGCAGCATCCGTTTCGCGAAGGCCCGCCTCAGGTCCACAGCAAGGGGGTCCGGATACCGGTTTGTCTTTACCGATCTAAGAAGCCCGGCGTTCAGGGGTTCCGGGTAGGGGCTTTCGTTGGCATCCAGCTTCACACGGCATGCCGCCCCCGTCGCGTCATAGGGTTTCAAGGCCAGGATGTTGGGCCTGACCAGTTTTTTTATATAAGAGGGCACTTTTACAGAAGAAGGCCCTTCAGATCCTCCTGCTTTTGAGCCCTTTCTCTTGATGGTGGGAGGATTTTTTACCTGTAATTTTTTTATTTTTTGAAACCCCCTTTAAGGGGAAATTATAACATGATTTTATCAAGGTAACTTTCGAATTCCATGGCAACGGTGCTCCATGTGTTGTCCGCGGCGAATTTGAGGCCCTTTGCGCCCATCTGCCGCCTCAAAGGATCATTGTTTCCTAAAAATTTTATCTTCTCTGCCAGGTCTTTGCTGTCACCCATCCGGAAATTTACCGCAAACCCGGCATTCACGGCAAAACCCAGTTCCGGGATATCGCTGGCAACGGCGGGGGTGGCGCCCGCGGCGGACTCCAGAAGGACTATCCCGTAGCCTTCAAACCTTGAAGGCAGAACGAACAGCTTGGCCTTCCGCATCAGCTCCATCTTTCTTTCTCCGGAGACAAAACCGGCAAATTCCACATTATCAAGGCCAAGTTCTTTTTGCATCTTTTTGAGTTTTTCCTCGTCCGGGCCCCTTCCGGCGATGATCAGCCTTTCAGACGGCAGAAGCCGCATCGCCTCCAAAAGCGTGTCCAGCCCCTTGTTCTTTTTGTGCAGCCTTCCGGCAAAAAAAAGAAAAGTTTCTTTCTCTTCAGGCGGCGGCCCGGCCAGGACCTCTTCGTCTATGCCGTTTGAAATTATAATGGCGTTCACGCCGAACTTCCTTCTTGTCCCTTCCGATACGGTGATTATGTTTTTGAAAAATTTAGGATAGAACTTCTCTATGAGATAAAAAGGCAGCCCCGGCAAAATATACCACCTTCTGAGGATGCCCGCCCCCTCCCGGTGGTTCAGATGCAGAATAACCGGTTTTTTCCTTACGGCCAGAAGCGAAAAGATCGGGTTCCAGGGGGCAAAGTCCTCCACAACGATGTCCGTCTGACCGCCGTGTTCCTTCAAAAACCTGAAGGCGCTCGCGGCATAGCAGAAGGTGCTCAGAACATAATTGTTTTTTTTAGAACCGATGAAATGAAACCGGATGCCGTCCGCAATATGATCTTGGGCCCCGGGGTAACTGCCGCTTACAACGGTTATCTCATGCCTTTGGGCAAGCCGCTTGTATATCTCAAAAATCCGGACGGCCCCGCCGCCCCCCACCCACGGGTTGCCCACATGATCATAGATAAAATGGAATATGCGCACCTGTTTATGCCCTCCAGGCATCGAATGTGAGGATTTCTTGATCTATCATGTTCGCTCGCTTGCCCTTCGGGATACGCTCGCCATTTATTTTAACAGACCTTTTATTTTAACAGACCTTTACTACCGGTAAAACTAAAGGCGGGCAAACTTTTGCGGCCCTACGGATCTTTTTGCGCGGGCGGGCGGTATTTTCCCCCTCTGCACCCTCTACCCCGGACCTTATTGCTGGGTTGCCGGTTTTTTTATTTTTGTGCGATAATTCAAGAATGAAGAAGTTCCTATTGCTTTCCGTCTTGATTCTTGTCTCCTGCTTATCCCTCATGGCTCCTGCCGCCGGGGCGTCGAACATGGCATCAAACGGGCCGGGGGCGCAGTCTTCCGCCTCGGGGGTCCGGCCTTCCCCAACTGCGGCGCTGTCAAATGCGGTGCCGGACGGCAATTCGTCCTATGAGTTCATCCTGGGCTATCAGGCGGAGCTTTCCGGCAAATGGGAAGATGCCGCGGGCTATTACCAAAAGGCGCTGCAAATGGACCCTTCCTCCTCCACTTTGAGATTGCAGCTTGGGGTCGTTTTGCTCAAATTGGGCAGGTTCAAGGACGCCGCTGCCGTGGTGCAGGAGGTGACAAAAGAGGACCCTTCCAATATAAAGGCCCTTTTCCTTCTGGGCGAGCTTTACAATGGGCAGGGGCGCAGGGACGACGCCATTTCCGTTTATGAGAAGATCCTCAAGGCAGACCCGGTCAACGAGAACGCCCTGCTGCTCGCAGGTGTCCTTCGGGCCTCCAAGGGCGATTACGTGGAAGGGCAGTCCATGCTGCTGAAGATCATCGACCGGAACAAAAAAAACGTCATGGCATACTATTACCTGGGGCTCATAAATTTCGACCTCAAGGATTACACCAAGGCCGGCGAGTATTTTGGCGATGTGCTCAGATTAAGGCCGGGCTCCGAAAGCGCAAGCTTTTACATGGGCCTCATAAGCGAGATAAAGGGCGACATCAATGCCGCCAGGGACTATTACAAGGCCGCCATCCTGGCAAACCCGCGCAATACGGAGGCAAGAGACAGGCTTGGGCAGTTGTACATCCGGACCAAGGAAAAGAAAAAGGCCATCCGGCAGTACGAGAAGATAAAGGCCATGGAGCCGGGCAATACCGATGTCTACAAGAGGCTTGCGGTGCTCTACATGGAAAGCGGCGACTTCGACAAGGCCGTCCTGGAATTAAGGTCGATACTCTCCAAAGACCCGAATGATGTCCACGCCAGGTATTATCTGGCCTATGCCCTGGAAGAGCTTAAAAGGCCGCAGGACGCCAAGGCCGAGCTGGACAAGGTGCTGAAAGCGGAGCCGGGAGACACCCAGGCCCTGCTTTTCATGGGCGGGCTGCTGACCGAGCTGGGGCAAAATGACCAGGCCATCGCCATCTATAAAAAACTGCTTAGCCTGGACAAAGGGAAATCGGACGTATACATCTATCTGGGCTCCCTCTACATGGATTCCAAAGATTACACGGCGGCCGGGTCCGTCTTTTCCGAAGGCCTGAACAGGTTCCCGAATGACGGCGAGCTCCATTTCTACATGGGCATGCTTTACGAGAAGACCGGCAGGTTTGACGACATGGTGGCCCAACTCAAGCGGGTCCTCCAGATAAATCCCTCGCACGCCGATGCCCTTAACTACCTGGGATACAGCTATGCCGAAAAGGGGATCAACCTGGACGAAGCGCTTTCGATGGTTGAGAAGGCGATGAAACTGAAACCCGGAAGCGGCTATATCACCGACAGCCTGGGGTGGATCTATTACAAGATGGGGAAGTTCAACCACGCCCTGACGGAGCTTACCCTCGCGGTGGGGCTTGATAAAGAGGACCCCGTTATCCTGGAACACCTTGGCGATGTCTATAGATCCTTGAACAGGAAACAGGACGCCCTCAACGCATGGGAAAAGTCCATAGAATTCGGCGCGAAGGAAACCGGCCTGAGGGAAAGAGTGGAAAAAAAGATAAAAGAGATACAGAAGTAGAGAAAAGAAGAGAAATCCCCCTATGTTCACCCTGCCCGCCCCCGCAAAGATAAACTGGTTTCTGTTCGTGCCCGGAAAAAGGGACGATGGCTATCATGAGATCCGGTCCCTGATGCAGTGCGTGGACCTTGCAGACCAGCTGAGCTTCGAGGCCGCGGACACGCTTTCCCTGGAGGCCAACTGTTCCATCCCCACATATGACAATGCCGTCTGGAGGGCCGCTCTCCTGCTGAAAGAGCATGCGGGCATCGACAAGGGAGCAAGGATCTCGCTTAAAAAAAATGTCCCCATGGAAGCGGGCCTTGGAGGCGGCAGCTCGGACGCTGCCAGCGCCCTGATGGGCTTAAACAGGCTTTGGGAACTGGGCCTTTCCGGCGGCGAGCTCTCCCGCCTCGGGGCGAAGCTGGGCTCCGATGTGCCTTTCTTCCTCGGCGCGCGCTGTTCGCTTGTCTCCGGACGGGGGGAGATCACCGAGCCCGTAGGGCTTGGAAGGTCCTTTGCCCTTCTCCTCGTAAAGCCCTCATTCGGCGTGCCGACCCCATGGGCTTACCGGGCGCTTTCACGCTATACCGGGTTGACAAATGCCCGCAACAATATTAAACTGTTCATTCGCGCTCTCAAGGATGGGGATCTGGAAAGTCTGGACACCTCGGGCGGAAACGATCTTGAGACCGGAGTGCTGCCGGCCTACCCGGAGATAAGCCGCATAAAAGACGCCCTTAAACGGGAAGGGGCTTCATACGTCATGATGAGCGGCAGCGGCTCCACTGTTTTTGGCGTTTTCCGGAACCAGGAGGCCGCCAGGCGGGCGGCCAGGAAGATGTCCTGGTGGTGCAGGATCGCAAGTACAGTCTGCGCAGATGGCGGTATGGACGGGGCAGCGGGGCAAACGGGGGCATGATGAAATTTTTAGGCGTGCGTTTGGGGCGTCGACAAACGGCAAGTCAGGAGATTTTGGATCTCCCATTTGGAGGTTCGAATCCTCCCGCCCCAGCCATTTAGCCTTGTAAAAAATTTTAGAAGCAGAAAAAGAAAAAATCTCTTTTTTAAATTTATACAGAAACTGAAAGGAAGCGGGAATTTATTTTATGCCGGTAGGCATCAGGATAGTTTCGGGCAACTCGCACAAAGCGCTCGCAAATGCAATCGCAAAGAGCATGGGAGTCCAATTGAGCGACGCCACCATAACCAACTTCAGCGACGGAGAGATAATGCTGCAGATAAACGAAAACGTCCGCGGAGCGGATGTTTTCGTGATACAGTCCACCTGCATGCCGGTCAACGAAAATCTCATGGAGTTGCTTCTGATGTTTGACGCCCTGAAGCGGGCCTCCGCCGGACGGATAACTGCGGTGATGCCCTATTACGGATACGCCAGGCAGGACAGGAAGGTGCAGCCCAGGGTTCCGATATCATCAAAGCTCGTGGCCGACCTCCTTACCGTGGCCGGAGCGAACAGGCTTCTGACCATAGACTTGCACGCGGGGCAGATCCAGGGTTTTTTCAACATCCCGGTGGATCATCTCTATGCCTCCCCGGTGCTTTTCGACTACATAAGGGGCTGCCATTTCAAGGACCTGGTCATCGTATCTCCAGACGCCGGCGGAGTGGAACGGGCAAGGAACTTCGCCAAAAGGCTCAATGCATCCATAGCCATCATAGACAAGCGCCGTGAGGCCGCAAACGTGTCCCAGGTAATGAACGTGGTCGGGGCCGTTGAGGGCAGGGACGTAATGCTTTTGGATGATATGATAGACACCGCGGGCACCATAACACAGGCCGCTAACGCCCTGAAGCAGAAAGGGGCAAGGAAGGTCTGTGCCGCCTGCACTCACGCTGTTCTTTCCGGCCCGGCGGTAGACCGTCTTAACAACTCCGCCATCGAGGAGCTGATAGTGACTGACACCATACCGCTGGACAGCAAGAGGGCGCAATGCCCGAAACTGAAGGTGCTCTCAGTCGCACCCCTCTTTGCCGAAGCGATAAAAAGGATTCATGAGGAATCCTCGATAAGTTCTCTTTTTGTCTGAAGGAGGTTTTTAAAAAATGGAAAAGACTAGCATAAAGGCTGAAAAAAGAGAGGTCTCCGGCAAGGGCATCGCCAGGTCCTTGAGAAGGAAAGGCTTGATCCCCGGCGTCATTTACAGGGAGGGGAAATCGCTCCCCATACAACTGGACAAACCCGAGCTTTTGCGCTTCCTGCACAGGTCGGGCGGTGAGCAGGTTATCGTGAACCTCCAGTTCCCGGACGGAGACAACCGCCTGGCCCTGGTGAAGAACTACCAGGTGGACCCCGTAAACAGGGAACTGCTCCACACGGACTTCTTTGAGGTGTCCCTTAAGGAAACGATAAAGGTCGTGGCTGCGGTGCATATCATGGGTGAACCGATAGGCGTCAAGAGGGAAGGCGGAGCGCTCCAGTACGGCATCTCCCAGATAGAGATAGAGTGCCTTCCGGACAACATTCCCGGACACATCAATGTGGATGTCTCTGAGCTTGGGGCTGGCCATTCCATCCACGTTCGCGATCTGAGCCTCCCGGAGGGTGTAAAGGTGCTCACCCATGGTGAAGAGATGATAGCCACCGTGGCCCTGCCCAAGGAAGAGGAGGCAGCGCCCAGCGCCGCTCCCGCCGAGCCCGAAGTCATAAAGAAGGGCAAGGAGAAGGAAGAGGGCGAGGGGAAGGCCGAGAAGAAGTAGCCTTTTTGCCGGAAACAGGCGATACAGAAAAAGACCTTGTGGCTTGTAGCAGGGCTTGGAAACCCTGACAGAAAATATCTGAAGACCCGCCATAACGCGGGCTTCCTGGCGGCCGATGAGCTTGCGCGCCTGCTGGGCGCGCAGTGGGAGCCGGGCCCCAAAAAAGTGGAATGCATGATGGCCAGGGCCGCGGCAGGCGGCCTTGAGGTGCTCATTCTAAAACCCCTCACCTATATGAACTTAAGCGGCACCGCCGTAAGAGAAGTCCTCAAAAAAAACAATATCTCCCCCGCGGACCTTATCGTCATCCATGACGATATAGACCTGGATGTCGCAAAGATAAGGATAAGGAAAAACGGCTCCGCCGGAGGCCACCGCGGGGTGGATTCCATAATCCGGGAGACCGGCACAAGGGATTTCATAAGGGTGAAGATAGGGGTTGGCAGGGACCCTTCCACCCCAGCCGATGTCTACGTCCTCCAGAAGTTCAGCAAAAGCGAGGCCCCGCTCATCGAAGAGGCGGCCGCACAGGCCGCACAGGCCGCCATTGACGTGATCACGCACGGCGTGGGCGCGGCCATGAACAAGTACAATTAACAGGGATCACCCTCCCTCTGCGGCCATACAGAATTTTTACCACTAAGCAGATTTTTTCTATTTCCCTGCCAGATCTATCTCCACTGCTTCACTTTACATACCCCTTTATAAATCTGTTATAATTGCCCAAATCGGGGGTGAACTCCATTGCCGGACGGTTTCTTGAAGGGCCCGGAAACAGGCAAGAATTGAGGCATTAAGACCATGGGATCAATGCTCATTAAAATGCAAATAAACAAGAGCGGCAAAAACATCACCTCTCATACCAGTAACACTTAATGAAAAAAATACTCGTTGCGGATGACAATTCGGTTTTCTGCCGTTTGATCCAGGAACAATTGACGGACGTGGGCTACAAGGTCAGGAGCGCCACGGACGGCGCTTCCGTGGTTTCCAACGCTATCAGGTTCCAGCCCGACCTGATCCTGCTTGATATCGAGATGCCCCAAGTCAACGGCCTGGAGGCGCTGAGCAAAATACGTGATTACGAGAGCATGAAACGCACTCCTGTCATCATGATCTCGGCCCACAGGGAAAAGGAGACGGTTTTAAGCGCGATCAAGAAAGGGGCCAATGATTACATTGTAAAACCCGTCAATGTGGGTGTGCTCCTTGCCAAGGTTTCAGACTGGATAAACACATCTATCGAGGAAGAGTGGAAATTTTTGCCGTTCCGGCAGCAATCCGCCCTGCGCCTGCTTAAAGTGACAATGACCTCCGCTTTTGATTCCGCCGTTAAGGACAAGGGATTGCCGTACCAGGAGCTTAAAGACGCCTGTCATGCCATGATAAAAACAATAGGAGAGGACGGTTTTAACGGGATATTGCGGTCAGTGGAAGAGCACCGGAACACCTTGTTCCTGCATTCTCTGATCGTCTCCGTACATATGTATCTGTTCTCCGTTTTCAAGGGCTTTAACGAAGAAGAATGTCTGTTAAACGCCCTGGGCGGATTATTGCATGATATAGGAAGCGTAAAGATACCGGATGAAATAATGTTTAAGCCGGCGAAACTTGATCCAGAGGAATTCGAGATGATCAAGATGCATGTCACATACGGCATGGACATTTTAAAGGACACCCCTGCCGCAGACCAGATAGTAAAGGACATATGCTGGAGCCACCACGAAAGGATGGACGGCACCGGTTATCCCAGGGGCATCAAGGCAGAGGAAATATCCGTCAGCGGGCGCATGGCCGCCATAATTGAGGGCTATGCCGCGCTTACCGTAGAAAGCGTTTACGGCAAGCCGCATGAACGAAAAAATGCCTTGCTCAGGCTGAGAACACCGGAGGGGCATCTGGACCAGCAGATATTAAAAGAATTCGAGGACGCCGTGCTGCGCTGCTTTTTCCGGAGAGATCAGGCTTAAGACGGGCGGCTTTATTTTAACCCGGCAACCGCTAACAAGTACAATTAAAACGTGCGCCCCTCCGGCCCTGCCCGCCCCAGGCCGATAAGATTTTCTTACCATGGGCGCAGTGTTTCTTTTGGAAAGAAACATTTTTAAGGGATGGGCCTTGGGTGCGGCGTGCCCCTTCGAACCTTCAAAAGCAATGTTTCTCTTTTGGGCTCAAGTTACACCCTGAAGTCTTGCCTTGAAAACGAGTGCCAAAATATGCATAGTACAAGCAGGATTTTAAATTTATGTGGAGTGCGTATGGATGCCAGAAAATGAAATAAATGAAAAAGGGTGGATTGGACAATCCCTCAAAAAAAAATGAAAGACATTAAGGCAGACAATAATACTGAACTTCTCGCAATTTTGAAAAACATAGACATAAGCGTTCCGCCTAGAAATGAAGGCAGAACTACCGAGCACTGTGAAACGTGGTCTATTTGCCGGTTGCTTGCAACTTTGATGAAGCACAACAGAATTGGTTTCCCCATTCAACTCATAAAAAGAGAACGGCCAGATTACCTTCTCAAGGCCGGAAATAGGCACATCGGCATAGAGATTACAGAAGCTATAAATGAAGAACATGCTAAGGCAACCACATTGCCAGAGGCCAATGAGGATGGTGCCATTATTGATCCCTCGCTGTTTAAATGGGGCACCCCGCCTCGAAAACTAACCGATCTCCGCTCAATAGTGTCCCGCAAAAAACTTACAGGACCGGGATGGGAAGGCAGCACCGTGGAAAGCGAATATGCCGATGCAATTTTTGACGTCATTACCCGAAAAACAAAAAAGCTGAGAGCACGAACCTTCGACAGGTTCACTGAGAACTGGCTCGCCATTTATTGTAATATTACGCTTCCCATTCTTGAAATTAATGAGGCAAACGAGTTCTTTGCGGAAAAAGCCTCAAATTATTGGTTGGAAAAAGACAGCTTTTCAGAGGTGTTTGTTGAAAAAGGAGAAAACATCATTTCGTATACTCGTGATCGAGTCGAGATCATGCCTTTGGTAGATTTGTGGAGGGTTAGCTAAGTGAGTGCGTTCAAGGAACTATGTCTGATGCAGTCGAAATTCTAACGAGTTGGGGGCAAAGAATGCACACAGTAAATTCCATTCGCCGCATAGATCAGATTTTCCGTGGGCAAACAATTGATCTGCCAGAAGAACCCGGAGTCTATGCGTTCTGGTGGGTAGGCCAAAAAATTGAGTTGATGTCTGCCAATAGACACATCGTCCTAAAAGGTCCGAAAGAGCGCCCTGTAGACGTAGAATACAAAGATTGGTGGCCTTCTGAACTTGTCTACCCGTGTCTGTACGTTGGCAAATCAACAAACATCAAGAATCGATTTTCCCTACATATAAAGCGCGGGTCTCCAGGCCGGTTGCATCAACCACAACCAGGCAACCACAAAGCAAAGCCTTGCACTACGTCTTGCCAGCTACGTTTTGGAGTTGAGCATGTGTTCCCTCAGGAGACAGAGCCCCTAAACCTGATCTTCAAGTCCGTGGGTTTTTCATATCGAACGGATTTCCCTGAGAACGCAATCGCCGAACGCTTTTATGCGGAAGATCGGCTTGTTGGTATATGGCGTCCATGGTTTAACGTCGATTCAGAGCGTTAAGGTGTTGATAGGCGTAGTAGCCGCCAGCAGGTTATGTAACTTTATTGGGCGAGACAGGTCATATCTAACAATGTCGGCAGACGGAATAATATCACTCATATAACCTCCCTTTGAGCATGCTTGAAAACGGATGAAAAAAAGAGCATAGTACAATGAGTTAAAATCGGAGGTCATATGTAATGTCTAGGCTGGCTATGATAATTATTTATTTCGCCTTAGCGTTTTTCAGCCTGATTGCGGCTATATCTATGCATCGTTACAAGAAAGGATTGACCAGCGCTGAGCATGCCAGGCTATCTCATGGAACATATCCTTGGTGGTATTATGTTGGCCTTATTATTCCGGCCATTATATTTTTAGGATCCTTCGGGGACGAGATAAAATTAATTGGTTTTATTCTCTTTTTTATAATATTCGGTTTAGGTTGGAAATGGAAATTAAAGCAAAATAAATAAAGAAAAAGAAGAAAAGTAAAACTGAAAATGGACAACCTCTTTTTTTCGAACTATAAAAGGCGGGCAATAGTCCATGAGGATAGGAAAATAAAAAAGCAATCTAACCACGATTACAAGATCGGCATAAATATTAGATTTGGCGGAGAAGATACCAGAACTTTAGATTTTCTAAAAAAATTTGAAAGCTCAAAAATATATGAAAAACTGATCAGTTCTAAAATCATCGGAAATTCGAAGACCAAAGCTATTGTCCATGAATTCATAAAATTTCACTATCATAAGCAGGGCTGTGGTTTATTTGGAAGAGGTGATCCTGCTGTCATTAGTGATCTTAAAAATCTTTTATTGAGCTTGCAAATCAAGTTAAATGAAGAGCAGACACACGAATTAATTGAAACAGCTGTGCAGAGGGCGCGCAACTGGGGTCACTTGGATCAACTGCACGAATTTTATGTCCCCGAACTAAAAATCTTTGAACCGACTAGAAACTGCGAATTCTGCGGAACGATCGCTGGCGCAATTTTGAAAGTTGAAACAGCGCATAAAAAAATGATCTCTTTTATAGAAATGAGACCGGCGGATTTTGAAAGCGAACTTGAGGCGCATCTTCCAGTCGTTGCAAATGTTCCCCTTTTTATAGAGCATGGTTTGTTGCCTCCATATCATGCACGATGTACGGGCAATATCGTAATAAATTTGAGACAATAGGGCAATCATTTTTCCTAAGATTCTCAGCATGCCGAAAGAGGACGCATCCCACATTCTTTCGGAAATTTACACCATTGTTGAATCGTGTCCCTATCGACTTGTTCCCGTAATCCGCGCCGAATGTTAGCGCCGGCTAGGTTTCAGTTTCTGGACGCACACCTCACCCGGAAATTTCGCACATAACAGGCGGGTTTTCACCGAAAACTGTTACACGGTCAGCGTGCAACCAGCAACAAATTAAAAAATCGGCCTTCACTCCAGATACAGAACAAGCGGCAGTCCTCCCCGCCACTGGTCCACGTTAAGACCACGCTGACCAGAATCGCAAACTAAAAATATTTCAATCCGGTCTTTACAGCGTCTTTTGTAATGATATAAAACCCGTTTTCAGTTCGGCCTGGCAGCGGGATGGGATGGCAGCTCCCCTTCCCCGTTTTTAATTCTTCCGCCGTGTACCTTAAATTGCAGGCCTTGCAAACGATTTCGTTACCCTCGACCCGGTAGCCCAGTTTTTTGGGATAGCACATGGCGCAGGCATCGAAATAGGACTGGACTGCTCCATTTACCTTGACCAGAAAAAAATCAATCCGCCGCCCGGCAAGGACGCAGGTATAAAATTGAGGGACCTTTTCCCCAAGAGTCTTTATGTTTACAGCAATATTCCCGGCGCCGTTTAAATGGGCTTCTTTGTAAGCAGGAATTCTATTGCACGATGAGGTTGCAAATGCAATTATTATTGCCGCGGCAAAGACAAAAAAAGCCATTCTGGAAAATCGGGCCATAGTGCAAATATTATAATGGAAAACGAGCGTAGCCCGAAGGGCAAGCGAGTGAATCCGGATAATTCAATTAAAATACTCACATTTGAAACCCAAAGATCTTAATAATTGAAATTAGATATTGACGCTGGAGAAGAAATTGAGTAAATTCGATGATGCCAGGAAAGCTGACCGGCTTGATAATTCTATGCATTTTGCTTTTATCAATGGTTCTGCCCGCAAATATTGCCTTCATTCATGCCCCGGGCACAGATAAAGTGTTGGTCACACTTGATATGTGCCACGCCTCAAGCCCGTTTCAGCCTTCAAGCTCAAGTATGCCTTTCTATCCGGAACAAATTTCCGGACGTACTCTTGCTCCCGGATTCTCAGTTTTTTCTTATATTACGTCCCAGCCTTTGTTCAAGCCAACCTTGTTTGCATCCGAAAAAGAGGATCCTCCCAGGGCTTAATTCCAAAATGTGTTGCGCGAGCCTTCGCCTCTCTCCGGTCGAAGAGGCCCGAATGGGTTTTTTATTTTTTTAGCGGGCGGAGGGGGGGGGTCAATTAATTTCCTGGCTGAAGGAGGGCTGTCCCATGCTTACCAGCAACGAAAGGCTTTCGTACATTGGCTTTTTACGTCATACATTCGCCTTAAGCGTCACTATTTGGATGGCCTTAATAAGCAGCCTGCTGGCTTCAACAAATGCACGGGCCTGCGCAAGCTGCGGCTGCATGTTGAGCCCCGATTGGAAAAACATGCAGTTTTCTTCC
This sequence comes from Nitrospirota bacterium, assembly GCA_021812785.1. Next base: position 22,024 of record JAKAMR010000023.1, read on the forward strand.
ACATCCGGCATTGGTCTGGATCTACGCTGGGATTATGTAAACCAGGACCAGCTCCGGAGCGGGACCGGAGCCATTTCGCCCGTTGCCGCAAGCCGGATCGTAAATAACGGCCAGCCCCAGGAAGTAGAGAAATACACCCGGAACAACTATTTCACACTTGGGGTCAACTACACCATAAACCCTTATTGGGGAATAAACGTTCAGGTCCCCTGGGTTGACCGGAGCCACAGCACGTTTGGAACGGCATCTAACGGAATAACCGCCGGCCCAGGCGGAGGCCAGTACGACTCTCATACTTCAAGTCCTGGAGATATAAAGGTAATAGGAAATTATCAGGGTTTTTTCCCGCGCAGAAATTTTGGCGTGCTGTTCGGGTTCAAACTGCCGACCGGCGGCTATACCGAAACAGGGACATCGACCGACCCGTCCGCGCCAGGCCCTGCACCTATAGACCGCGGATTACAACCCGGCACGGGCACGACCGATGTAATACTTGGCGCATATTATACAGACACCTTGGGCCCTGAATGGGGTTATTTCGCACAGGCGCTTGTACAGTCGGCGCTTTATTACAAGGATGAATACAGGCCGGGTAACGGCCTTAATGCCAATCTTGGCCTCCGATATCTTGGGTTTGGCAGTTTTTTCCCCCAATTCCAGTTAAACTTTCGAGCCGTAAAACGGGATTCGGGAGATAATGCGGACACCGTGAGCACGGGCGGGACATTGTTATATGTGAGCCCCGGCATAGATGTGCCGGTAAGTTTTCATCTCTCTTTGTACGGCTTTGTGCAATTGCCCGTGTATCAGAACCTGAATGGCGTGCAGCTGGCGCCCCGTTACACGACCTCTTTCGGGGTCCATTATCTATTCTGAAACCGGACCAATTTATTTTAAAACCGTATAAGGAAAGGCTTTGACCGTTTGAAATGAACCTCTTAATAAATTTCAGCTCTCAATCAGCCCGGGATGGTCCGTACGGTATGGTAAAAAAGAAGATCGAGCCTTTTCCGGGCTCCGATTCCACCCAAATCCTGCCGCCATGCTGCTCTACGATCTTTTTGCAAATGGCAAGCCCTATGCCGGTCCCTTCATAACCGGCCCCGGCGGAGACTCGCTGGAAAAGCCCGAATATCCTCTCATGGTGCTCAGAGGGTATACCTATGCCGTTGTCTTTCACCGAAAAAAGCCATTCCGTTTCCTTGGGCTGGACATTTATCTCGATGCGGGGCGGCTCATCCCCTTTGAATCTTATGGAGTTTGACAGCAGGTTCTGAAAGAGCTGGATCATCTGCGTAGGATCGGCAGCTACCCTTGGCAGTTCGCTCCGCGCAATAGTGCAGGCGGCCCGCTCGCAATCCGCTTTAATGCTGTCCAGGACTACATTTAATATCTCCGTCAAATTGATGGGTCCTTTTACCTGTTCAGATACGTTGGAGCCAAGACGGGCGTATTTCAGAAGGTCTGTTATGAGGGCTTGCATCCTGGCGGCGGAACTCTGGGCGCCTTCTATCAATTTAAGCGATTCCGGGTCCATCTGCCCGGCATTATGTTTTTTTAACATCTTCAGGTCGGCGGTCAGGGCGATAATGGGTGACCTGAGGTCGTGGGAGGCCATATACGCGAACTGTTCCAGTTCGCGGTTTGAGCGCTCCAGTTCCGCCGTTCTCCTGCGGAGTTCCTCGTTCGCCCACTTCAGATCCGTGATGTCGATTGTCACACCATCTATGAAAAACGGTTTGCCGTCCTTGCCGCGCACGGGCCGGCCTCTTTCGATGAAATTCCTCGTCGATCCGTCCTTGCGCCTGAGCAGGTATTCCACTTGAAAAGCCCTGTTTTGGGAAACCGCCTCTTCTAACTCACTGATGACCCTCTCCCTTTCGCTCTCAATTATCAGCGGGGCCAAAAAAGAGACCTTGCCGCCCGTCAGTTCTTCCGGTTCGTACCCGGTGAGCCGGGTCAACATGTCGTTGAAGAAGACCAGCCTGCCGCCTTCCCTGAGGAGGACACGGTAGACGATGCCGGGCAGATTTGCCGCAAGCGTCCGGTAAGAGTTTTCGCTCTCCTTAAGGGCTTCTTCGGCGAGCTTGCGCCTGGTAACATCCCGGGTTATACCCAGCAGAGCCATAATTTCATTTTTCTCATTGCGCAGTGGCGCGGCATGTGTTTCCAGCCATATCTCTTTCCCCTTAAAGCCTTTCACCTTGAATTCAAGATTCCCGGACTTACCTGTAAAAACGTCTTCCGTAAGTTTGATGAATGCGTCCCGGTATTCCGGAACAACAGACGAGTAAATAATTTTACCCTTTATGAGATCCAGGGAATCGGCTTCAAGCATAGCAAGCCCGGCTGGGTTCATTGTGATGAGAGAACCATCACGGGCAACGAGTTTTACGCATTCAGGCTCGGTATCGATAACGGTTTGGAGGAATCGCTCGCTCTTCCGCAGAGCCTCCTCCGACGATCGTATTTTGATGACCGTATCACGGGAGAGGTTGATCACAATAAAGACAAATAGGGCGCCTCCCATAAATACAAGGCCCGTGATCAGCTCGATCGGAAACACTGATCTTTTCACAAGAACAACAAAGGAGCTGATATAGCCGGCCAGGAAAAAAACCATCATGGCTATGATCGTGCGCCACCGGCGGCGCAGTTCGAGAGGGACAGACCCGCCAATCTTGCCGCCCTTTAAAATGGCGGCAAACATAAGGGCGGCGCCAAACAGGACAAACAATCCGGTTATGAGGGCTAAATCAGTCATTTGTCAATCACCCTGTGAGGGCATTATGGGGGCGTAGCAGGCCTGAAAGCAAAAGGCGGGAAACGGGTCAGGATGAGAGATTTTTACGCAGCTCATCTTTAAGCACCTCTATTTTTAATTTAACATTTATTTGAAAGGGAAAAACACAGCCGCGAAGATTCCGCCTCAGTAGCCAACCAGGCTCCACAGGGACACACAGAACAACTTCATCCGAAAATTTCGCACAAAAAAGGCGGGTTTAGACCGTTAAACTGTTACAAGGCCAAGCGTGCGGCCAGCAGCAAATTTTTTTTAAAAAAACCGGCCCTCACTCGAGATACGGGACAAGCAGCAGCCCTCCTTCCGGCTGGTCCGCGTTAAGACCGCGCTTTAATTTTAGCCTGGAACCCTTCCCCAAGTCCTGTTCAAAGATATCGCCATAATCGCCTACCGCGGAAAGCACGCGGCGCTGCCAGCCCTCGGAAAGCCCCAACTGCTGCGCGGCTGCGGGCATCGCCCCCGCCCCTCCCGCATACCATTTGGTCTGCTGTCTGTCCCCGCTGACAAGGGTAATGATCGTCCAGGCCACGATGGAGGACCACCGGGCGTCACCGGTACCCGTTGCGGCCAGCACCGGAAATACCGAAAGAGGCTCGGGCAATATCCGGCCGGTCAGGAAAGACCCGCCGCCAAGCCCTGCGGCAAGCGCAGTGGTCTCGCTTGCCAGCGCGCGGCAGCGCCCCGCATTATAGGCATCGTCCATCTCCCCATCTTCCGAAAACGGCATGTGGAGCCAGCTTTTTTGACGGGCGCCAAAGTAAGCGCTAAGGCCCCTCTCCGCCCCGCTGCCGCTTAAAAAACAAATGCTCTTTCCAGCCAGGCCCATGACATGCCGCTCAACCGCGCCCACAGGCACCATTACGGAATCGGATTCCACAAATACAACGGGACCAGGAACAATGCTTCCAGCCAGCCGCTGCTCACTGATCTCAGAGCCGGTAAGAAAATAGACGTCGTCCCGCTGCCTGCGCACCGCGTTAAACTGCATGGGCGTTTCGTATCCATGGTATTCAATGCGGCCACCCGGCCCAAGGACAGCCGCGGCGATAGCCCGGCATACGTCTACTTCAAGTCCGCTCCATCGCCCGTTCCCATCCATTTCCGCAAGCCCCGGCCTGGGCACGCTGCCGCAGCGGACTACGCCCCTGGCCTTCACTCTCCGGACTACGGGAGATTTAATTTGATGGGTAATGTGCCGGGCAATATGAGGCCCCTGGCTTGGGGCAGCCTGCGCCTTTTGTGCAAAAGCAGCGCCCTTCCCGGCCCCAAAAAAGGCCGCGCTGAAGACGGCAAACCCCAGGACCAATACTTTTAATTTCTTTATTTTGTCTTTTTCCCCATATCTTTCAAAAAGCTAAAAACAAAAAATTCAGTTGGCCCTGGGATAAGTGCCGGGCAGCGGGTTGAAGCCCGCAGGTATCTTATTGACTATTCCCAGCCGGACGTCCTCCGGCTCGATGCCTATGGCCTTGCAGCCGTTGCCCCCGTAGTGAGGAAGCGAATCCAGGATCTTTTCAGGCACCATTGCAAAGAACGGGGGCAGCGCCGGGATGACGCCCTCCAGGCGCAAAGGATCGAAACCCGACAGCAAGCTTCCGGTTATTGTGGAGTCGATGTCCCGCGGGCCAAGATACTTCTGCCTGAAACCCGGCGGGCCAAACCTGTTGAAGGCCGGAGAGTCACCTTTTTTCAGGACCTGCGCCTCATCTGGCAGGCGGGCAAGAGGGGGGCGGCCAAAGATGTAATTGATCGTCTCTATTATCGCGTTATGGTCCCCTTCCACGTGAGAGACGGCGTGGGTCCTTGCATAGGGAGATATCAGGATAAGCGGCACGCGGACACCGCGGGCCAGGGGCTGGCCATCCGGACCGTAGGAGAGGATGCGCGGCGGCACGTGGTCATAAAGACCGTCCGACTCGTCATATGTAATTATGATCGCGCAGTGATACCATATTTTGGGATCAGATGCTATCGCATTGATAACACGCGCCATCATCGCCTCGCTTATCTGCCTGTCAGAGTACGCCGGATGGTCGTCGTCTCCCATCTTCGAGGCGTCTATGGCGGCAACCTCAGCGGGCGGGGTAGTGGAATTCGTTATCACAGGCTTCAGTTTCATCTGGTTCATGAAACCGCCCCTGATGTAAAATACTCCGCCCCTGGGCAGGCAATTTTTGGCAAGGTCGCGGAAAAAATCGGTCAGGCCCCGGAAGTTATGGCGAAGCGGCGGCGTATCGGCCAGATAGCCAAAATACTGCGCCCCGTTGTGGTGGCTTACGTATGAAGAATGAGAGGCCGCTCCGCCGGTATCGGTAGACTCAAGATCGTATCCCTCCTGGTACCATCTCCAATGGACGGGAGAAAGCCTCTCGCCCTGTATATACGGTATGTCATGCCGGATGTCCGGCAGGTCAAAAGAGGGGTTTAAGTTTTGGGCCATGACGGATGCGATCTTGCGGCCCTGGAACGTCAGGGGCAGGGTGGCGAAGGTCAGGTTGGAATCTATGTTGCCATCGTTGTAATTCTCTTTCGCCCCCGCAGGCTGCCTGTTTGCCTCTGTAGGGTCAAACTGTGAGCCGTAAAAAGGCTGAGCGTCCGTTACGGCCGGCAGTCCCCTTGTGACGCCCGCATGGCCGTTTCCTTTAACGGCCGTTCCGTTTGCGCCGTGCCTTACCCACTGGGTCTCCCCTGCCTGTCCGGCTATCATGGCGATGGCGTTCGGGGCGGAGGGAGTGTCCTCGGTGGCGAAGATATTGTCAAAGATGGTAAAGCGGCTGGCCCAGTTCCATGAAAAAGGGATGGTGTCGCAGTCTATGTGGGCCATCACAAGGCGGGCATACTGGGTGCCCTTGGCCTCATTGGCAGCCCCGCCCTGCCGGGCAAACCTTTGGTATTCCTCATAGGCGAACTTGTCCATGCGGGGTTTGCCGTTTACTACATCCAGCTTTACCGCAAGCCCCCTGTGAGAGTGGTCCACGCTGTCGGTTACGCTTGAGTTCTGTGCAGGCCCGATCCGGAACGGCTGGACAGTGACCGTCTTACCGCTGAGAAGATCGGTATAGGTCTGGGTGAAGCCGGACGTGTCCACGGCGGGACGCTGGTGCAGTCCATCGGAATAGATGCCGTTTACGCCGGGAAAGGTGCCGAATTCGTTGTCGAACGAATGGTTCTCGTTGTAGATAACGAACACATATTTTATCTTTTTGCGCAGCTGCCGGACCATGGCCTGCCGGGACATATGGCTTTCCCTGGCCTCTTTTGCCGGGTCAACAAAGAACCGCTTCACGTCCGGGGCCGCGTCAAAAGCGGGCTGCGCCGTGACAATAGATGTATTACCGGCCAATGATGTATTCCCGGAGGGCTCGTCCTGCCCTTTTAGGTTTTTGTCTTTCGCTAACGCCAGCGGCACGGCAAAGGCAAGCAGCACAGAGGCGGCAACCAGCAAGGAAAGCAGACTTTTTGTTTTTTTGATTTTTTCCATTTTTCCCCGTTTCAGATTTTCCGGTTTCCCTTTTTCCCTGTTTTATTGCCCCTTCCTTTTGCGGGCTTCGGTGATGAAGGAATTTTATTGGATTTCTTATTTTATTGCATCCCGCCTGCTGTATGTTCGAGCTTATAAAATAAATTTTATTAAAATAAAACCGGCGTTACATATATATGAACTGCCGGTTAAATCTTTATTAAGCTTTTTTTGTTTTTCCTTTTTCTTTTTCTTTTCCTTTTCCTTTTACCGAAAGACCTCGGGCTTTTGCCAAACAAGATGCGCTGTGACCTTGTGCACTTGGCATATCCGGACGGAAATAGTAAAATAAGGGATGCTTAAAGACAGGAAAGGTTTCACACTCCTGGAGATACTGGTCGTAGTCTTCATCCTGGGGATACTGGCCGCCATAGTCGCGCCCAAAATAATGGGCAGGACGGACGAGGCAAAGGTCACTGAGGCAAAGGTTCAGATCAAGGACTTCGAAACTGCCCTCAAACTCTACAAGCTGGACAACGGGTCTTACCCCACCACGGAGCAGGGTCTTCAGGCCCTCATAGACCCGCCCACGGACGGTCCGCAGCCCAAGAACTACAGGAAGGGCGGATACCTGGAGCAGAAGAAAGTCCCCATCGATCCCTGGGGCAACCCCTTTGTGTACATCTGCCCCGGTACCCACGGCGATTTTGACCTGAGTTCCCTCGGCGCGGATGGAAAAGAAGGCGGTGAGGGCTATGACGCGGATATCAACAACTGGGAAATGCAGTAAAGGCTTCACGTTCCTGGAACTTGTAG
>JAKAMR010000114.1 GCA_021812785.1 Nitrospirota bacterium
CTTTTTAAGTCCCTGCCGGATTGAGGTAATCGAATCGTAGGCCTTCAGATAGACGTCCTCATATTTCACACTTCTCCATAACCGTTCGATAAAAACATTATCTACCCAACGCCCCCGGCCATCCATGCTAATATCAATGCCACGGGAGAGCAGTATTTTTGTAAAATCATCGGAAGTAAACTGGCTGCCTTGGTCCGTATTGAATATCTCCGGTGCGCCGAATCGGCAAAGCGCTTCTTCAAGCGCTGCCACGCAAAACGAGCTGTCCAGCGTGTTCGAAAGTTGCCATGCCAGAACCTTCCGGCTTGCCCAATCCATGATCGCCACAAGATAGCAGAACCCTTTTGCCATGGGCAGATAGGTAATATCCGCCGTCCAGACTTGATTGGCTCTGGTGATTTCCATGTCCCTAAGCAGGTACGGATAGATTTTGTGCTGGGGATGCGGCTTGGACAGCCTTGGCTTACGGTACAGGGCCTCTATGCCCATCTTTTTCATGAGAGTGCGGACATGCCCTCTGCCAATATTGTAGCCACGATCCCTGAGTTCGTTCTTGATGTTTCTGCTTCCGTAAAAGGGATATTTCATATGGATTTCATCTATGAGCCTCATAAGCTCCAGATCACGGTCGCTGACAGGAACCGCCTTGTAATATATACTCGCCCTGGACAGCTCCAGTATTTGACACTGCCGAGTCAGCGGTAGTGCATGCTGCCGGTCGATCATTTCCTGGCGCTCGGCTCGGCTATGCGCCCGAGCGCGATTGATAAAAAATCATTCTCCATGGTCAATTGCCCGATCTTAGCATGCAGATCCTTTACATCAGGACCCGCTTCGGTTTTCTTCTCCTTGGAAAAAACTTCCTCTGCACGCTCAAGCAACTGCTTCTTCCATTCCGTAATCTGGTTGGGATGGACCTGGAAGCGCTCGGCCAATTCCACTAACGTCTGATCTCCCTTGATTGCCGCCAGCGCCACCTTCGCCTTGAACGCCGACCCGTGATTCCTTCTCGGTCTTTTCGCCATTCTCGCTGCTCCTTTCGAGTACCTATTTTAGAGCAGCTTTATCACTTATTTCCCTGTCTAATTTTTCCCGGCCAGCTCTCCGTTCCCCCTACAGAAACAGGTAAGCAGCACCTTCACGCTTCAGGTGATTGGGCCCCGTGACTGGCTTTTTGCCGCCTGCTTCATTTAAAAACGTCAGCGGCAATACTTCCTGGCCACGTCCCCGTAAAAGTAATTGTCTCCATAGTCTTTCCATTCAGACTGCACGGAATAATATTTTGGCCAGATATTTTGCCATCTGCCCTGGTGCGTCTGGCAGTTGACCTGGAAATCGTACAGCGTATAACTGCCGTCCGGTTCATCAAACCTCACGCGATAAGAAATAATGCCGCTGGACGGCGAACTGACGGAATCCGCATTGAAATAACAATTTGAGCCATCGGTGGCAGAGCCCAAATGCTGCCAGCCTGATGCCCGAAGGGACTTAAGGACACCTTTCAGATTCGGGTCAAGGGAGGCTGCCTTTGAAAAGTCGGCATCCGCCTTTTCCTTGTCCCCGCCTTTCAAATAGGCCAGTCCACGGCCGATATACGCTTCTGAATTATCGGGGTCAAACTCTATTGCCTTTGTGAAATCGTTAACGCCTTTCCCATAATTATCAGTCACCAGGTCGACTTTACCCCGGTCGTTATATGCCTTGGCTACATCCGGCAGAGGGTGCACCGTAGAACAGCCAAAAAACAGGATCGAAAGCGCTATCGCGGGCATGATCTTTTTCATTTCCATCTCTCCCCGGGATCAGTCGTGATACCAGTACTGGATCCCTTTTTTATTGAAATAATTCCTGATGTGCTTTGCATCTACCACGTATCCGCCGGCCTGGGAAATGGCGTCCCCCCGCCTGTCCCCTACCGATCCGGGGCGGACCATCGCCACGTGCCCGGGCGCTCCGCTTACAGCATTCCGCCATATTGCAATTGCCGGATGTCCCCCGTCCGCCATTTCCTGGGCCATCCGGGCATCCACCCTGCTCCATCCATTATTTTTTCCATGCGCCCTAAGCCAGTCAACCAGGTCATTGGCGCGCTCCTCGCGGCACCTGTTGCCACTGACGCACTCTTCACGCGCGACAATAAACTTTCCGTCCGGCCCAACTGCGGAGGCGCCATTCGGGTCGCCTTTTATGACCCAGTGCGGTATCTCCGCGCCCATCGCCCTCGTAACGTCCCAGACATAGATATTGCAATATGTGGCTTTACCGCTGGCATAGCGCTCCGATTCCTGGACCTTGAATTGCCTGATCACTTTGAAATAGTTATACGCGCTGCGGTGGGACTGATCGTTCGTGTCCGGCGCGTTCAAAGGTTCCCATCGCTTCTCTTTGCTGTTGAGCGCCATGAGGAACTCCTCTTTTTTGTTGAAGGCCCGGACCGCGTCCAAATAACCGGAATATTCGGCTTTAAGACCGCCAAGCCATTTGCCGCAAAACGCCACCTGGGCCGCGTTATCCAGATCGACATGCCCGCATTGTGCGTTCTGTTTTTTTATCTCGCTTTCAAGTGCGCCGCCTCTGGCAAGCAGTGCGCTTCGCTCGGCGATAAGGCCGGAGCGCCCGGGTTCCGGGATGTTTTGCGAGACGGCGGCAGGCTCAAGGAACCCCGCACGCGCCGGACAGGGGTAAATGACAAGGGCAGCCGCCGTCATCATAAGCCATGCCGCAATGAACGATCCCGTAATTCTCACGTGCGTTTCCCCCTGGGCGGTCTCAATTTCGCGCTAGGGCTTGAACCCGAGGTCCGCATATCTTTTTTCCTTCTTGATCTCATTCACCCTCTGCTCGCTTTTAAGCACTGTCAGCCTGTTGCGCTGCTCTGCCAGAAGGACTTCGAGCGTCCCCTTGTCCCCCTGCCCTTTGTCTACCTCGCTCCACAACTGCTGAACCGCATCATAGGTTTTTTTATAGTCCTTATCGAGCTTTTCTCCGTCACTTTGCAGTTGGCGCAATTGGGGGTCTTTTTTGAACTGTTCAGGGATTTGCAACGGGATGCCGTTGTCCGTCTCACGCGGGGCATATACTGCCGCCTCCTCCTGGTGGCCGGATGTGTAACTGCAGCCCCTGCTGTCATCGAAGCAGACCATTGCCGTCCCCTTTGCCGCCTCATCCGACTCCGCATTTGCCGCGTTTTCACCCTGCTGCTTCGCGGCCATGAGCTCCTGCATGGCTTCCGTTCTGCTGCTGCTGGCCAGTAAATCAGCCAGATTGTCCGTGTTGGTCTTGTTCGAGGGGGCCAGGCGGACGGCTTCCCGATAGGCCGCCTCGGCGGCCAAAAAACGCCCCTGGTTGTCCAGCGCGACGCCAAGGTTGTTCCAGGCGTCAGCATCGCCAGGGTTGACGAGCAGGTATTTTCTTAATATGAACTCCGCCTTTGCATACTGGCCCTTGTTTATGGAGTCATAGGCCTGTTTGAACATTGCCGACAATTCGGTTTGTTTCCCGTAATTTACCGCGTCAATGAGGTTCGTCCGCGCGCGGGAATAGTCCGGGTTCAGCTTCAAAGCCGCACCGTACCAGTCCTCGGCCTCTTCTCTTTGCCCCTCGCTGTAAAGTATGACCCCGATGTTGTTGTACGCCGCGGCCGACGGGCGCAGGCTGATTGACGTTTTATATTGCCCTATAGCCTCATCATTGCGCCCCTCCTGCTCAAGAACATATGCAAGGTCAAACCGGTAACCCCACCATTTGGGGTCGTACTGGATGGCGAGGCGAAACTCTTTTTCCGCGGCCGCCCAGTTGCCGGCGTCCATATACTGTTTGCCCCATTTATAATGCTGCTCTTCGATCTCCTCGGGAGAAGGCCCCCTGGGCGCACTGTAGTGGGGCCGGTAACTGTCGTGGCTATATTGCTGAGGATCTTGAAAACAGGCGTCACCCACTTCACTGTTCACGCAGAAAGACATGCCCTGTTTCGCCAGGGAAACAGCGGCAAAAAATAAAAACAGGAACAAAACGGTGCGTTTCATTATTTTCTCTCCTTTGAGGAAGACGTCTGGACCCTCCCCCCTCTTTTAAAGCCGTTGATACTATGCATATTGTAAAAAGAATTTTCAAGCGGCATGACAGTGTTGTGAGGCGAGGAAGGCAGGAATGAAGGAAAAAACCCAACCGGCAGCCCGCTCCCTTGCAGGGGCGGCTTTTAATTATTCATTTCTGTACGCTGTATTTTTTCCCTGCACGGGGCAAGACACAAAAAAGGATGACAGCCATGGACAAGGCTGCCCCGGAAGGCAAACCGCCCCGGTCTGCCGGAAAACCAATTGTGCTCAGGGTTGCCGCGGACCGGTGATAAAAAAGCCTCTTATGGGCAGCGCTTAATAAAGAGCTTTTCTGCATGGTCTCCCCCCCGCCATGGCAGTTCATGCACGTCTTTCCGGTAGCCCGGGCATATTCCGGATTGGCGCTTGAGGGACGCGGGAAAACGGCGGCCCAGAGAAAACAGAAAAAAAGACCCGTCAGAAAAACAAAAAACCTGCCCCTTTTCATACGGATTATTATAACGGAATTTCACTTAAACGGACTTCGGGAACCAAAAAAAGGGCGCATGGCAATCGTTTCGGCGAGAGGAGGCAAAACGGGCGCGCTTTAAATAAAACGGTCTTGCCCGGAGGCCGCCTTGGTTGTTCTTGTTCTTTGATATTTTTTTAAAAGGATGTTCAGGATGTTCGGCGCCTCCTTTTCGAACCTCTCTTTCGGCACCGAGAAGGAGGTGTTGCCGCCCGCGCTGGTCCTTACAGTGAAACGGATCCCCTCGCGGACAGAGGCGATCGACATGAATACGGAGGCCTCCATCACCGCCGGGTGGCGCTCAATCTCCCTTGGGTCCCTGTAAGAGACGGGACTCAGGGTGTCTGCGTCCACCAACACAAGATCGGGGCTGAATGTCTCGGCATTGTCCAGCTTCGCGGTCTGCAAAACCGCGTACTGTTCTGCGATAAAGGCCGGTCTTTTACCGGCCGCGGAAATGAAAAGTATCTTTTTGTCCTCAGGGGGCGGTACGTCATTCCAGACCGATTCAAGGATAAGCAGGTTCAGGGCGTTGTCCCCGCGCGTTTCCATTTCCCATTTTTCATATCCGCGCAGCTCCCTTTCCAGCTCCAGGATATACCGGGAGAGCTTCCTTTGTTCGTAATCCTCACGGAACTGTACGCCGCAACTGTCTTTACCCACATAGACAACGCTTCCTGTAAGCCAGCAGATCTCCTGGCTTGGAAGAAGGACGGCAAATTCCAGGACCATTCCGGTTGAGACCACAGTCCGGGCGTCAGGCACGGTCAGGCCCAGACCCCCTATGCTTATGTCTTTCAGCCCGATCTTTTTGGCGCTCGCGCCGAGACCTTCGTGCCTGACGGCGAATTTCAATTTCGGGTTTTTGACGGACAGCCGGACGTACTTTCTTTTTTCTCTTTTACGGGAAGATTCCGGCTCCTGCCTTGGCGCAACCATCCGAGACCGCCTTTTCCGCTTTTTTAAAGCCTTCTATATATCAACGCAATTTTCAAGCCACCAGAAATCTTATTTAAAAAACAGAAAGAATTTCAAGTATGGAGCAGACTGGAAATCAAGCTCTTGTTTAACCTCCCGTTTTTTAAGGGGAAAAGGCCCAGGACAAACATGTCGCAAGCGGCATAGGACCCGGCCCGGGACCGCATACTGAAGCTGCGTTCCGTGCCGCAGGCAACAACCTTCCAATATTTTTTTGCAAGCCGGGCGGAGCGTAATAATCAAGCCTGCCATTCAGGTGGGAAAGAAAAAATTTTCCAGTACAATTAAATTGTGAGGGCCTCATACCTTCTTTCAAGGGACGGGCATGTCTACCCAAAAAGCCACTGGCTTCCATGGTCATCGGAACAAAAAGAAAACCACAGGGGAAAAAAGCCTGCGGGCTGCCCTGGTTTTGTGCCTTATGGCAATGGGAATCCTTGCTTTTTCCGGCTGCTCCGCCGGGCCTGACTATGCAAGACCGTCCGTGACGGTCCCTTCAAGATACAAGGAAACGGCGGGGTGGAAGATCGCCAGGCCGGCAGAAACCGCCATGCGGGGACAGTGGTGGAGGCTTTATCACGACCCCCTTCTGGACTCGCTTGAAGCCGGCGTAAACATATCCAGCCAGACAATAATCCAGGCCGAAGCCCGGCACCGGCAGGCCCTTGCGCTTGTCAGGGAAGCCAGGGCCGGTTATTTTCCCGTGGTCACAGCGGGGGCGTCATATACGCGCGAAAGGAGCGCGTCAGGCTTTGTTCAAAGCGCGGCCGTTCCCTCAGCC
>JAKAMR010000115.1 GCA_021812785.1 Nitrospirota bacterium
AGTCCCCGGCTGAGTATGCCTTCGTGGTTATGTCTATGTCCTGCCCGGCCGTCATCGTCTGGCCGGAGCCGCTATTTGTGTTGTCAGCGGTTATGGTCCCGTTTGTGGCCGTGAGATCGATCTCACCGGCGCCCGAAGTGACATCCCCGCCGTTTATGCTCCCATTTGCGGAAAGCGTGACTCCGTTTTTCCCGCTTATCTGGTAATTGGTAAAGTCCATATCCCCGGAGCCGGCTATGTCGATCAGGCCGTTCGGGGCGATGATGTTTTCAAGTTTTGTAGTCTGCGGAAGCGTCAGGTAGATGTCCCCATTGTCGCTTACGTTTCTCGCCGTGATGGGCAAGAGCGTGCTAGTCGATATATAGATCGGGGTTGAAGCAGTCCCTATGTCCTGCCCCGCATGGAGCGCTACGGTTGAGCCCGCGTCTGTTGTCTCAATATCATCGCTGCCGGTCCCGGTTATGGCCCCAAATACGTCAAGCGTAAGGTTGCCAGACGACTCTATACCTTTTTCCAGGTCCAGGTCTCCGCCGGCGTAGATGTCGCCCGTCCCTCCGATATTGACACCGTTTATTGCCTGCCCGCTCACGCTACCCGAGCCGACCGCAAACCCGCTGTCCGGGCTCTGCAGGTAGAGGTTCCCGGAGGTGCTCAGGGCGAGAGCCCCGCCGGCGCCAAGGTTGACAGAAAGCGGATTGACCGCAGTCCCGACATCTCCTTTTGCGTTTATTGCAACCACGCCTCCAGTGCCGGCGGAAATGGCGTAATTGTGCAGGCTGTCATCGTACAGGTTTACTCCGAATACGCCGCCGTCGGGCACGTCAAGATTGACGCCGTCCGCGGCGGATATGCTGTACGCGTAAAGCGGGCCTCCGTTTTGCTGCAGGTAGATGCTGCCAGAGGACCTCGCGGTAAGCCCGCCCGAGCCCACTTCCACCTGTAAAGGGTCGTTAGAGGAGCCTATGTCGCCCCCGGATGTATGCACTATGGAGCTTGTCGAGGCGTCTATATTGGTCTGCCCGGCCGTGCCCGGCGTATTGCCGCTTAAAATGCTCCCCCCGAACTCCACCCTGACAACCGGGCTCGTCAGGTTGTTGATGGTCACGCTGTCCGTCCCGCCCAGGTAGATGTTCGTCTTGGCGGCCGCCGAAACCTGCCCCGCCGCGCTTATCGGGATGTCGTGGATCCCGTTTATGGAGATCATCTGGTCGCCATTGTTGTAGCCATCCTGGGTGCCGTTTTGAGTGTAAAAAGTGACGTCGCTGGGTTCGGCGGCCACCAGGGCCAGTTGCTGCGCCTGGGTGAAGCCGCCTCCGTTTGCCACTTCCGTAGCGTCTATCACCGTGGGCACGCTGAGGGTGTCCCCGATGCCGCCGTTCAGCGCGCTGATCGTGATGTTCTTTCCGGTGATTACCGGAGTCTCAGGCGGGGTCGAACCGGAACCGGTGTAAAGACTGCTGCTTATCAAGTTTTCAAGCTGCTGGGCCGTCCAGCTGTAGCCAGCCGTAAGGTTTGCCGGATCATCGGCCTGCGTGAAGCTGAATGACGGATTGTACCGGGTGGAATTGTATGTGGCGTCGCTGAACAACTGGGTCTGATTGCCTGTGGAGACATCGAATATATTGTGCGCCTCAAAGTAGTCGCTGGTCTCCTGGTTCTGGTAAGCCGTAATCTGCGGGCCGGTCATCCCCTGGGCGGTCATCGAGTTTATCTGGGCCTGGGTGAGGGTGAAGGTGTAATTGGGGTTGTAGGCGTCCGCAACCCAGTTTCCGTTTGCGTCCTGGTGGACGTTCCTCATCTGCCAGTACTCGAAATAGAGCCTGTCCATGGACTGGTCATAGGAGCCGACGGTCTGGTTCTCTGCGGTCTGGGCGGCCGTCCCCGTGAGGTCCATGCTGCTCTCGATGCCGCTCAGGTACGCCTGGGAGCGGGCATCGAGCACCTGCGTGTTGTTGGCGTTTATCAGCGATCCGTCGTCCACGGTGAGCATCACGTCGGCGGAGGTGCGAGGGGTGGTGGAGAGAGGCGGATTATCTATAGTGTTCAGCCACAGGTCTCCGTTAGTCTCCTCCAGGTTCACGTCTCCCGTTGCATACGCAGTGAGGACGCCGGCGGAATCGTTTTCCGTGTCTATCCGGACCGGTGTGCCGCCCGTGATCGTGCCGATGCCGCCGTTCTGGGCCGTTAAAGTTATCGCCTGGCCCTGTATGAGACTGTACGGCCCGCTTGCAAATATACTCTCTCCTGATGTGAGGTTCACGTCATACCTCTGGCCGGTGGAGGAGTTCATCGCGGAAACCGTGCCCACCGTAAGGTTGCCTGTCTGGTTGTCCATGTTTATCGCCCCGCCCGTGCTCTGGGCATTAAGGGTGCCGCTTACCTGCACGGGAAGCGCCCCGGTAAGCCCGATGCCGTCCGCAACGTCAAGCGTCAGATCCTTTGTCTCTATGACCCCGCCTGGGGATATGGACTCCAGCCCCAGAGAGTCTATGGTGGTGGTGCCCGAGGGGTTGCTTACCTGGTCATTGATTAGCACCCTGCCGCTGTTTGAGGTTATGTTTATATCGCCCTGGTCGTAGCCGGTGAAGGTCACGCCTATCGGGTAGTCGGCCTTGACGCTGTTTGTATAAAAGTCGAAATTGCCGGTCGTCGTGGTTTTCGTAACCTGGTATGTCTTTTTCGTGTGCCACCAGTTGGCATACCACCATGTAGATGTGTAATTGGTAATGGAGGCGCCGCTTGGCGACGAGTACGCGCTGAATGTATATGTGTCCGAATTCGGATTGCTGTACTCGGGATTGTAACCGGTCTGGAAGCTGCCCTGCAGCAGGTGCGTACCCACCGTCTGGACGGTCGATGTAGGCAAGCCCCAATCGGCATCGCTTATCTTCCATAGATTACCCAGCCCGAAGAAGCTGGCCACCGTCGTTTGGTAAACATACGTATTTGTGGTCGAGGAGGTGTCGCCGTCCACCCAGTTGTACCATAGCCCGGATTCAGGCTGATAAGACGCGCCGGTCCTCCCCGTGCTGCCGCTGCCTGGCAGGCTGGCAAGCCCCGTTGCTCCGGAGTACGCCACGGACACCCCGCCCGTGGGCGAATACGTGTACGTGGAGGTAAGCGGCACTCCGTTTGTGCCTACATAGTTGAGGTCCGTTATCTTGAGGGTGCCGTTTACCCCGCTTCCGGCATTAAGGCCGTCTACGGCAAGGTCATAGGGCAGGTTGTTCGTGACGTTTATCTTCCCGTAGCCTGAGAGCACCTTCAGCTGCCCGCCCCCGGTGTTCATGATATGCCCGGTCAGGTCCATGTAGCCGCCGGACACGTCGATGCCGTCAAGCTCCAGCCTCTCGTTCACCGTGTCCCAGTAAAGCGTCTTGGTGGTGTCACCCACGGTAAAGGTCTGCACAGGGGCATACCGTCCGTAATAACCGTTCAATGCGGCATTAACGGTTGGGTCGGCCAGGTCATATCCTCCTGCGGGAGGCGTGACCGTAATGGGGGTGTACGAAAACGACTGCTGAAAACAGATCCCAGCCAAGTAATCCGAACAGGACGAGGTCCAGTACCCGCCTTGCATGGTGCCGACGCCCTCGGCGGCCAGCTCCTGCTCAACATTGGATGGCAGGCTGGTCACGCTGGATTCGGTAGAGATGTCCCAGTCCGGTACGCCCGACTGGATGAGTCCGTTGATGTTCAGGTAGTTGGCGTTTATGTAAACGTCGTTTCCGGCGATGATGCCGCCAGAGCCGTTCTTCTCCGCGGTATCGGAGCCGCTCGAATTTGCGTTTGAGGAAAGATAGGCATTTATGTCGTTTGTCTCCTCGTAGTTCCAGAAGGTTGCCGGGTCTCCGCCCACGTTCAGAAAACCGGAGGTATTGGTGAATATGAAGTCCTTTCCGCTCCCTATGTGGATGGAGTTTGCGTCCACGTTCCCGGTCATCACGATGCTGCCGGCCGTGTCCGACATATTGACGCTTCCGCCCAGGTTGCTTATGTCGCCCGCGGAGAATATTGCCGACGGGCACCCGGCGTATGTACAGTAGTCCTGGGTGCCGGTTGAGAGCGCGGCCGATGACGGATCAAAATTGTTGTTGACGGTTATGTACGGGGTCCAGCTTGAATTCTGCGTGGTCGATATGCTGCCGAAGCCGGCCCCCGTCTTGGACAGGTTTATCCCGTTTATGCCGCTGTTTGCGCTTACCGGCTGGCCGTTCAGCTTCAAAAGGCCTCCGCTGGTCCACGGGATGTCCAGGTTGTGGACCACAAGCGAATACGGCGTATTGTTTTCTATGTCTATGTAGGCGTCGCCCGCCGCGCTCAAGCTTCCGCCGCCCGTGAGGTTGTCCGCCGTTACATTAATATTTGCCATGCTCGCCCTCACCGGACTTACGTCTATGACAGGCAGATCGACATCATTGCCTGCGGTGTAGGCAAGGGCGGTGCCGCTTGAATTTTCCACCTGCGACACGTGCAGGCCGACGTCGTTTGCGGCCGCGATGAGCGCCTGCTCCTCGCCCTCGTACTGGGCTACCGCGGTTGGGTCCGCGCCCTGGCTGGCGATCTCGTTTTGAAGGTTGTTGAGCTCAGTAGCTATATCGAGGCCGATCGATTCGTTGCCATACGTGTACGTCACGCCGCTTGACTGGCCGCCCGCAGGCGCATAGACGTAGATGTCCGGCTCCGGATTGCCGCTGCCGTCCTCGGGGGTAGTGCAGTTTCCGTTGCTGTCGCAGGAAAAACCAGGATTGACGTAGTAGTCCAGCGTCAGGTACTGGGCGCTTTGCACCCCGGCGGCAACGCTGCCGTTTACGGCCACGTTGGAGGATGTGTTTTCCGTGCTGCTGCCGCCCGTTAGGGCCAGGGACACGTCCCCCGCGCCTAACAGCGAGCCTAGGGCGTTGGCGACGTCCTGGGCTATCTCACGATAGAGGTCCTGGCCCACGCCCACGCCCGACGCTCCGGTCAGTCCCTTGGTGGCGACGAGGTCCGTGTCCTCCACGCTTTCGAGGCTTGCCCCGGAGTCTATATTTACATTCGCATACTGGTTTACCGTTGCATTGGCCTCCGGGGAGGTATCCACCGGGAAGGCGGTCTTGTTCCAGAGGTTCGTGTTGGCGGTGGCCTGTATGTCATTCTGCGAAGCATCCGCGCCCTCCCCGGCGTAGAGGTTTATCTTGCCCAGGGAATAGAGGGTGCTGCCGCTTCCTATGTCCACGTTTTGTGCGGAATTGACCGTGGATTCGCTGTCGCCCTGGCAGGCAGCCGCCAGGCCGTAGGTCTTGGAGTTGGCGTTGGTATCTATATTGATGTCCGCGCTGCCCGAGGCGGTAATGTCGCCAACGCTGTAGAGGTAGGCGTTTTCCCCGACGTTCACGTCCGCGTTGCTTTCGTTTACGTTTATGATGGATTCGGCAAGGGGCAGATTGATCCCTCCGCCGGTGTCCAGCTTGGCATAGTCTTCCGCCGATATCACATTCTGGGATTCCAGGTCAAACCTTCCTGGGTTGTTGAAGTCCCCGGTAACGTCGATCACGGAGTTGTCCCCTATCTGAAGGTCCGTGTTCTGGGTTATCTCCGTGTCGCTGTCCACGGCTGCGGCGTCAATCACGCCGCCCGCGCCGCCCTGGGCGTTAAAGTCCACCCCATAGGCGGAGTTGTCCTTGTCCAGGCTGTTTTCGGCATCGAAGTACAGGTCCGTGGCGTCCAGGTTGGCGTACGCACCAGTGCCGACATTTACGGTTGGGCTTATGTTGTTTTTGGCAAAGGCGCCGCTTGCACCCGCCACCGACGCGTTGAAGCTGTCTGCCTTGCTGTCGAAATCGGAGGTGTGCGAGGACGTAAGCACTATGCTTTTTGCATTTATCTGCGGCAGCAGCGAAGCCGAACCCTGGTTTTGAATGTATGCGCCCGTAGTGGAGGTGTCGTTCGTGGTGGAGGAGGCCGCGTTGCCCGCTATCAGCCCGCCGCTTCCGCTTAATGTCTTTGCGAAGTTTCCATCGCTGCCGGAGGCGGTCACATCAAGCGTTGCGCCAGGGTTGCTGAACCCGCCGTCCATGTACACGTCAGTCTGCCCGGAAGAACCCGCCTCCGCCACGGCCGCTCCAGCCGCAAGTATCCCTCCAACGGACACCCCTTCCGCATAGGCGTACTGGCCGGAGATCGGAA
>JAKAMR010000024.1 GCA_021812785.1 Nitrospirota bacterium
CCTTCAAGAAACTTGAAGGATAAAGCGGCGGTAAAAATAGAAACGCCTCTAAGCGAGGAAACTGTGCGGTCGCTCAGGGTGGGACAGAAGGTCCTTATAAACGGGACCATCTTCACCGCAAGGGACAAGGTACACGGGTATCTGGCGGGCAAGAGACCTCATCCGGAAGATATGCCTTTCAACCTTGCCGGAGCGATCATGTATCATTGCGGCCCTGTGATAATGGAGAAGGACGGCCGCTTTAACGTCATAGCAGCCGGGCCCACCACCAGCCAGAGGATGCAGATGTACGAGCCTTTCGTTATATCGCATTACGGGGTTCGGGGAATCATTGGCAAGGGCGGAATGTCCGCTGAGGTGGCAGAGGCAATGATGGAATCCGGATGCGTTTACCTCCACGCAATAGGAGGCGCGGGTGCGCTTTTGGCGGAAAAGATAAAAAAAGTCGAAGGGGTCTGGCTGCTTGAGGAATTCGGGCGGGCGGAGGCGATGTGGGCGCTTCGGGTTGAGGAGTTCCCAGCGTTCGTTACCATGGACTCTACAGGGGCCAGCATCCATGCCGAAGTGGAAAAAACCTCAAAAGAAAGGCTTTTGAACCTGATACAAGGGCGGTGACACACGATGTTCCTCTTTCTGGCGGGCGCGACAGGGTTTGTCGGAAGCAATCTTCTGCCTGAATTAAAACGGCTGGGGATTCGCGGCAGATGTCTGCTGCGCGATGCTAAAAAGGCATCCCTATGCGAAGGGTTCGAAACGGTCACCGGCTCCCTGGACAATATACCTTCGGGCTCCCTCAGTGGAGTTGATACGGTCGTCCACCTGGTTGGAATAATGCATGAAACAGGCGGACAGACATTCGACTCCGTCCATGTAAAAGGCACCCAGAATCTTGTGAACGAAGCACTAAGGGCTGGCATAAAACTGAAGAATTTCTTTTATCAAAGCAGCCTTGGCGCCTCGCTCGGCTCTCCGAGCATGTACCAGAGATCAAAAGCCAGGGCGGAAGAGATCGTCAAAGATTCCGGGACGCCCTACACCATCTTCCGGCCTTCCCTTATCCTTGGCCCCGGGGACGGGTTTACAAAACAGATGTCCCAGATGATAAACGCTTCCCCCGTCATAGCGGTTCCAGGAAGCGGCGAGGCCAGGTTCCAGCCTTTGATGATATCCGATTGGATCAGGTGCTTTCTGTCGGCAGTTGAGGGCGGCGGACAGGACCGGGTATATGAGATAGGCGGGCCGGAATATCTTTCCTTCAATGACCTGGTAAGGGAATACATGAAGGCCATGGGGGTGGAAGAAAGGAAAAAGTTCATTCATTTTCCGATGGGCCTTGCCAAAGCAGGGCTCTCCCTGCTGTCAGTTGCAAAAATATCGGGCATCAAAAATATCCCTCCCGTTGGGCGTGAACAGCTGTTACTCCTCAGCGCGGACAATATAACGGCCATCGATTCGGTTAAAAAGTATTTCGGGTTCGAGCCTGAAAGCATAAAGGGGAATATCAGGGAGTTTATTCCGGAAGAGTACCTGACCGGCCCATTTCAGAAAACCACTTAACGGACGTTATGCGGCCACTTCCCGCGATTTCGCTCTTAATGAATTCCTGGGGAATAGCGTATCCGGGGTTTTTATTTTTTCAGCAGCCTGCCAAACAAAATAAAAAACTACTTTACAACGAGCACGGGACAGCTGGAATAATCTACGATGCGCGAGGAGATGCTTCCAAGGAGGAATTTCTTGGCCCCGTGCCTACCGTGGGAGCCCGTAACGATAAGGTCTACCTTCATCTTCCTTGCCGTTTCAAGTATCTTTTCGGCCGGGTCCCCCTGCCTGAGAATGATCTTTACATCCATAGATTTCCCCGATAGAGAGGCCCTTATCTTCTCAAGGGCGTTCTGTGTCTCCTCCGTCATAAGCTGGGTAATGCGCTGTCTATCCATGTCAGAAAGCTCGGTCAGATAAAGCTCCGGGATAACTGAAAGAACAGTAATGGAGGATTCGAACTTCCCGGCTATCTCGACGGCCTTCTTAAGGGCTTTATCCGACGCCTTGGAACCGTCATGCGTAACCAATATCCTCTTCAAATAAGAACCCTCCGCTTAATTTGTTTGCGTCTTCATTTTAGCAGTATTTTGGCCAAAAACCAAGAAAAAATATATTTTTCAATCAAATTAAAAGCTTCTTTTCCGGTTGATACCGGCAATGAAGGAGATAAACAGATCCTTTATTACAACCCCTTGAATACTTCAAAAGCGGCCCTGGCTGTCTTTACAATATCAGCGCGGGTATGGGCCATGCTTATGAAACCCGCCTCGAACTGGCTTGGGGCCAGGTTAATGCCCCTTTCGATCATCCCGGTGAAAAACTTGCCGAATTTCACCGTGTCCGAGCTCTTGGCGCTCTCGTAATCGACGATCTCCCTGCTGGTAAAATAGGTGCAAAACATGGTGCCGGCGCGGTAGAACTTCACTTCTGTCCGGCTCCTTTTTGCGGCATCTTTGAGGGCAACCTCCAGCTCAGAGGCACGCTCTTCAAGTCCGTCATAAACACCTTTTTTTGAAAGTATCTTCAGTGTCTCTATTCCGGCGGTCATGGCCAACGGGTTGCCTGACAGCGTCCCCGCCTGGTAAACCGGCCCTTCGGGCGCGATCTTTTCCATTATTTCCCTTTTTCCGCCATAGGCTCCCACCGGCAACCCTCCGCCTATGACCTTACCTAGGCACGTCATGTCCGGTTTGATGCCGAAGCGGGCCTGTGCCCCGCCATACGAGACCCTGAAACCGGTCATTACCTCGTCAAAAATAAGCACTATGCCGTATTTTTTTGTCAGCGCCCTTAACGCTTTGAGAAATCCCAGCTTGGGGAGGACACACCCAATGTTGCCCACCACGGGCTCCACAATGACGCACGCTATCTCCTGCCAGTCTTTTTCTATGATCGTCTTGAGGGCCGACTGGTCGTTAAAAGGCAACGTAATCGTGTTTCTTGCATAGGATTTAGGCACTCCGGGGCTGTCCGGCACGCCAAAGGTTGCGGCTCCGGAACCAGCTTTGACGAGAAGACCATCCGCGTGCCCATGATAGCAGCCTTCGAATTTTATTATCTTGTCCCTGCCGGTGAAACCGCGGGCAGCCCTTATCGCGCTCATGGTGGCCTCGGTGCCGGAATTGACCATCCTCACTTTTTGCATCGAAGGATAAGCCTTAATGACCATCCCGGCCAGCTCTACTTCCAGTGCGGTAGGCGCGCCAAAACTGGTGCCTTTCTCAATAGCCTTTCTCAGAGCGCCCACGACCGCCGGGTGCGCGTGCCCAACGATCATCGGCCCCCATGAAAGCACGTAATCTATGTATTCGTTCCCGTCGACGTCATATATTTTAG
Source organism: Nitrospirota bacterium (assembly GCA_021812785.1). Next base: position 3,382 of record JAKAMR010000024.1, read on the forward strand.
AACCCTTTGCCCGGGAGATGAAAAGCGGGTTTCCGCCCACGGCCTTGAACGCACGCACGGGGCTGTTGACCCCGCCTGGCATAAGTTTAACGGCCTTTTTAAAAAGCGCCTTTGATTTACTGAAAGACCTCATGGAATATGGTTTCCTCCTGACAGGATAAAAGACAAATAAAAAAGGCTTTTTTACAATAACATGAATTTTTCAAAAAAGAAATCAGATTAAAAAAAGGGAACGCAAGGCCTCTTGCTTCGAAGAAAACAAACTCCCGGATGCGCCAGCCATAATGGATTATGATCCATATCAGGGCGGTTCGCTCCTGTTAATGATACATTGTATAATAAAACGAAAGGAGGTAGCGATCCAATGCTACAGGGAAACGGCACGTTGCATGACAAAGTCAAAGAAGTAATAGAGGAGATAAGGCCGCTCTTGAAGGCCGATGGCGGGGACGCGGAGCTCGTTGAGGTTACAGATGACGGAATAGTGAAGCTCAGACTTTTAGGGGCCTGCGGCCATTGCCCCATGTCCATCATGACGCTCAAGATGGGCATAGAAAAGAAAATAAAGGATAAAGTCCAGGGGATCAAGGAAGTAGTCGCGGTCTAAACACTAAAAAAGGACCATGGCCGATCTAAAAACCATACGGGAGATCGCAAAAAAATATACCCCGGACCAGATAGAGGGCTGCATAATCATGCAGATGGAGACGGGGCAAAACGTTTGCCTCAGAGACAAGCATCATGAGGGGATAATCAATGAGCTTGCGAAAGCGGCCTTCGTGAAAACCATCATGATGGAAAAAGAGCTCTCTCTTGCCGATGCCTTGAGGGAGCTTGCAGTAAAAATGCGGCAGATGCAAAGCCACTCAGGCACACATGCGAAATCTCATACAAAAAGGGGCAAAGACTAATTTCAAGAAAAACCCAAAAAAGGGGGCTTTTTTCAAAGCCCCCTTTTTTTGTTTACTTGCAGAAAAATTTGCTACCTGTTAGAACAGACCCGTCACCCTGCTGGTTTTAACGTCCACATCCACACGCCTGTAGGCAGGATCGGAGCTTGTCCCCGGCATGAGCTTTATCGCCCCCGCCACCGGGACCACGAAGCCCGCGCCTCCGTAAGTAAGTATGTCCCTTATAAGCAGTCTCCACCCTTTGGGCACGCCCTTGAGATTGGGGTTGTCCGTAAGGGAAAGATGTGTCTTCACCATGCACGTGGCAAGCTTGGAGAGTTTGGGGTCCCCCTCGATGCGCTTTGCCTTGTTGAGGGCTTCCGCCGTATAGTCCACGCCGTCGGCGCCGTAAACCTCTTTAGCTATAAGATCAATGCGCTCCCTGAGCGGGGTCTCAAGCTTGTACAGGAGCTTGAAATTATTGGGCTCGTTGCAGGCATCCATAACGGCGTCGGCCAGCTCAAGCGCTCCATCGCCGCCATACTGCCAGTGTTTTGAGACCGCAACGCGCGCCCCGGCAGACTCGGCCAGTCTCATTACCGCCTTTATCTCGTTGGGCGTATCGGAATAGAAGGCGTTTATGCAGACCACCGGGTTTATACCCGCTTTTTTTACGGTGTTTATATGGTGTATAAGGTTCACAGTGCCAGCCTCTACCCAGCCCACGTTCTCTTTGCCGTACTCGGCCGGGACGGGTTTTCCCGGCACCGGTATGGGCGCGCCGCCATGGCACTTGAGCGCCCTTATGGTGGCCACAATAACGGCTGCGTGGGGCTTCAGGCCGGAGAATCTGCATTTCAGGTTCCAGAACTTCTCAAAGCCTATGTCCGCGCCGAAACCGCTTTCCGTTATGTGGTAATCGGCAAGCTTAAGGCCCACCCTGTCTGCGATGATGGAAGACTGCCCTATGGCAATGTTGGCAAAGGGCCCCGCGTGCACCAGCACCGGCTGCCCCTCTATGGTCTGCATAAGGTTGGGGTTCAGGGCCTCTACCATCCATGCGGTCATGGCGCCGGCCACTTCGAGGTCCTCGGTGGTTACGGGGGTGCCCTTTTTGTCATAGGCCACAACTATCTTGCCTATGCGCTCGCGCATGTCCTTCAGGTCCTTGGCCACCGCAAGAATGGCCATGACCTCGGACGAGACCGCGATGGCGAAGCCGGAGTTCATCATGAAGCCGTCCTGCTTTCCGCCGATGCCTATTATTATGTCCCTCAGGGACTGGGCGCAAAAGTCTATGATCCACTTCATCTCGACGTTCCTGGGGTCTATGTTGAGCCTCTTCAGGCTCCTTTTCGCAAGCTGCTGATCGTCATAGTTGAACTCATGCTGCATGCGGGAGGTCAGGGCAACCATCGCCAGGTTGTGAGCGTTCATTATGGCGTTTATATCGCCGGTAAGCCCAAGGGAAAAAGGAGTAAGCGGCACGCACTGGGAAAGCCCGCCGCCCGCCGCAGAACCCTTTATGTTCATGGTGGGCCCGCCGGAAGGCTGCCTTATCGCCGCGATGACCTTCTTGCCTCTCCTGCCCATTCCCTGGGTAAGACCCATGGTGGTCGTGGATTTGCCCTCACCAAGCGGGGTCGGTGTTATGGCGGTCACGTCTATATACTTGGCGTCCGGGGCCTTTGAAAGCCTTTGGGTGATCTTATTGAAGTCGAGCTTGGCAACATAATGGCCGTGGGGCAAAAGCTCTTCCTTGTCCAGCCCCAGTTCCTCGGCAAGCTGGTAGACCGTTTTCATGGTCTTTTCCGCCTCCTGAGCGATCTTCCAGTCCGGGTTTTTAGTGGGATCAAGCGCGGCAGGTCTCTTGGTTTTTACAGCCTTCCTTGTCGCCATCTCTTTCAGTCCCTCCTTGCGAAAGCGTTTTTTATTTTATTTTAATTTCCCAAAAAAGCCGAAGCTTAAGAAAGGCAAAAAACAACAAAGAAAGAAAAAGCGCCGTGTGCTCACTCCTTCAAAACGGCCTTGAACTTGCAGACATCAAAACAGCTACCGCATTTTATGCAAAGCTCCTTATTTATCATGTGGGGAGACTTCTTGCGGCCGCTGATGGAACCAGCCGGGCAAACCCTCATGCACGCGCCGCAGCCTTTGCAGGCCGACTCCAGGATGTGGTATGTGATCAGCGCCTTGCACGCCTTGGCGGGACATTTTTTATCCAGTATGTGCGCCTCGTACTCGTGCCTGAAATACCGTAAAGTGCTCAGCACGGGGTTTGGCGCCGTCTGCCCAAGACCGCAGAGGGAGCCAAGCTTTATATCTTTTGAGAGCTCGTCCAGCAGGTCCAGATCACTTTCCCTGCCCTCCCCGTTGGTGATGCGGTCCAGCACCTCATAGAGCCTTTTTGTGCCTATCCGGCACGGCACGCACTTCCCGCAGGACTCCATCTGCGTAAAGTTGAGAAAGTACTTTGCCACATTTACCATACAGTCGTCTTCGTCCAGAACGATCATGCCGCCGGAGCCGACTATGGCGCCAAGCTGCATGAGGTTTTCATAATCCACTTTCACGTCCAGGTGCTGCTCCGGGATGCATCCGCCTGAGGGGCCGCCCATCTGCACCGCTTTGAACTTTCTGCCCCCTTCTATGCCGCCCCCTATTGAAAACACGATGTCCCTCATGCTCATGCCCATGGGAATCTCTATAAGGCCGGTGTTCCTGACCTTGCCGGTCAGGGCGAAAACCTTTGTGCCTTTCGATTTTTCGGTTCCCAGTGAGGCAAACCAGTCCGCTCCCCGCCTTATGATGTAGGGGATATTGGCCAGGGTCTCCACATTGTTTATGACGGTGGGTTTGCCCCAAAGGCCGCTCACCACCGGAAACGGGGGCTTTGCCCTTGGCATTCCGCGCTCACCCTCTATGGAGGCTATGAGCGCCGTTTCCTCGCCGCAGACAAAGGCACCCGCGCCGAGCTTTACTTTTATATCAAAATCCAGGCCGGAGCCGAGAATATTTTTACCAAGCAAACCTTTTTCCCTTGCCTGCGCAATGGCCCCTTTAAGCCTTTCGACCGCAAGCGGATACTCTGCTCTGATATAGACATAGCCTTCCGTGGCCCCAACGGCATAGGCGGCCACGATCATTCCTTCCAGCGCGCAATGCGGGTTCCCCTCGATGACCGAACGGTCCATGAACGCGCCCGGGTCCCCCTCATCGGCATTACAGATTATATACTTGAGCCCGGGGGGCTGTTTTCTGGCCGCTTCCCACTTCACGCCGGTGGGGAAGCCAGCCCCGCCTCTGCCCCTAAGGCCGGACCTTTTCACAATGTCTATGACTTCCTCCGGGGACATGCCCGTGAGAGCCTTTTTGACTGCCCCGTAGCCGCCACCCTCGATGTAAGCCTCTATGTCTTCCGGGTCTATCTCCCCGCAATCGGAGAGCACCACCTTGACCTGCCTGTCATGAAAGGCGCGGTAATCGTCCTGGACCTGCCATTCCGGAATGGATGAGCCCTCTATAATATGCTCCTCAACGATCCTCTGGACCATCTCGGGTTTTATGAACTGGTAGGTAGTCCTCTTGCCGTCGATTATTACATCCACCAGGACATCCCTGGCGCAAAAACCCCTGCAGCCCACCTTATGCCTTGAGCAGTTTCTCTCTATTCTGGCCTGTATGTCCGCCCTTGCGAGCAGTTCCTCGAACGCACCCAAGACTCCCGCGCCGCCCGCGGCGATGCCGCCTGTGCCCATGCATACCTTTATCTCTACTTCTCTGCCGTTACTTCCCATCGGTGCCGCCTTTAAGTTTTCTTACCGCTTTCGTTATGCCTTCCGTGCTCATCTTACCGTGGACTTCCTTGTTTATGATAATCACAGGCGCTATGGAGCAAGCCCCCACACAGTTCACCCTTTCAAGGGTGAAGTTCATGTCTTCCGAGGTCTCCTGCCCTTCAGGAATGCCAAGCTCCCTGCCCAGGATGTTTATCAGCCTCTCGGAGCCTTTTACGTGGCAGGCGGTGCCACAGCACGCCGTTATTATGTTTTTGCCCCTTGGTTTGAAATGGAACTGCGAATAGAAGGTGGCCACCCCGTAAAAATGGCTTTTGGGTATCTCCAGCCTGTCCGCTATGAAGTTGACCGCCTCCTCAGGCACATACCCGAAATGCTCCTGTAGCTCCTGAAGGATGGTTATAACGCTTCCTTTTTCCTTTCCATGCAGATCACAGATGCCTTTCAGTTTCTCGGCATTCTCAGCTTTAATATTTTTTTCAACGGTTTCAGACATCCGGACTTTCTCCTTGGGACCGTGTTTTACTTTTTAAACCGGTAAATTTCTAGAGTCTGTCATTTTAACAACCGGCCGCTTTCATTTTCAATGAGCCAATGAAAACATAAATAAATTCAATAGCCATCAGAATATTATAAAAGATATTTTCAGAATTTTTAAACATTCTCGTACGAAAATTCAAAAATATTCTTTAAATATGCTAGAAAGGGACTGATAGATTTTTTCCGGAGCAAGCGGTGAAAAAACAAGAAAAGCCACTGGGCGCGGCCTTCTGCCAGCGCGTAAGGCCAGGGTGGGTTATAATTGACCTATGATCTACCTTGACAACAATGCAAGCACAAGACCGGCCCCCGAGGTTTCGGAGGTGATCTGCCGGGCACTTGACGAATTTTACGGCAACCCCTCTAGCGGCCACATATTCGGGCGGCAGGCGAAGGCCCAGATCGAGCAGGCAAGGAAAAGCGTGGCTGACCTCATAGGAGCAGAAGAGCCCGGAGAGATATACTTCACCTCCGGGGCGACCGAAGCGAACAATATCGCGATATTTGGAGCGGCCGCTATTGCGGCCTGGGGTGGAGCGGCCGCCATGGCTGACGGTCCTTCTGCCGGGAAAGGACACATAATCAGCCAGCAGACGGAGCACCCGGCCGTCCTTCAGCCGTTAAAAGTCCTTCAGGGCAGGGGGTTTGAGATAACCCTGCTGCCAGTGGACGGAGACGGTGTGGTCAGCCTTGCGGCTCTAGAAAAGGCGATAAGGCCGGACACCGTGCTTGTGACCATAATGCACGCAAATAATGAAACAGGCGTCATTCAGCCCATCCGGGAGGCCGTGAACATCTGCCGGGAGAAAAATAAAAAGCAAAAAATTCTTTTCCATGCCGATGCGGCGCAGTCGGTTGGAAAGATCCCGGTAGATGCCGGGGTTTTGGGGGTGGACATGCTTTCCATTGCGGCCCATAAATTTTACGGTCCGAAAGGGATAGGCGCGCTTTATATTAAAAGAGGGGTACCGCTCGAAAACATCCTGATGTTCGGGGCCGGGCACGAAAAAGGGATGCGGCCAGGCACGGAAAACACGCCTTACATTGCGGGCCTGGGCAAGGCCTGTGAGCTAGCCGGAAAGGAACTGCCCGTCCGGATGGAGAAGCTTGAGGGTTTGAGAGGCATGCTCCGCGGGCTCCTGGCCCAGGCGTTCCCAGGGCTGAAAGTAAATGGAGGAAACGCCGGAAGGCTTCCAAACACACTGAATGTCTCCTTCCCTGGAGTGGATGGGAGTTTGCTGGTGGAAGCCCTTAAAGACAACGTTGCCATCTCCGCCGGTTCCGCCTGCCATGAAGGGAAAAGATCGCCCTCCTCTGTGCTTAAGGCCATGGGGGCAAGCGACGATGAGGCGTTTTCTTCGGTCCGGATAACCCTGGGAAGGGAGAATACGGAAACGGAGATCAAAGAGGCGGCAGCGCTTCTCCAAAAGGCTGCCCTTCAATTGGCCCAAGCACGGTAAGCACGGGGCTTTTCCCCTTGATGATCATTTGGGCGGCTTCCCTCAATTTTGGGAGAGTGACGGCATCTATCTGCTCTATTATCTCCTGCGGCGTGAAATGCCTGCCAAAATATATCTCCTGCTTGGCAATGTTTTGCATGCGGGTGGATGTGGATTCAAGACCCAGTATCAGATTGCCCTTAAGCTGCTCTTTCGCCCTGTCCAGCTCCGCCTGTTCGAGCGTATCCGGAAGGGCGCTGAAATGCTCGTGGACCAGAGAGACCACATCTTCCGCCTTCTTTTTTCCGGTCCCCGCGTAAACCCCGAATATACCCGTGTCCATGTAAGAAGAGGCGAATGAATAGATCGTGTAGACGAGCCCGCGTTTTTCCCTTATGTCCTGGAAGAGCCTGGAGCTTATGCCCGCTCCGAGTATGGTGTTCAATATGTAATACTCATAGCGTCCGGGGTAGGACTGTGGGAGCCCCTCGATGCCAAGGCATATGTGCACCTCAGAGAGGTTTTTCCTGTAGACCCTTGCCCCGCTGCCAAAAGCCGGCGCGGCGGTATGGCAGGGCTCAGAACCCCTCCTTAATGAGCCCAGTTTTTCGTTAAGTACGTCAAGGAGCTTTTGAGGCTCGAAACTCCCCGCGCAAGCCACTATTGTGTCCCGGGTGCCGTAAAACCGCCTGACGTGGTTGGTGAGGTCGCTCCTGCCTATGCCCTTCAGGGTATCCCTGGTCCCAAGGACCGGCTGGCCTATCCCCGTCTTTCCCCATATGTCGGTGCTGAACAGGTCGTGAACAAGGTCGTCCGGGGTGTCCTCGACCATCTTTATCTCTTCCTTTATTACGCCGCGCTCCTTCTCGATGTCTTCATCCAGCAAGGTGGAGTGGCAGAATATGTCGGAGAGGATATCGAGGCCCTTCTCCATGTGCAGATCCAGGACCTTGACATAAAAAGCGGTGTTTTCCTTGGAGGTAAAGGCGTTAAGATCCCCGCCAATGTTATCTATTTCAAGGGCTATGTCCCGGGCGCTGCGTTTTGCCGTACCCTTGAAGAACATATGCTCCAGGAAATGGGATATGCCGTTCTTCGCGCCAGGCTCATTTCTGGAGCCTACTTTAACCCAGATGCCTGCAGTAAAAGAGCGGACCCCTGAGAGCCGCTCCATCACCACCGTTATCCCGTTTTCGAGAAGCTCTTTCCTGAACAATGGGCCTCCCCTTCCGACCGGGGTCTTCAGATTTTAATTTTTTTATATCTTTAGCTTTTGATGAAAAAAAGTCTAAGATGCACTATGTTCTTGTCTTTGCTTTTTTACTCGCCGGGCTCCAGAAGTTCCTTCCTGGAGAGTCTGACGCGGCCCCGATCGTCTATTTCTATCACCTTTACGTCCAGCTCGTCACCTTCTTTCAGCACGTCCGTGACCTTCGCAACCCTTTTGTGCGATATCTGGGAGATGTGCAAAAGCCCGTCGACTCCAGGCAGTATCTCAATAAAAGCGCCGAACTCGGCTATACGCACGACCGTACCCTTATAGACCTTTCCAAGCTCCGCCTCGGCCACTATGCCCTCTATTATCGCCTTGGCCTTCATCGCCGATTCCTCATCGCTTGAGGCTATATTGACCAGCCCGGTGTCGTCTATGTCTATCTTGACGCCCGTTTCCTCGACAATGCCGCGGATCACCTTGCCTCCGGTGCCTATTACTTCACGGATCTTTTCAGGCCTTATGTGCATAACGTAGATGCGCGGCGCATAAGGCGCCAGGTTCTGCCTGGGGGCTTCCAGCACCTCTTTCATCTTGCCAAGAATATGCAGCCTGCCCAGCCTGGCCCTTTCAAGCGCCTGCTCCAGGATGGCCCTGTTTATGCCGGCCTTTTTTACATCCATCTGGAATGCGGTGACGCCTTTGTCGGTTCCGGTCACCTTGAAATCCATGTCGCCAAGATGGTCCTCAAGCCCCAGAATATCGCTCAACACGACTACCTTGTCGTCCTCGAGCACGAGGCCCATGGCTATGCCCGCGACAGGCGACTTTACCGGCACCCCGGCGTCCATAAGGGCCAGCACGGAGGCGCAAACTGTTGCCATGGAAGAAGAACCGTTTGATTCAAGTATATCGGAGACAACCCTTATCGTATACGGGAATTCCTCTTTCCCGGGGATCATCGGCTTGACCGCCCTTTCAGCAAGAGCGCCGTGGCCTATCTCCCTTCTGCCCGGTCCGCGCAGGAATTTTACTTCGCCCACGCTGAAAGGCGGGAAGTTGTAGTGCAGCATGAATCTTTTATAGCTTTCCCCTTCAAGGGCGTCGATCTTCTGCTCATCCTCGCCCGTCCCAAGGGTAGCCACGCAAAGCGCCTGGGTCTCTCCGCGCACAAAAAGAGCAGAGCCGTGGGCCCTGGGCAAAAACCCTACTTTGCCATATATTGGTCTTATCTCATCAGGCCTTCTGCCGTCGGCCCTGACGCCGGTATTCACGATCATGCCGCGCACGATCTTTTTCTCCATATCCAGGAAAGCCTTGGCAATGTCCTTGCTTCTGTCAACTGCTGGCTGATCGGCTCCGTCCGCAGGCTGATTGAGCTTTTCGACAACATCGGCCCTCACAACATCAAGGGCGGCCTGCCTTTTGAGCTTGTCAGGAATCGCAATGCACTCCTTCACCTTCTGCTCGCACATCTCCCACACGGCTTTCCTCAAGTCTTCGTCTATCACCGGAGGAGTAACCGCGCGCTTGGGCTTGCCCGCCTTTTCGCGCATCTCCTTCTGGAAACGGCAGAGCTTCTTTATCTCGGCATGCGCCGTCTCGATCGCCTCCAGAAGCAGCGCCTCGGACACCTGGGAAGCGCCCCCCTCGACCATGACGATAAAGTCCTCCGTGCCCGCCACTGTAAGGCTAAGCTCAAGGGCTTCAATTTCTGACAGGGCCGGGTTCACAATGATCTTGCCATCCAGATAACCAACCCGCACAGCGCCCACCGGGCCGCCAAACGGTATGTCAGAAAGCATGAGCGCACAGGACATTCCTATTATGCCAAGCACATCAGATACATTTTCCTCTCCGAAGGAAAGAAGGGTTGCGATACCCTGCGTCTCGGAGAAAAATCCTTCGGGGAACAACGGTCTGATCGGCCTGTCTATGAGCCTTGAGGTCAGGACTTCCTTCTCGGACGGCCTGCCTTCCCTTTTGAAAAACCCGCCGGGGATCTTGCCCGCGGCATACGCCTTCTCCTGATAATCTATGGTAAGGGGGAAAAAATCGAGCCCCTCTCTCGCCGTCTTTTGAGCTACGACAGTGGCCAGCACGACCGTGTCCCCGATCCTTACAAGGGCAGCGCCGTCTGACTGTTTTGCGAACTCTCCTGTTTCGACAATAAGTTTACTGTTACCGATACCGGTTTCAAATATATTCATTTTTATCTCTTTATTTCCGGATGCCCAAGCCCTCGATGACTTTTTCGTAGCCGGGCTTGTTGTGGGATTTCAGATAATCAAGGAGCTTCCTGCGCTTGCCGACAAGCTTAAGAAGGCCCCTTCTGGAATGATGATCCTTGGTGTGGGTCTTGAAATGCTCGGTGAGATAGCCTATTCTTTCGCTTAAAAGGGCTATCTGCACTTCAGCCGAGCCCGTGTCCTTCTCATGGATTTTGTAGTTATCAATGATGCTTTTTTTCTGATCTTTGCTGAATGCCATTTTTCACTCCTTGCCCTTTTCCAGGGGCTCCTTTTCTAATTATATTCCTCTTTAAGTAGGAATAATAACACACCTGCGCCGCTCTGTAAAGGAACTATTGTAAAAAATATTTTATAAATTGACAACTTCCGGTTTTGAGATTAAAATAATTGGGCATGCAGGCCTGCCGTGCAGCGCAGGTTTCCGCAAGGCAGCATTCATCAGAAAATCCGTACCGGATGCGCCCATAGCTCAGCTGGATAGAGCGTCGGACTACGAATCCGCAGGTCGGGGGTTCGAATCCCTCTGGGCGCGCTTTATTTTTCAAGGGCTTACCTTTCATTGTCAAATTAATTAGCTGCCGCGCTATGCAGTAAATATGCAGTCCGCTTTTCTTCCCCGGTGATATTCAGCATATTCACGGCATTCTGTAAATGATTCGGCGCTAGATGTGCGTACCTTAAAGTCATGGTCAGGCTCTTGTGTCCAAGGAGCTTTGAGACCGTGGTTATGTCTACCCCGGCCATAACAAGATGAGACGCAAATGTATGCCGGAGATCGTGGAAATGAAAGTCCGCTATTCCGGCCCTCCGGCAAGCCGTCTGAAAGCTTCTCTTTACGTCCTGGTAAGGGTTTCCGGTGTTCGGGTCATGGAAGACATAGGAAACGTCCAGCCGCCTTGTAAGGCCTTGTAGCGCGGCTTTGAGGGTATCGCTTATAGGAATGTCCCGGCGCTCCCCGTTTTTTGTCCTGTCCAGCCTGATAAAACCGTGCTTGAGGTCTACATTCTCCCATTTAAGAGAGAGGATTTCCCCTTTCCGGCATCCGGTATTCAGGGCAAAGGTAACGATTGTCTTAAGGTGTCCGGGACAGTTTTCAAGAAGCGCCCGGCATTCCTCTTTCGATAAATACCGTAAGCGCCTGTTATTTTCTTCCAGTAGCCTTACCTGGCGGACGCGCTTCAAGGTTTCCTCTCCGCACATTTCCCATTGATAGCCCTTATGGATACAGTGTTTGATCGTGGCAATAAGGCGGTTTACCGTGGCGGGCTTATTCCCCTTGTTTATCCGGTCGCTCTGGAATTGCTCAAGGAGCTTGGTATTGATCTGCCTTAATTGCAGAATGCCGAAAGCTTCCGTTAATTGAAGTATGCAGCTTCTTTTTGCCCTGAATCCCCGCTGCCGTTCACACCATTTCATGTACTCTCCGGCAAGCTGTGAAAAGGTGTAATTGGGGATTTTCTTGATAGGCTCAGGCTCCTTGCCGTCCCGGATAGCCTTCCGCTGATTTTCTAGCTTTGCCTGTGCTTCTTTGAAATTGGCGGTCCTTGTGGACTCTCTAATAATCTTGCCGTCCGGCCCGGCGTAACGTATCCAGTAAAAGTCTGAGCCGCGCTGCTTATAGATGCCCTTGTGCTTCGCCATGCTTCCTTTCACTCTCCTTTCTTTCCCGTTTTCTTTTCCGTGTGCTGCCCTTCCAGGCAGTCAAGTAAGGCCCTCATAGTATTACTCGGTGATCTCACCCCCTTTTCAAGATTGCAAACGTATTGCTCAGTTACCCGTAACAATGCGGCCAAATCCTTTTGATAAAGATTTAGCCTCTGCCTGAATGCCTTGATTTCTTCCGGCGTCCATTGTTTCATGTGTTCTATCTTATAGTTAAACAATGTTTAAGTAAAGAGATATTTATCAAGGTGCATAGTTTAGAGCATAGTGGCTATTATCTATTTGATTTAAAAGGGATTATTTCGGCGGTCATTTGATAAATAATCCGCAGGGCGGGCATGGCTTATTTTGCCGGTACATGGGGTTACTTCCGGGACAGTATGCCGCTGCATCCACTTGTCTATGTCCCGCTGCCGGAAACGTACCCCTCCCGATTGCCCGGCTTGTATCTTAAAATGCGGTATCTGCTTATTCATGACAAGCTTGTTGATCGTGCTTTCCGAAACGTGGAGATACGCGGCAAGACCCCTCTTATCGAAAACGGTGTCTTCACCGGCGCTCTTTCCGCTGCCGGAGATCATGGGCTTGAGCATTTCCAGAACCGCGGATGCTATTGCCTGGTAAGCTTCCGGCGATATGTCGTCTCTCTCGATCTTCACAGGGCCGCTGCCTTATGCTCGTGCCGTTTCCAGATAGCCATTCATGCTCCTATGCAATGGCATACCGTCACCCTCTCGGATTGCCCATCCGGAAATTTGATTTCTGATTTTCAAATCCGAAAAAAAATGACCGGCAATGTCCAGACATATCCCGGCATATTTCGCATCCCTGCATATGGAGTCTTGCTTGGATATTTTGCGTTCAAGCTCGTTCATTGGTTAGCTTTCTTTTCTTGGCCCTTGACCTGGATTACTAAGGTCCCGGAAACGGCCTGGTCCCGCTTCAAGTTCAAGGTGGCCTCGATTATCGACTGGGCCGCCCTTAGCCGAACGCTATCCTGATCGGAAGACAGGAGCTTCCGTAAGACCTCCACGGCCTGCCCTGCAATGCTCCTAAGGCTCTCCCGAGCGGTATCTATCATGGCCCCGGTCTGGCGCATGTATTCAGCTTTAAAGGCCGGTTCCTGGAGCCAGGCATAGAAGGTCTCCCGCGAAATCTTGGCCGCCCGGCAGCCATCGGTTACAGTACGGGCCGCAAGAATGGCCGGGATTGCCTTTAGCTGCTTCGCGGTCAACTCAGTCTGACGGTAATTGACGGAATCTGACATATTAGGCGGTCTCCTTTTTGACTTCCCGGATTATCGAGCCGGGGAATAGTTGTTTGACCTCGTGGACGCGCCGGAGGATAGTAGGACCGGCCTTTTTCTCATAGAGCCTGTGTACTTCGTCCACGGTATAGACAGCGCTGCTTATGCCCTCTGAGGCTTGCAGGGCTTCCCGGTCCGCCTCGTCCTGGACAACCCAAAGGCAGGCGTCAAGGATACGGGAATAGACCTTTATGGCTGTCCTCTGGATGGGTTCAACCTTGCTCTCATTCAAAAGCCTGATGGCAGCCTCTTTCGGGAGAGAGACGATCTGTCCGGGTTTAATTTCCATTTCCCCGGTATCTGTCCGAGCCTTGAAACTGTCCAGCACAAGGCACCTCATTCAATCACCTCATGGACAGTTATTTCCTCATCTGTCCGAACTGTCCCGGAAGGGTTCGGACAATTGGACAATTGGCTACTATCAAGAGTTTGTGGGCTATCGGGCGGCCCGTCTGTCTTTTTCGTTTCGGACAGGTTTTTTTCTATTGTCCTATTGTCCGGAGTATCTATATAGGACAGTTGGACAGCTTGATAGAAATGAGCCCGGCCCTCTTTTTCTACCGTCCAATATTTGTCCTCTCCCTTGCGCATGAGCTTGAGGAAAAGCCCCTTGCTCTTTATGTCCAGTTCTTTTTTGGCAAGCTCAAAAGCCTGAGACTGGTTCAACCTGCCCTTGCCGGATAAGAACTCATGAATGGCCTCGATGTCGTTAATATCGGGGTCTTTGGCTACCGTAAAGCCCCTCTCCGGGTCGAAGGTTAGAAAAATATGGAAAGGCTCATACCGGGTCTTGTCTTTCGTTCCAAGCCGGTAATTGCAATCCGGGTCGTCCTCATCCTCTATGATCTCATCGGGATTTGTTTTCTTTACCCGGTGAAGGCTTAGAACATGATCGGCAAGATCGAGAATCGCAGTTGAGCCTTTATAAGTCCGATCATTGCCTTTTGGGGTATGGTGAAGCAAAAGGATTGTATAACCCTTGTCCCTTAAGTCTTTCAGCCGTCCCATTATAAAAGCCATGTGCTGAGAGTCGTTTTCATCCTGGCCCTGGGCGGCCCGGAGAGTATCGAATATAAGTAGCCCTCCGGCGGGTAGGGACGCGTATGCCGTCCACTCTTTACTATCCAGTTTTGGCGGCTTCATGGTCTCATTTGAGTTATGCCAGAAAAGAACATCTTCACAGCCCGCCTTTTTTACTCTTTCCACAAGGACGGGCAGCGAGTTTTCAAAATCCATGAAGATAACGGGCATTTGATTGGTCTGAATCTCCGCGAAAGGTAATCCCTTGGAAATTGCATTGCCCATAATCAGGGCAAGCCAGGTCTTTCCTATGCCGCCCCGTCCATGTAACAGGGTTATGGACTGGCGCGGCAGAAGTTTATTAATTGCCCATTCAACCCGGCATTCAAGGGCCTGTAGGTCTGAGCCTTTTTTGAGGAAGGAAATCGGCTCTGGTATTGAATTGTCCAACTGTCCAATTTGTCTTATATATATAGCTGGACAATTGGACAGATCGTATTCCGGGGCCTGATTGATTATATTTAGCAGGGCTTCTTTAGCACCGCCCTGGGCTATCCAGTCCGAAACGTCGCCCTTGTCCGGCAGGCCGGGGAGTTCAATAAGTTTTTCTGATTCAGCTATCCCTGTAAGCCCTTGAGCTACTTGGTGCGCGTGTTTCCGGCCCGGCTCATCATTATCGGCAAGGATGATAACCCGTTTGCCCCTGAAATACTCATTGTATTCGGGCTTCCACTTCAATGCTCCCATCGGGTTACAGGTTGCGGTCAAGCCCCATGCTTTCAGGGCTAAAGCGTCTTTTTCTCCCTCAACTATATAAACGGTTTCGGCTCTGATAATAGTCGGCAGATTGAAAGGTACAAGCCGGACATCTTGAATGTTATATATCCAGCCGCCCTTGCCATCGGGCCGCCGCTGCTGGAAGTCTTTTGGTTCAAAGCGGACAGTCTGAAACAGAAGGTTTCCGGCCGCGTCTGTATAGTCATAGGTGTCCTTGATTCTTTTTTTTGGGGTTGAAGCAATCCCCGCACGTTCCGCAAGGGCTTGTTTAGCTGTCGGGAAATCCACTTCATGCCGAGCCATAAAGAAATCAAAGATGCTGCCTTTCTTATCACAGCCGAAACAATGAAAGGCCCCTGTCTCAAGGTCCACTTTAAAGGAAGGGTCTTTTTCGTCATGGAAGGGGCAAAGGGCAAAAAAATCTTTTCCTTTTTTCTTAAGAGAAGATAACTCTTTTTCATAGAAGGCCCGAATATCGAGATGGTCAAGGATGGCTTGCTTATCCATTCCGGCCACCTTTTAAAGCAAAAATACTCGACCTAAGTCCTTTCAGTGATTTTATAAAATCAAGCACTCCAACTTGTCTATTGCTGTACAATTCATCCAGCGCCTGATCTATGCCCTCGCCCTCAACCAAAAATTCGACTTGCCCATTAGAGGCGCGTTGAGGAATTATCCGAAAGGGTTTTTTTGAGGCTTCGAAGAATGCGACAATCGAAGGGTCCGAGAAGATTCTTTTTTTCATCTTGGGCTTTATCCTTTCCAGGGCCGCCCAAGAAATAAAAAACCAAGGACGGCTATTCTGCCAGATCCTTGGCCTCATTTTTTGCTCCCACTCATCGGGAAGCCGACTACAACTTAATCCTAAACATAAAATAAATCGTTTGCGCAAAAAAGTCAAACTCCCGGTAGCGCCATGACAAAAATTCGCAAACGCAAGTTCTTCCATGCCTGGAGCCCTTTTATGATCGAGACGGATTTCCTGCATAGTAATCCCTACTGAATAATAGCGGAGGGGGCAACCGGCCACGGTTTTCCATGGGGTTTTCCCGATGGTTTTCCACTGGGCAGAGGTGGTCTGCCGCGGAAGATTCTTTTTGAAGGGTTTTGGTAGAGACAATAACGGAGTTTGTTTCTTTGTGAAAATGTCCGATTCGATAACTTTGTTATCTTTGTGAATTTGTCAGATTTCAGGGCGCGACGGCGATACGGGCCATAAAAAGCGACCGCCAAGGAAAGGTATCACAGATGTTAGGCAGGCGGGGAGGGTCAGGCGGCCGACCGGCAGGGAGGCCGCCGCATTGAGAGGAAGGAAAATGATCACTTCCGGGCTAAATCCCACAACTTCCAAAGCCTTAACAAACGAACAGAACGAACAAACGGAACAAGCCCTCCCGGGCAACAAACGGCGTTTTCCATAAAACGAGCAAACTTAAGATTCTGCACTGACAATCTGAGAAGGCCAGCAATGAGTTTCATTCCTCTTCGACATAACCAATTTTCCTAGCAAAAGATAATTCGATTATGCCGACCTTGCCAGGAATGATGATTAAACCAGCAAGAAACGGCCAGAGCAAAGACAAGAGCGCTGGAAACCACTGCTTATGGACAACGAGATAAATAAAACTGCCAATACATGCCGGCCATTTTAGTCTTGCGACAAAAATACTGGCATTATTGGCGAGAAACACATTAACAAAAGAATACCGCACGAATGTCCATAAAAAGCCAACAAGATATAATCCGATCAAAACTTTCAGAACGGGGAAAAAAATAAATAAAACTGGAACTATGGGTTGTGTAACAAAGAACGGAAAGCCGCACCATTCAACGGCTCGCAGCCATAGCCATTTTTGCATAACATCTTCTGAGGGGGTCAGACAATTTTTTAATCCTAGTCGGTAGGCAGGAACAAATCCTTTCTTTTTCATTGCCTTCTTTTACAATCCTCTTCCCGCGCCGTTTTTGGGCTAGTTTTTACTTCTTAGCGGCCGCCATCCTTCACCGGCTTGAAATCACTATTCATGTTGGCTGCGGAACCTGCTATCCATCCCAACTCCGCACATCCTTCGGTGGTGCCTTTAGGAGAATTCCAAAAAGCACTGGGGGCAAACTCAACGCATGTCTTACCGGTCGCAGTATCGAATAGCCATGTATTGTCACCCTCTCGCCACAATTTATAGCGCCCTATGGCCTTGTTTTCTGTTTTATGACATGCAGATAATACGAACGGGGCCAGTATCAAGGCAAGCATAAGAATCCATTTCTTTTTCATTCCCGTACCCTCATTTCTGCATGCAAAGGGTGCAATCGCATTAAGATTGTTTGATTTATTAAATTGCTGGTCCTGCTTTCGGAGCCATCTTCTATCGCACGTTGTTTGACGCGCTGCTTCCACCCCCAGTGGGCTGTCTTATTAAGTTGCCGGTTCCGCTTTCGGTGCCGCCACAATTTGAGCTGCCCTTGTAACTGAAACTCATGGTATTGGGAGTGACCTGATCGTCAATGATGCCGGTACCCGCGCCCGTTTCTGAACAATTGCCCGCCGTTACGGATAGATTCACATATGTTGTATCGCCGCTGACCGTGCCGGTTATCTGCCCGTCAGCCCCTGTAGATGCGGCATATGTCCCTGTGATGCTGTTGCCCTGCTGCATAAGATTAAGCGTTACGGTCTGAGCACCATATACGGTTGAAGTGTATTGGCCGCTCCAGGTGCCGGTTGCGTTTACTAAGGCGGATGCAGGCGCATTGTTGCTATTTCCCCCGCCGCCCCCACAAGCCGTAAGAAATAAAAGCAAGCCAGCTAAAAACCATTTCTTCATTTTCACCCTCCCTTTTCATTATCTTTCCCCCCGAATCGTATTCATAATAGCATACAAAAACGCATGAGTTGCCCTGCCTGGCCTCTTCCAGTCATTGCCCGTATTTCCTTGAAGTTGGCGAGGCCGGGCTTATTTTACATAGAGGAATGACTATATTTCAAGGAATTATATAGACGATAGTCTATTAATTTCCCCGCCCTGCTTTCCTTATTCTATCCTCATGAAAACAAACGATTTTTTATTGTTAATCGGGGAAAGATTAAGGCGTATGCGGAAAGCCGGAAAGATTTCTCAGGAGAAGCTTGCCGAATTAGCGGGACTCCATCCCACTTTCATTTCGGACATCGAGCGCGGGAAAAGCAATGCCGGGATTCTCACCTATTACCAGGTGGCTAAGGCATTGAACGTGCCCCTATCCGAGCTTGTAAAGGTGCCTACCGGGAAAATTGACAAGAAAACGGAAGCTCAGATAGCTGAAATGGCAATGCTTGTCCGCAAGCTGCCAAAAGCAAAACAGGTCATCTTCTTTTCCGTCCTCAAGGGCTTGCTAACCGGCCTGGAAAGCATCGAGGGCAAATAGGGACTGAGTTGCCCCAGGCCCCGGCATTCGATGTAACCGTGGCTAAGGCTCTTGCTTCTGAGACTTTGCCGTCTTGATAGAGCGCGTGGAGATCATCGGAGGCATGGTTTCCCATATCGAAACCGGCCCTTCCTTTAGCGCGGCTGAGTAAGCCTCGTCTCTCTGCTTCTGCTCTGGAGACCGTTGGCGTTCTACCTCTTCCACCGCCTTTCTTACTTCCTCTGAAATCTTGTGCATAGTCCCTCTCCTTTGATTTTCCTGAATGTTGACCTCATGATAGCATAAAAAAGGGCCTGAGTTGCCCCAGGCCCGGTACTTTTCTCTGTATAGTTTTTGTATAGCGCCCGGAATTTGATATTTCCGGTTTGGTATGCCATCATGTAATCGAATGAGCCTGACATATCCCATAGTCCTTGTCCAGGAAGACAGCAAGTGGTGGGCATATATCCCTGACTTGCCAGGCGTGTATGGTTCGGGCGGCAGTGAGGCCGAAGCCAAAAAAGACATTATCCAGGCCCTTGAGCTTTATATTGAAGACATCGTGGAGGAAGGCAAACCCATACCCACGTCGCACATCAAAAAGCTCGGAACGGACCAAATCCACAAAAATACGGGGACGCTTCCCGGATTTCTCGCCTTCTAGACAACCAATTGAAATAATATGAGAAATGTCCCTCATTGTTATTCTTAATTCCTGAAAATGTTCAGTATTCTTAGCAGCTTTAAAAATAACCTCCATCTTTTTTTTATTAATTGCCTGCCAAAGATTTTTAGCGGCCAAATCAAAATCGAAGATTGTTTCTTTTTTCTTTCCCATGCCGTTTCTTTGGCTCTCCCTACTTCTCAGGTGCAGACGGTTAGGAGTTACCGGCCCGCAAAACCTAGTTTATTCCTTTGCAGGAAATGCTTTACCTAGCACAATGTAATAAAAGGCTCGTTTTAATATTTCCATTACAAAAAAATATACGGCAGAAAAGATCACGATAAAAAAAGTGAGCATTTTGAAGTCCCAAGTATAATGACTTGGTATCGTAATCTTTTCTAGCATGTATCCATTGATGCCCACTCCGCCCGCTTGTATAGCTTCATCATAGGCCAAGTCAGTTATATCCTTCCCCGCTTTTATGGCCTCATAGGATGTTGCCAGTGTTTTGTCTTTGCCCGCTACTTTAATGGCCTTATCATAGGCTATTTTTGCCTTCGCAAATGCTGCGTCTATCACATTCAGAGAAGGCGGGTTATATCCTTCAAGCTTCAAACTAATTCCACTGGTGGGGTCGGTAACCTTATATGTAGTGGGCTTTACGCCTGCCATTTTATCAAGAACATGATCGCCATAAGGTGTGGTGCTGACCACGGACCATGGGCCTACCTCCCACTGGACAGAATCATAATACTTTCGGCCGTAATTGACCGAACCTGTAATTAAAAGAAGCAAATATGGCAAGTACATTGCGCAATAGAGAACGATCAAAGCCCGAAACCACATTTTCCCGCGAAGGTCTTTAAGCGTTTGCATACTTATCTGTTCTCAATGACCGTATCAGGCTCTTTTCTCCAGTTTGGTCTTTGATTCTCCACGTCGTTTTTGTCAACGCAGCGAAAGATCAATTGAGCATGCTCTGGTCTTCCAAAAGCCATGGGTACATACGAAGTGTTTTCTGGTACAAATACTTTTCCTTTTCTGATGCAATAAGCATTTGCTTCTTTGACAGCAACAGTTAATGGATGCCCAAAGTCGCCTAATGTAGAAGCAGAAGATGTTATCATGTAAGTATCTTTTCCGAACGGAAGAGGTCCTGAACTTGTAGCGGCGCAACCTGTCACGATAAATAGAAAGACTAGAACTCCCAGAATTAAGACTTTTTTCATTTCCTTTCCCCTCCTTCGCGCTATGATAGCAATTTTTTAGAGATTTTGCCCTGAATCCCTTAACCCTGATGGACTGGTTAATTAACCGTCCTGGTAAAAAGGGCCGGAGTTACCCCGGCCTTTCAGACAGCATATCCGCAGGCTGCAAGCCTATGCATTTTTTATGCAGTGCATATCTGAAAAGATGAGTAAAGATAGCCTATTATCTTATTTCCAGAGAGGGCAAAAAGTTAGAAAAAACAAGGATTTGAAAAGATATGAAAGGTAAGCCGCTTGAATTAAAGCAATCTACGAATCCGCAGGTCGGGGGTTCGAATCCCTCTGGGCGCGCTTTACTCTTGCCGGATATAAAAAACCTCTCGAATCACTTTGAGTACGCAAATAAAATCAGGAAGCAGCCTTCCTTTTTGCGTTCCGTGTTCAAGAGAAAAATCTTAATTTCCCGTTTTTAAAAGATTTTTTGCGCCCGGCTGTTCAAGCTTCCGATTTATGCCCGGGTCTCGCCCTCGATTGAGCCTCCCTGCGGATCGTTATTGGCCGGGGATCCCTCCAAAGTTGGCATTGTTTCAAACTTCAACGCCTTGTCAGACAGTATTGCCGATACAATGACTTTCTCTCTTAGTGAGGCATGGTTTATGTCGGAATCCGATATCCTGCCCAGGATATGATCGGAAAGCAAAAGGCACTTCATGGCGTGCCGCGCCTGCGTTTCCTTCAGAATCCGCATTATGTCCTCGCTGGACTCTTTCATGATATTGTGCACGCTGCCCACGCTGATATCCAGGGCCTCGGCCACCTCACGGTATGACCGTCCCGTGGCCAGGAGCGCCTTGGCCATCGCCCGCCTTTGCCCGGCGATCTTGGCCTCCTTTTTCCTGTCTTTTCCCGTTTTTGCAAGCTGCGGGAGAAAATCAAACGCATCCATAAAAAAGCTCCTTTCCGGCTTAGGCTTTTGTTTTTGAAATGGAAAAGCCTTCCGGTCTCATCATAATCCGCCGGGCCATGATACTGTCCACATAAGCACTTTATAAAAGAGTTTATGTGATGTGTATCCGCGGGAATCAGCCCGGCGGCAAGGAATTCAGCGGCCTGGTTTTTGAGAAAAGGAGAAGGAAACAATAATACTCACAGGACTCCTCGTCTGAAAGGGAGTAAGCCATTTTGCATGTTTAAAACGGAAATTATTGTGCGCTTTTTGCTCTGACAAGTGGGATTATCCTATCAACCTGCTGCCATGTGCAATGGTAAAGATGATTACCGTGTCCCGCTCGCTCATCACCATTGAAATTTATCCGGTTGGTGATAACCTTTAACAAACGAATAGGGGCTGCATCCCGGCGGCCGTGAGCTCTTTACCTGTGGTAAGGACGGTAGCTGATGAGAAAATACAAGATCTTATGCTGCATTCTCACAGTGATTCTGGCAGGCTGCTCATTTATACCGTCCTACAAGAGGCCTGCTTTACCCACGGCCGCATCGTATCCGGGAGTAACCGGTAAACAGGTCCCAGTAAATATCGGGCAGCTTGGCTGGCGCGACTTCTTCACGGACCCGCGCCTCCAGGGGCTGATCAGCCAGGCGATTGAAAACAACCGTGACCTGCGGATATCGATGCAGAGAGTGGAAGAGGCCCGCGCCCAATATGGCATCCAACGCTCCGAGTTGCTGCCCAGCATCAGCGCCGGCGCGCTTTACAGCCGGTCGCGGACGCCGGCCGATCTGTCGTTCACCGGCTCTCCGTTGACCATCTCCGAATACGCGGCCACTCTCAATCTCAGCATATGGGAGCTGGACTTCTGGGGCCGGATACGGAGCCTGAAAAAGGCGGCGTTGGAATCATTCTTTGCCACTGAGGAGGCCAGACGCGCCGCCGTTGTCAGTCTCGTGGCGCAGGTCGCCAATACTTATCTGTTGGAGTGCGAATTGGACGAACGCATTGCCATCGCGCGGAAAACGATTACCGACCGGCAGGAGTCATATCGTATTACCAGGAGACGCTATGAGGTAGGTTCTGCGCCAAAAATGGATTCCGTTCAGGCGGAATCACTCCTGAATCAAGCCCGTGTCGACCTGGCCGATTTACAGCGCCAGCGCGATCTTAACTTAAATGCGCTGACACTTCTGGTTGGCGCCCCGGTTACGCCCTCCGTTGAATTGCTGTCGCAGGTCCAGCCCTATTTTGCGCGGCAGATTCCGGCGGGACTGCCTTCAGACCTGCTTTTTAACCGTCCGGATGTGATCGCCGCCGAGCATCAGTTGAAAGCGGAAAACGCAAATATCGGGGCCGCCCGCGCCGACTTTTTCCCGAGCATTACTATGACAGGGGACCTGGGCACCGCCAGCACGGAGCTGAAACACCTTTTCGGCTGGAGCAGCCGTGTCTGGAGTTTTACGCCCAGTATAGCACTGCCTATTTTCACCGGCGGACGGCTGCGGGCCAACCTCGCCTTGTCCAAAGCTCTTCGCAATGAAGCGGTAGCAGGCTACGAAAAAACAATCCAGACGGCCTTCCGCGAGGTCGCTGACGCGCTGGCGGAACGCCGCTGGCTCGCAAAACAGGTTGTCGCCCAGCAGGACACGCTGGCGGACGAGAACGAGCGCGTACGGCTGGCCTGGTTGCGATACCAGAATGGAGCGGCCTCATACCTTGAGGTGCTCGATGCCCAGCGGGACCAATACGCTGCCGAACAGGCGCTGGTGCAGGCGCGTCAAGCGCTGCTTTCCAGCAATGTCAATTTATATTCCGCTCTGGGGGGCGGCGCGATAGGTAGAGCACAGCCCAAACCCGGACCAGACTCCGCTAAAGGAATGAAGAAAGGGCAATAAAAAAACCATGAAGAAGAAAAAATGGTTGTTCAGGACCGTGGTGACGCTCGTTGCCGGTATCCTGGCCTTTGCCGTCTGGCATATATATGCAGGGAAGAAAAAAAATGCCTGGATAACCAGCTGCAACGGACGGCTCGAAGCTACCGAGGTAGACGTTGCGGCCAAAATGGCCGGGCGCATCAAGACGATACTTGTGGACGAGGGCGACTTCGTCAAGACCGGGCAAGTGGTGGCGGTAATGGACACGGACGCTCTCGAAGCCCAGCGCAGGGTGGCCGTGGCCGATTGGCATAAGGCGATGAACGATGTTGCGACCGCCCGGGGCGAACTGGCCCAGAGGGAAAGCGAAAAAGCGGCGGACCTGGCGGTAGTCGCGCAGCGCGAGGCTGAGCTCGATGTGGCCAAAAAGAGCTTCAATCGTTCTTCCATATTGGTCTTGGAGGGGGCTACTTCGCAGCAGCAGGAGGACAATGATCGCGCACAGGTGCTGAGCGATGCCGCTTCGCTGAAGGCCGCGCTTGCACAGGTCGACGCCGCCCAGGCCGCTATCGTGACTGCGCGTGAACAAATCGCCTCCAGGGAGTCGGCCGTCAAAGCCGCTCAGGCCACTATAGAACGTGTCCAGGCAAATATAAATGACAGCGTCCTGAAATCGCCCCGTGACGGGCGTGTGGAGTACCGGGTCGCGCAGCCGGGCGAAGTGGTCGGCAACGGGGGCCGGGTGCTGACCCTGGTCGATCTGACCGATGTATACATGACTTTCTTCCTGCCGACAGATGTGGCCGGTAAGATCCCGCTTGGCACGGAAGTCCACCTGGTGTTCGATGCCGCCCCGCAGTGGGTCATACCTGCGTATGTGACATTCGTGTCCGCCGAGGCCCAGTTTACACCCAAATACGTGGAAACACAGGAAGAACGCCAGAAGCTGATGTTCCGGTTCAAGGCTCACATTCCTCCTGCGGGGCTGAGAAAGTATATTACCAGAATCAAGACCGGTGTACGGGGCGTGGCCCATGTCCGCCTTGATCAAAAAAAACCATGGCCGCCCAACCTCAGGGTAAAAATACCGCCGCTATGAACGAGCACATCCCAATAAATGGTGCTTCCGCAAGGCTGGCCGTGGCCAGATTACAGGGGGTCCGCCTTCGTTACCGTAAAACATTGGCGCTCGACGATATCAATCTTGAACTTCCGGCCGGGTGCATGGTTGGCTTCATCGGCCCGGACGGCGTGGGCAAATCGAGCCTGTTTTCCCTGCTTGCCGGCGCACGCCGGATCCAGGAGGGAACGGTCGAAGTGCTGGGCGGCGGCATGGCCGATCCGGGACACCGCCGCAGGGTTTGCCCCCGGATAGCGTACATGCCGCAAGGGCTTGGGAAAAACCTGTATCCGACACTCTCTGTGTTTGAAAATGTCGAGTTCTTCGCAAGGCTGTTCGGGCAGGGGGGCAGCGAGCGCGAACGGCGGATAAATGATCTCCTGAAGTCCACGGGGCTGGCACCTTTCCCGGGCCGGCCCGCCGGAAAGCTCTCAGGAGGCATGAAACAAAAGCTCGGCCTCTGCTGCTCGCTCATCCATGACCCCGACCTGCTGATCCTCGACGAACCTACCACAGGAGTCGACC
>JAKAMR010000025.1 GCA_021812785.1 Nitrospirota bacterium
GCCCGAAATGCAACTACCACTTCAGGATTGACGCCAGGGAGCGGATAGCGCTCCTGTTTGACGCCGGGAGTTTTGAGGAGGCGGACGCCCTCATAGTTTCGGCGGACCCTCTTTCCTTCAAGGACACGATGCCTTACAAGGAAAGGCTGGAAAGCAACACCGGGAAGACAGGACTTACAGAGGCCGCGGTAGCGGGCATGGCCCTTGTGAACGGCATGCGGGTGTCTGCCATCATAATGGATTTTGCCTTTATGGGGGGCAGCATGGGCTCTGCCGTCGGGGAAAAGATCGTGCGCGCCGCCGAGAGGGCATTGGAAGAGAAGGTTCCCCTGGTGACAGTGTCTTCCTCGGGCGGGGCCAGGATGCAGGAGGGCATTTTCTCACTGATGCAGATGGCCCGGGTCTCTGCCGCCATAGGGAGGCTTAAGGGGAACGCCATACCTTACATATCCATCCTTGCGGACCCGACCTTCGGGGGGGTGACCGCAAGCTTCGCCATGCTGGGGGACGTGATAATAGCTGAGCCAAGGAGCCTTATAGGCTTTGCCGGGCCCAGGGTCATAGAGCAGACGATAAAACAGCAGCTGCCCGACAATTTCCAGAGGGCGGAGTTCCTGCTGGAGCATGGCCTTATAGATATGGTCGTGCACAGGAAGGACATCAAAAGCGTCATCGCAAAACTCTTCGCGCACCTAAGCCCCGCGCCATGAAAAAAAAGGGCGAGCCCTTGAGACCCGTCCCCCCCGAAAAAACCGGCCTTCAGAAAACGTCAGAAAAGGAAGATGCCCGGCAGGCCAGATATCTGGAAGTCCTCCGCTATCTCTACGGACTTCAGAAATTCGGCATAAAGCTTGGCCTTCAGAACATATGCGGCCTTCTCCATGCGCTGGGCAATCCGGAAAGAAGCTTAAAGTGTGTCCATGTGGCAGGCACAAACGGCAAGGGCTCCACTTCCGCAGCAATTGCATCCATCATCCAGGCCGCCGGGAAAAAAACCGGCCTTTTCACTTCCCCTCATCTCCTTAACTTCACGGAAAGAATGCGGATCAACGGGGAGGAGGTCTCCGCACAAAAGACGGTGGAGCTGGCGGCAGAGGTCAAGGAAGCGGTTGAACGGTCAAAAAAAATTAAAAAGGCGGAAAACGCCCTTTACGCAGACCTGAACCCCACTTTTTTTGAGTTCGTCACGGCGATGGCCCTGCTCTGGTTCTGGCAGGAAGGCGTGGAATGGGCGGTGCTTGAAACGGGCATGGGGGGCAGACTTGATTCCACAAATGTGATAGCCCCGGAGGTCTCGGTCATCACCACCGTGGGATTGGACCACAGGGAGTTTTTGGGCGGCACACTCAGGGAGATAGCCGCGGAGAAGGCGGGGATCATGAAAAAAGGGGTCCCGGCCGTTTTGGGCCCCCAAAGGCCCGAAGCGCTGGAAGTCCTTGAGGAGCGGTTCTCTTCATTGAACGGCGGTTCCATGCCTCCCGGCCTTTTTCTTTACGGCAGGGATTTTTTTTGCTCTGCCCTGGGCGAAAGCTCCGGAGCGGGCGTTACTTTTGATTACTCCGGCTCCTCCTTTCAGGCCAAAGACCTTGCTTTCCCCCTGGCAGGGGACTACCAGGTCATAAACGCCTCAGTCGCCGCGCAGGCAGTAACGGCCGCCGGCCTGGGCAGCGAGGCTGCCGTGCGCGAGGGCCTAAGGATGACGCGGCTGCCAGGCAGGCTCGAACTCCTGGAAGAAGCTCCTGAAATAAGGCTGGACGGGGCGCACAACCCCGATGCGGCGGAGGCCCTGGCCGGGGCTCTTAAAAAGATATTTTTGCTTCCGGAGGGGCGCAGGCTCATCCTTGTGCTTGGCATCATGGGGGACAAGGATGCTGAGGGCATCATGGACCCGCTGCTGCCCCTGGCGGCTGCAAGCGGAGGGAAGTCCATATTAACGGCCCCGGCCTACGGCAGGGCCGCAAGGCCGGAAGAGCTTAAAAGACGGGCGGAAGCCATGGGTTTTAAAACAGGCATTGCGGCAGTCTCGCCTTTGTCCAGGGCGATACAGGAGGCAAGAGACCTGGCAAGGCCTGAAGACCTTATCGTAATAACCGGCTCTTTTTACACCGCGGGGGAAGCCAAGGAGATATTGAAGCGCGAAGGCGGAAAATTCTCCAGGCTCAGGGAGACAAGGTGACAGAGGAGAGCCATGCGGCAGGAGTGAAGAATCCTTCCCTTTTGCTTTCCTGCGTCATTCCGGCCCTTTTTCTTTTTCTTCCGCTCCTGCCGGCCCTTTTTCTTTCTCCCCCCTGCGCAATGGCGCAGCAGGAAAAAAGTCCGGCAGTCATGCCCGGGCAGACCAGGATAACCTCGGACACCATGGCCCACTCCGGCACCAAGTACTATTTCAACGGCAATGTCCTGATAGTGCGGAACAATATGACGGCCGGAGGCGACAAGGCGGTCTATGACGCGCAGACGGACGAGCTGCACCTTATAGGAAACGCATACATGGTGGACCCCACGGTCGTCATAAACGCCCGGGAGGTCTTCTATAACATGAAAAGCAAGACAGGCGTTCTTTATGACGCATCCATATTCGTACGAAAAAGGAATTTCTACATAAAGGGCAGCAGGATAGAGAAGGTGGCCCAGTACACTTACAAGATCAAAAAGGCCTCATTTACCGCCTGCGAAGGCAAGACGCCCGCCTGGTCGGTGGAGGCGGATTCGGCCAGGGCCATTATAGACGACAAGATCTGGATGCACGGCGCAGAGGTGAAGGCCGGCCCGGTCCCGGTCTTCTATGTGCCGTCATTTGAGGCCCCAATTTCAAGCAAGAGGGCCAGCGGCTTCCTGGCCCCGAACGCAGGTTTTAGCACATACGGCGGCCTGTATCTCGATATCCCTTATTACTGGGCCATTTCAGGAAACAGGGATGCCACAGTGAGCCTGGACTACTATTCCAAAAGGGCGGTGGGCGGCTCGGTTGAGGGCCGCTACCTGGAGCCCTCCGGCATGTCGGGGCTCGAAAAGCTCTCGTACCTGTCCGACTGGAAAGACCATGTGGATTATCTCACACTCTATGGCTGGCACACAGGGCCATACGCGTTCGCGGAGCTCGACTGGGCCAACCACAGGGACTATCACAAGCTGTTTGACCTGAACTTTCAGAAAGCGGAAAGACGTTTTCTGGAGTCCAAGGGCGAAGCGCACCTGGAGATCCCGGACTATGGAAAGGCATTCATCAGAGTGCGCTGGTTTCAGGACGAGCTGGACGGAGTGGACCAGTCCAACGTCATCCAGGAATTGCCTGAAACAGGCGTCTATCTTTATCCAAGGAGGATAGGCCCTCAATTCCTGGGGCACACCGCCGCCTTTGACATGCAGTCGGCACTGACAAACTTCTGGCGCGAGGACGGGCAGACGGCGGTAAGGTTCTATGCCGCCCCAAGGCTCTCCTATACGGTAGGCGACGGGGTGAATTTTTTCCAGTCCGCCGGGCTTGGCATAAGGCAATACGACTTCATGTCGCCCAGTCAGAATATAAGCCGGCTGGTCTTCAACTATGACGCGGCCCTGCGCACCAGGCTTCAGAGGACTTTCCAAAACGGCGTCACCCACTATATAGAGCCCACACTGGAGTTCGTTGACAGGGACCTTACCGGACAGACCCCTCCGATAGTCTTCGATTCCACGGAGCTTGAGGACAAGGCCACTTATGTTCAGGCCGCCATAATAAACCGTTTCAAGGACAAGCATGGGGAGTTCCTGGATGTCCAGCTGACCGAACAGTTCGACGCCAGGGTGGGCAGGGCCCAGCCCGCCACCCTGAGCATATCCGCCTACAGGCCGGCAATGGTGAGCGGCAGCATCACCTACGACCCTTATGCCGGAAAGCTGCAGACCGTACAGCTTAACTCCACGTTCTCTCCGCTCAAGGGCCTCCTTTTTGGCGTGATAGAGACATACACCCCGGCGCAGGACTCGTGGGTGCACAACATAACAGCAAACGCGGTCCTCTCGTCCCACTTCACCGTGATAAACGCCATCTGGTACGATACGACCATCGGGCTTCAGCAGTACACCGCCGACCTCCGTTACCAGAGCCAGTGCTGGGGGCTGGACTTCATCTTTGACAAAAAACCGGGCAACACCGCTTTTTATGCCAGGCTAAGGCTGAGGGGGCTTGGCGGCGGCGGCGTTTAGCGCCACCCGGGTATTGCCGCCGCCGTCTGTTTAAGGCCCGTCTATTTAGGTTAAAATAACTCTGTGGAGATCAAAAAAAAACAGATGAAATGCAAGAAATGCGGAGCGCAGGTCCGCACCGTTTTCGGTTGAAGGAGCGTCAAGATACGCTGCACGGCGTGCGGCAGGAGCTTTGAGATAAAAGATTACCTTGACGAAATCGACGAGAGGCTTTGGGAGGAGATATCCCGCCGACCGTGCAACAGGGCATGAAAACAGCGGGGCAAGGCATGGTGTCGGCAGGCAAAAAACACGGCCGGAAGATAGGAGAAGACTTGGATGGTTAGATCTTCGATGGAAAAACTGGAGGAGCTTTATGCCCGGATGGACGCGGAGTACGGAAAACTCTCCCGTCTCTACGGCCTGTCCTGCGAGGGCTGCGATGACAACTGCTGCTCGCAGAGGTTCCATCATCACACGTTTGCCGAATACCTTTTTCTGCTCGAAGGGCTCAAAGCCGCCGAACCCGAGCTGCAGGACGCCATTTTAAGGCGGGCAAGGGTAGTGGTGGAAAGCTATGCGCACGAGTTGCAGGCCGGGGAGATATTCAAGCTCATGTGCCCCGCGAACTTTGGCGGCTCCTGCGCGCTTTACAAATGGAGGCCGATGATATGCAGGCTCCATGGCCTGCCCCATTATTTCACAATGCCCGACGGCGCAAGGAAAGCCGGAGGCGGGTGCCACAGGATAACCGCGGCGGAAAAGGCGACCCCCCATCAGGGCATGGACAGGACGCCTTTTTACACGGAGCTTGCCCGGATAGAAAAAGATGTCCGGGAGCGCCTGGGCTACAGGGAGCGGTTCCGCAAGACCACCGCCCAGATGCTTATGGATATGTCCATGGAAGTGGACATCGGAGAATAAAAAACGCTTTTTTTAAAAACGGGAACTCCCTTGCATTTTGGCGGGAAATGGGCGGGCGGAAAAGACTCCTCATAGACGGATATAACATTACGGGCATTCAGCATCCCGATTTGCAAAAGGAGCGCGAAGCTCTGCTTGAGGTGCTGCGGGCCTACCGGCAGAGGACCGGGCATGAGATAACGGTTGTATTTGACGGGTGGGGAAACAGCTCGCATGTTGAAAGCCGCATGGTCCTTGGCGGCCTGAATGTCGTCTATTCCAGGACCGGCGAAAAGGCGGACTCGGTAATAAAAAGGATGCTTGAAAAGGAAAGCGGCATCATACTTGTAAGCTCCGACCGCGAGCTGCAGAACGCGGCATGGTCCCATGGCTCGGTCGCCGTTTCCTCGGAGCTTTTTGAAAGGAAACTCCATTCAGGCGGGGGCACGGGAAAGCGGGAGACGGAGAACGGGGATGAGGAAGATATGCTTCATCCGCATGCCCGGCGCGGGGGAAATCCAAGGCAGCCCTCAAAACGGCAAAAGGCTCTTGAAAGGGCGCTGAAGGAGCTCTGATGGAAAAAAAAGCGACCATACTGGTAGTAGAGGACGAAAAAAAAATATCCGATGTCGTAAGGCTCTATCTTGAGAGGGAGGGTTTTTTGCCCCTCATAGCGGGCTCTGCGGAGGAGGCGATGCACTACCTGAAGCAGCCCCCGGACCTTGTCGTACTTGACCTCATGCTTCCGGGCATACAGGGGGAGGAGCTCTGCGGCATCATAAGACAGAACTCGAATGTCCCCATAATCATGCTTACCGCCAGGACCGGCGAGGACGACATAATAAAGGGGCTCAGCTTGGGCGCGGACGATTACGTCCAAAAACCCTTCAGCCCGGGTGAGCTGCTTGCGCGGATAAAGGCGCAGCTAAGGAGACACAAAAGGCCCTACACGAGGATGTCCTTCAACAAGGGAGCCCTTACCATAGACGTCCTCAGGAGGGAGGTGGCCCGCGACGGGCAGCCCCTTACCCTTACCCCTTCCGAATTCGGCATACTCGTTTCCCTCTGCGAGAGGCCCGGGATGGTGCTCTCGCGCCTTCAGCTTGTAAACATGGTGCAGGGGTATGACTTTGAGGGGTACGAGCGCACGATAGACGCCCACGTGAAGAACCTCCGCCAGAAGATAGAGGACGACCCGAAAAACCCGACCTTCATAAAGACCATATACGGGATAGGATACAAATTCATAGGCACCAAGGATGAGGAGTAAGCTTTTTGTAGCCTTTCTTCTGGTCATCGCCCTGGCCCTCCTTTCGAACCTGATGTTCGGCCACAGGATCATGAAGGACTTTGCGGCTTATGAAAAAGGCACCAGGGAGGACCATATATACTGGATCATCGCCTCCGTGGAAAGCGGCTATTCCCATGGCGGCTGGAACATGAGGTCGCTTGAAAGCTCTCTTCGCTGGGCCGCCATGCTACGCTTCGACTGCCGGGTGGAAGACCTTTCTGGCAGGACCGTCATGAGCTCCGCCCAGGCGGTGAACCTGCTTGGCGAGGCGATGCGCATAAGGATGCAGATAGTCCAGCCCGAGAGCAAGGGGGCGCCGCCTTATGAAAACTATCCCCTTTTCCACATGGGCAACCAGATAGGCACGCTTGCCATAAGGGACATCACGGCGCCTGCCGACTCTCCGTTAAGAAAGAAAGAGCATATCTTCAAGCAGAGGGGACGGCAATTCCTCATCACCTCTTTCGTCATAGCCGGGGGTGGCGCACTTTTTCTGGCGGTCGTCCTGAGCCAGTTTCTGTCCAGACCGGTCCGGGAGTTGAAACGGGCCGCGGAGACTCTTGCAGGCGGCGACCTCTCCGTCCGCCTGAGAGGGACGGGGGCGGACGAGATAGGCAAACTCAAGGCCGCCTTCAACGCCATGGCTGAGGCGCTCCAGCGGGAAGATTCCCTCAGAAAGCGGCTTACATCCAACGTGGCCCACGAGCTGCGGACCCCCCTTGCCGTGATGAAGGCAAGGATAGAGGCGATGATGGACGGGGTCATCGAGGCGGACCGGGCAGGGCTCGAATCGCTCCAGGCGGAGCTGGACTCGCTGACCCGCCTCATAGGCAGCATGGAGGACCTTACAAAGGCCGAGGCCGGCTTTTTAAAGAAAAGCCCTCCCGAGAAGGTGCTTTTGCGCGAGTTCCTTGAAGGCATCGTCACCGGGATGGAGCCGCTTTTCATGGACAAGGGCCTCAAGCTCGAAATTGCCGGGGGCCAGGAGCTCCCAGTGTTCACTGAGCCCGAGAAGCTCGAAAAAGTGCTGAAAAACGTAATCAAGAACGCGGCCAACCATACCATGGAGGGCGGTGTTCTGCTGAAATACGGCTTTGAAGGCGCCATGTTCTACGTCGAGGTAAAGGATACGGGCAAGGGCATGGCGCCCGATGAGCTGGGCCGTATCTTTGACAGGTTCTACAAGGGAAAGGACTCGAAGGGTTTTGGCCTCGGGCTTGCCATAGCCAGGGAACTTATAGAGGTGATGGGCGGCAGCATTACCGCGCAAAGCCGGCCCGGAACAGGCTCCGTCTTCAGGATCGTTCTTCCCCGAGGGAAAGAGCGTTAAGGCTATTTGCCAGCGCAGCTAAAAGCTTGTCGTTGCTTTCAAAATCTCCCGGATAAAGGGGTTTTCCGAACCTGACCTCTATCCTTACAGGCCTTATGACCCTTCCGCCGCGTGGCAGCGCCCGGGCCGCCCCCTCTATCCAGGCCGGCACAATGGGGACGCCCTCGTTTGCCGCCATTACCGCGATCCCTGGCTTAAGTTCCATAAGCCTTCCGTCAAAAGACCTGCCTCCCTCGGGAAAGACGCAAAGCGAATACCCCTGCCTTAGCGCCAGAGACGAGCTCCTGAGCGCTCCTCCAAGCAGGTGTTCCCTGTCTATGGGTATCACGTGTATCACCCTAAGGGTGCGGGCTATAACCCCCCTGAAATATCTCTCCCATCCCACAAAAAAAATTGACTGGACAGTCCGCAGGGGAAGCGAGGCGGCAATGACGAACGCATCAAGGAAACTTGAATGGTTGGGAGCAAGGATGAAAGGAGGGGCGGGCATGTTTTGCAGCCCTTTTCCCTTCAGCCTGAAAAGGACCTTTGCCAGCCCCTTGAACATGAAGTAGAGCAGAACGCTTGCAGCCTTTTCCGCCGGGCTGAAAGAGACCGTCTCTCCTTCTTTAAATGGAAGGGCTTTAACCGGGGGCAAAGGCCTTTTCCCTGCCCCGGAAACCGGCCCGGCCTGCCCGGCGGCGACCTGCAAAAACAAAAAGCCTTCCATTTTCTTAAGGAGCTCTCCGGCCGTCTGGACATCAAGCAGGAAGTCATCCGGCAGCGCCCGCTTCCCCTCCTCCGTGGACAGCGAAAACTCATCTTCCAGGGCGGCAATAAGCTCTATCCTCTTAAGGGAGTCCATCCCCAGGTCAAGCTCCAGGTTGTCTTCCGCCCTTATGGCGGTCCCGCTCTTGCGCCCCGCCGCCATGTTCAGGGCGTGAGCCGTCTTTTGCCCATGGCCATGGAGGAACTCAGGTCCGGTCTGCCTTGGCTGCGCGGCCTCTTCCTTTTTAAGCAGCTCGCCAAGGCGGTATCTTTTGACCTTCCCCAAGGGGGTTTTAGGCAGTGGCCCCTTTACCAGCGAAAAGCCCTTAAGCCTCATAAAGGAAGGCAAATCCTGGCCGATGCGCATCAGCTCCCAGCCGGTCTCTTCCCTCAGGCTGGCAAGCCCCTTTTCCCTTGCGTAATCCAACTCCGGCACGATAACGCCCTTCAGGACGCCGCCCTCTTCATAAACGGCAATGTCTTTGATGAGGGGGCTTTTTCCACTGTAGCGCTTCTCCACCTCTTCAGGCACAATGTTTTTGCCTGAGGAAAGGACCAATATCTCTTTTTTCCTGCCAGTCAGAAAAAGATAGCCCTCGTCGTCCACCCAGCCGGTGTCCCCGGTGTGCAGCCATCCGTCCTCGACCGCCCTGGCGGTCTCTTCAGGTTTTTTCCAGTACCCCTGCATAAGCATGGGGCCCCGCAGCTGCACCTCCCCGTCTTTTATCCTGACCTCTGCGCCGCCGACAGGCTTGCCCGCCGAGCCGGGCTTTCTTTTTTTTACCGGGTTGAAGGTGACTATTGGGGAGGTCTCAGTTAGTCCGTAGCCCTCCACAATGGTAAAACCCACGGCTTCGAGGTTTAGCATTACGTCGGGGGCCAGCCTGGCCCCTCCGCTGGCTATAAGCCTTAGGCTGCCGCCAAAGGCGGAGTGTGCCTTCCTGAAGACCGCCCTGCCTAAATTTATACCCGTTTTCCGCCTCAGCCCGCCGCAAACGGGCAAAAGGAGAGCAGCCGGACATGGCAGCCTTTTTTTTATTGAGGCATCCAGAAGCTCAAGCATCTGGGGCACCGCTACGATGATCGTTACTTCGCAGGCCTTTGCCACGCGCGCAAGGTCTTTAAGCGAGGCAAGGAGGGTAAGAGAGGCCCCGGACATGAAAGAGGCGATAAAGCACATGACAGGATAGGAGTGGTAGAAGGGAAGCCCAAGAAGCAGATTTTCCTTCTCGCCCACCACCCCGGTCTCGATGACGCCCACTGCATCGGAGATGAGATTACGATGGGTAAGCGTAACCCCTTTTTGAAGGCCCGTGGTGCCGGAGGTATAAATTATCATCGCGGGCTCATCCGGTTGCGCGGAAGAAGGAGGCAGGGGCGCCTCCGGGGGAAAAACAAAAAATCCGGGTGCCTCCATGTCTATAACTATGGGGGAGAAATACCCGGGTTCACTTGACGGGGAAGAGGAAAAAGAAAAAATATGTTTTTTCGTCTCCCCGTTTACCACGATCGCCTCGGGTCTGCAGTCCGCAAAGACCGCCCTCAGGTCTTCCCCGGCAGCGGCCTCATTGATGGGCACCGCTATTGCGCCGGCAAGCACCGAAGCGGTGAAAACCAGGCACCAACCAGGCCCGGAGGGGACAAAAAGGCCTATCTTCATGCCGGGCCGGACGCCGCGGCGCCGCAGGTTTCCGGCAAAAACCTTTGCCATCCCGATGAACTGGCCATAGGAAAGTGTTTTTGTTGTTTTTCCTATTTCTTCTTGCGAGCTTTTCTCATCCGGCAACGGGGAACGCTTTTCGTTTTCTCCGCCTGAGATTTCGTACCTCAGGAAGGGCTTGTCCTTGAACTTCTCCGAGGCGGACAGAAACCGCAAGGCAAGGTTATCCGTTGTCTTTTTCTTTTCCGTCATTCCGGCATTTTATTTTTGTTCAGGATATCAAGTGCGGCCCTGTGGACGGCCATATTGGCCGAAGCCAGAAGCGATTTGCCCCCGTGCTGCAGACTTATCTTTTCGTGTTCGAGCCCACGGCCTTCCATGTCCGTAAAAACGCCTCCGGCCTCCTTGACAAGCAGATACCCGGCGGCGTAATCGAAACTCCTCGATGCCCCTGGGCTCACAAAAAGGCTTGCCGCGCCTGAGGCGAGATAAGCGAGGTCCAGGGCTATTGAGCCAAGGCATCTTGTCCTCCTTGCGGCCCCAAGCAGCCTGATTATCTCATTCAGATGTTTGGAAGGGGTGCTTGCCTCGAAGGCGCAAAGGCCGATCACCGTGTCCTCCTGGCAACGGATCGGGGCACCGTTTTGAAAGGCCCCCCGACCCTTTTCAGCCCAGAACTCATCTCCAGTGACCAGGTTTATAACATATCCAAGCTCCAGGCCTCCAAGCTCACCGCTTCTGGAAACGGCGATGGAGGCGCCCCACAGGGGTATGCCCGAGACGGCGTTTTTGCTGCCGTCTATAGGGTCTATGGCCACGGTGAGGGCTTCGCCCTTCCCTTCGATATCGAGGGTTCCTGCCTCCTCGCTTACTATGTGGAGGCGCTGCCCAAGGCCCCTTAGTCCGTCAAGGATCGTGTCCTCGGCCAGTTTGTCCACCGGAAAGGTCCGGTCCCCGCCTGCGCCACGCTCCATGGGGAGCTGTCCTTTCGGCCGGGAGACTTTTATCTTTTCATATAAAGCCTTTCCGATGCGGCTCAGGTCTTCTGCCTTCATGGTTAAAAGTATTTTACGAAAATCAGGCGAAACAGAAAAGACGGGTAGCGGGAAAACTGCCGCCGATACCGGTCCGGGCGGGAAAATGCGGCGCTGCCGTGTGCCCTTAAAATGCGGGGCATCTGCTTCCTGCGTTTTCTTCTTGTCTCAATTTTCCGCATGAATGTATAATCTCTCACAAGCGAAATTAAAAAAATGTTTTTTAGGAGGTGTCCCCGTTGGAAAGCAAAAAACCCGCTGAAGAGATTGGATTTTCAGGCAGGCTTTCCCTGACCTGCAAATACGGCGAAAACGGCTACCAGGTGCCCGCGGCGCTTTACGAGGGAGGCACGGACGATCTTCTGGCGCTGGATAAGTTCCGCATCGTGGCCGGAACGGAGCCAAGCTACAATAACCTTTGCGACCTGGACCGCCTGCTGCAGAGCGTCACCCATATCGCGGCCTCCTTCGAGGTGAACCGGGACAAGGTCCCCCTTATCTGCCTTGGAGTGAAACACGGGAATTCCTGCGGGGCCGCGGTGGGCGAAAATCCGGCTGAGGCCGCCCGCCAGATGATAACGGGAGACCCGCTTGCCATATTCGGCGGCCTGGTGATGTTGAACTACCCGGTAACGGAGGAGGTTGCCGAGGCGCTTGTCGGCCATGGCATGCCGGATGGGCAGCGCAGACCGCTGGACGGGATCATTGCCCCATCATTTGATTCAGGCGCACTGGGATATTTTCAGCGCAAGGGCGACAAGTGCAGACTGCTTGCAAACCCGGCCCTGGCCAGCCTGGGGCGCGCAAGCCTTGATCCGGCCCCCCGCTTCCGCTACGTGCGGGGCGGATTCCTTGCACAGCCAAACTACACCTACATCCTGGATTTTGGAGACCCGGAGCTCAAGAAATACGGACAGGCCACACGCCAGCAGGAAGACGACATGCTCATGGCAAAAGCCATCGGGGACACAAGCAACAGCAACACCATAACCATTGTGAGGGACGGGCGGTTGATCGCAAACGGAGTGGGCCAGCAGGCCAGGGTGCGCGGAGCGAAGCTTGCCCTTAACCTTGCCTCATACTGCGGCCACCACACCGAGGGGGCATCTGCCTCAAGTGACAGCTTCTTCCCGTTCACCGACGGGGTAGAGGAGCTTGAGAGGGCGGGCATAAAAGCCATTGTGTCCACAAGCGGCTCCATCAAGGACAAGGAAGTTGTGAAGTTCTGCGAGGACAAAGGCATCTGTCTTTACCTTATACCGGACAGGATGGGACGCGGCTTCTTCGGGCACTGATATTCCCGGCCGCCTGAGAGAAAAAGGAAAGGATTTTTTTAGCGGAAGATGGATTTTCTGATCATGGGCGCAGGCGGATTTTTGGGCACGATCGCCAGATATATGGTGGGCACGTGGATCGGGCAGAAGTGGGGGCGCAGCTTCCCGCTGGGGACGTTTTGTATTAACATTAGTGGGAGCTTCCTGATAGGGCTTTTCATGACCCTGCTTACAGAAAGGATTTTGGTGGACGCCCGCTGGAGGCTGTTTCTGGTGATAGGCATCTGCGGCGGCTTTACCACTTTTTCGACATTTGAGTACGAGACCGGGGCCCTCCTCAGGGACAG
The DNA here is from genome assembly GCA_021812785.1 of Nitrospirota bacterium. The sequence goes on from JAKAMR010000025.1 coordinate 12,754, forward strand.
CGAATGGCTTCTGGGCGGCGCATACGTGGCGCTGAGCGTATTTGTTGGTTTTGTGGCCCTGAAGGTGGGCGAAATAATAGCAAGGAGCATCTGAAAAAATGATCACCAGGGGACACGCAAAAAAGCTTTCCATTTATGTTGGCGAGACAGACAAGTTCGGGGACAAGCCCGTCTACGAAGTGCTGCTGGACATCTTCCATAAAAAAAAGATAGCGGGCGTAAGCGTCTTCAAAGGCGTGGCCGGCTACGGAGCGGACGGAGTGCTGCACACCTCCAAGATACTGCATCTTTCCATGGATATGCCCATGAAAATAGAGGCCGTGGACTCCGAAGAGATGATAAACAAGGTCCTCCCCGATGTCTACCAGGTGGTTGAAAAGGGGCTTGTGGAGGTGACCGACACCAATGTCATAAAATGCTGCGCAGGCAAAGTTGCCGAAGGGCAGGCGAAGGGCGCAAAAGAAGAAAAAGAGGTGGAACGGATGAAGCTTGAAGGCAGGGCAAAGATGCTGCGCATCATAATAAGCGAGGATGACAAATGGGAGGGAGAGCCGCTCTACGAGGTCCTTGTGAAGAGGTTCATTATGGAGGACATCGCCGGAGCGACTGTGTACAAGGCGATAGCGGGCTACGGCCCCCACAAGAGGTTCCACAAGAAAAAGACCCTGGCCGCGCACGGCGAGCTGCCCATAATGATAACCGTCATGGACAGGGAGGAAAACATAAACAAAATCATGCCCGTGCTCGACGAGATGGTCAAGGAGGGTATCGTGGCCCTCTCAGACGTAAACGTTATAAAGTACACCCACAGGGACACGGCAACGGATATCCTGTAAAAAATATTTTTGGGACGTCCTTCCCGGGTCTCTTATTTTGGCCACCCACCTTTCTGTATGGGACATTGAAACGGGTTTGCTTTGCATTCCTTTGGGCGACCCATGCCCCTTGAACGCAAACAGATAACGGCAGGCAAAAAACATGAAAAACGCAGCGGGGGCGGATGGTATGAGCGCAGCGGGCAACCGCGGGGGCGTCGCATGAAAGCAGCGGCAAGCAGGCAGACCCGGCGCGGTATTTACCGTTTGCCTGGCATAGAAGCGGAGGCGGGCCCAAACGGAGCGAATACCGTCCGCCCCCACAACAACCCTGAAGAGCCTATTTATTTAATGCCATCGCGCTGCTCCATCAGCTTAAGCAGCTCCGCCCAATTGTGTTTTTTCATGTTCATGGCCTGGGCGTGAAGGACAAAAGCCCCTTCCTTTAATGCCTTTTCCCTTTGGGCCTCGTCCTGGATGCCATAGAAGGGCATCATGATGAAAAATGCCCTGTCGGTATATTCGCGGATCGGGGTAAGGACATCGCCCCTGCGGGTGAAAAACGGGTCCTCTCCCGGCCCGCAAGGCCTGCCAAACACATTGAACTGCCTGCAGGCAGCGGGTCTCACCGGGTGTACGGAGCAGGAGCCCACCTGCAGGAAGACGCACGCGCCGTCCTGCACGGAAGCGCCTGCAATGCCATGCCTGCCCCTTAGCGTTTCTTTAAGCTCTTCCCTTGCCTCCGGTCCCATCTTCTCCATGCAGAACCAGTAGATGCCGGTAAGCTCTAGCGGATAGAAGGGGATGTCCGCGTGGGTGCGGCAGCAGTGCCCGCAGCCTTTTTTGCAGGCAAGCCTCCTGTTTTGCCTTTTCTCAAAATCCTCCGCAGCGTGCCGCACTCCGGCGTCTATTACCGAATAGGCCTCCAGAAGGACAGGCAGCCAGGGCAGACGGGCCTCCTCTTCCGGCTGGAACCGGAGCCGCTCCCGTGCGCTTTTTTTGATCGCCTTTCTGATGTTCTTCATCTTGATATCTTTTATTTTTTATCTTTTTTGAATATTCTGAATGGAAAAATCAACGCCGCTTGGTTCCGGTCAAGTCTGGAAAGACCAAAAAAACATTTGAATATTCATTGTGTTTTGAAAATAGCACAGGAGCGGCGGAAACTGCAAAGCCCGCTTCACCGCCGCGGATTTTTTTTTATAATATAGAACATATGGCAAGGCGCGCTGCCCGCACGGTAAAATCCGGTCCGTTTCAGCTTCGGGTGTTGCCCGTTTTCGCAGCCGTGCTTTTTTCCCTGATGCTTTTCTTCCATGCCGGGCGGGCGCTTTGGGCCGCCGCCCAGTCCACCGCAGCCACCGCACCGGCACCCGGGACGGATGTGTTTTTGTCCGAGGGCTTCAGCAGCCTCAAGGGATGGATGCCCTACCGCCTGTTCAAGAAGAAGAAAAATACCCTCTATACGCTGGATGTCAAGGACGGGGTGCATTGCGTAAGGGCGAAAAGCAACGATTCCTCGTCAGCCCTTGTCTACAAGAAGGAATTCGATGTCTACAAGTTCCCGATCGTAAAGTGGCAATGGATGGTTGCCGATCTGTATCCGGGCGGAAACATAAAAAAGAAAAGCAGAAACGACTCCCCCGCAAGGCTTTACATCCTCTTCAAGTACAACCCCAAAAAAGCTGGCTTTTTCACAAGGCTCAAATACGCGATAGTCAAAAAGATATACGGCGTCTACCCGCCGGGCAGCAACCTGTGCTACCTGTGGGCAAACCGGCACCACAAGGAAAAGATGATCACGAGCCCCGCCTGGAAGTTCTCAAAGGACGTGGTGCTTGAAAGCGGCCCCGCGCACCTGAACGAGTGGCGGCATGAGCAGGTAAACATAGTTGATGACTACAGGGCGGCCTTCGGGAAAAACCCTCCGCACATGGCGACAATCGCGATTATGAACAACTCGGACAACATGGGGGGCAGGGCCACCTCCTGGTTTGGCCCTATCGAAATCCTGCCCGCGCCGGCCTTATCCGTACAAGGCGGGAAAAATAGTCCCGCGCCTGCAGGGCAGGCACAAACCGGCCAATCGTCTCAAATCCCGGCCAAGTAGCGCGGCCGCCTCTCCGGGAAGCCCGTCAGGGGTCAGTCCTTCTCTGCCACCTTGCCCAGGCCCACTATCCTGTCGTTTTCCTCCAGGTCCATGAGCTTGACCCCCTGGGTGTTCCTGCCTATGATGGATATGCCCTCGGCGGGCATCCTTATGGTCTTGCCGGACTGGGTGATGAGCATAAGCTCGTCCTCGTCGCGCACCTTCATTAGGCCCACCGCCTGTCCTCCCCTTGAGGTGACCTTTATGGAGATGACACCCTTTCCGCCTCGCCCCTGGACCGGGTAGTCCTCTATATGCGAACGCTTGCCAAGGCCCTTTTCCGTAACGGTCAAAAGCAGGTTCCTCTCCTCCACCATGTCCGCGGAAACCACCTCATCGCCCCTGGTCAGCCGGATGCCTATGACCCCTTTTGCGCTCCTGCCCATCGGGCGGACGTCCTCCTCGCTGAACCTGATGGCAAACCCTTTCTTGGTGCCTATTATCAGGTCGTTCTGGCCCGTCGTGCGCCTGACCGCGATCAGCTCGTCCTTATCCTCAAGGCCGATGGCGATGATGCCTTTGCCCCTCGGGTTCGAATACTCATCGAGGGCGGTCTTCTTCACAGTCCCGTTCTTTGTGAAAAACACCAGGTAGCCTTCCGTAAAGTCCCTCACGGGAAGAGCGGTACTAACCCTTTCCCCTTCGGAGAGGGCAAGCAGGTTCACAAGCGCCTTGCCCTTGGCCGCCCTGCCCGCCTCCGGTATCTGGTATATTTTAAGCCAGTAGAGCCTGCCCAGGTTCGTGAAAAAAAGCATGTAATCATGCGTGGAGCCGATGAATAGCTGCTCCACGTAATCTTCCTCGCGGGTCTCCATCCCTATCAGCCCCTTGCCGCCCCTGTGCTGGCTGCGATAGGCGGAGATGGGATGGCGCTTTATATAGCCGTTGTGGGAGACGGTTATCACCATCTCCTCCTCGGTGATGAGGTCCTCCAAGGTAATTTCCTTCTGGGCCTCTATGATGTCCGTGCGGCGCGGGTCCGCATACTTCTCCTTTATCTCGCGCAGCTCGCCGGCTATTATGTCCTTCTGGCGGGCCTCGCTGCCCAGGATATCCTGGAGGTCCGCTATCTCCTTAAGGGTCTGCTCGTACTCCTCCATTATCTTCTTCCGCTCAAGCCCGGTCAGGCGCTGGAGCTTCATGTCCAGGATGGCCTGGGCCTGGACCTCCGTCATCCCGTAGCCGCTCATGAGACCTTCCCTTGCGGCCTCCGGGCTCTGGGCAGCCCGTATCAGGGCTATAACATCGTCCAAATGCTCTATGGCTATCTTCAGGCCTTCGAGGATATGCGCCCTTTCCTGGGCCTTCCTGAGCTCAAACCTCGTCCTGCGTATGATGACGTCCCGCCTGTGCTGCAGGAAGTGCCCAAGCATCCGTTTAAGCGACAGGACCCTTGGCTGCCCGCCTACCAGGGCAAGCATGTTTATCCCGAAGGTAGACTCCATCTGGGTGTGCTTGTAGAGGTTGTTCAGGACCACCTCCGAGGCCTCGCCCCGCTTTATCTCTATGACAACGCGGATGCCGTCCCTGTCGGACTCGTCCCTCAGGTCGGATACCCCTTCGATGCGCTTTTCGCGCACAAGCTCGGCTATCTTCTTGATGAGGGCCGCCTTGTTGACCTGGTAGGGAAGCTCTGTCACTATTATGCTTTCCCCGCCCTTGTGCTCGCGCTCTATGCGGGCTTTCGCCCTTACCTTTACAAGCCCCCTGCCGTTCTCGTAGGCGCTCGTTATGCCGTCCATCCCGTGGATGACGCCGCCTGTGGGAAAGTCCGGCCCCTTGACAGCGGTCATGAGCTCCGCGGTGCCTGCCTCAGGCTTTTCAAGAAGCATTATGAGCGCATCGGTGACCTCGGAGAGGTTGTGCGGCGGAATGTTTGTGGCCATACCCACCGCAATGCCTGCCGAGCCGTTTATGAGCAGGTTCGGCACCCTGGTGGGCAGCACAACGGGCTCCTCGGTCGTTTCGTCGAAATTGGGGACGAAATCCACAGTGTCCTTGTCTATGTCCTTCAAAAGCTCTTCGGCTATCTTTGATAGCCTCGCCTCGGTGTAACGGTAGGCGGCCGCCGGGTCGCCGTCTATGGAGCCAAAGTTGCCCTGACCGTCCACCAGGGGGGCGCGCATATTGAAGTCCTGGGCCAGCCGGACAAGGGCGTCATAAACGGCCGAATCGCCGTGGGGGTGGTATTTCTTAAGGACCTCGCCCACCACACCCGCGCATTTCGAATACTTCCTGGTGGGCAGGAGTCCCTCGCGGAACATGGCGTAAAGTATCCTGCGCTGCACGGGTTTCAGCCCGTCCCTTACCTCCGGAAGCGCCCTGCCTATGATCACGCTCATCGCGTAATCCAGGTAGGATACCTTCATCTCCTGCTCTATGTTTATCTGTGTCTTCATTTTAAAGCCGGAAACCCCCCTCAAACGTTGGAAAATCTATTTATTTTAACATATTTATGAAGGGTTTATTGTATCCCGCCCGCCGTAAAGTTTTTAGGGCTTTGCCTCCACCCCTAAAGGTAAAAACAACTGCAGGCAAAAAAGGAAAACGTAGTACGGCGGGAGCGAATGCCGTCCGCCTGCCCACTCTAATCCCTTGAAAAGCCAGGAAAAATTCCTGAAGGGCTAAAAATCCTGGGCCTTATTGCGGTTTTATGTTTAGGGTCATTTCAGATGTCCCGCCGTGTCCGTCGTTTGCAATGGCGGTAATCTGCGCGCCCTTCACGCCCGGCGGCACCTTCCATTCTATGAGCCCGCTTGAGGGGTCTATCCTCATGCCCTGAGGTGCGCCCTCAAGCGAATAGGTGATAGGGTCTCCATCGGGGTCCGTTGCGCTTAGCTGGGCGGTATACAGGGTCCCGTCAAACGTGGTGCTTACCTTCCTGCTGAACATTGGGGGCATGTTCTCTATACGTCTCTTAAGTACCACCGTCTGGCCGCAGCCCTGCGGACCGCAGGGCGTCACCTTCACGGTTATGTTGTCTCCCCTTTTCACGGGCATCCCCAGGCTGTTTGAATTCCCGGCGAACCGCCCGTTCACCGTCCATTCGTAAACGATGTTTTCAGCGCTGTCGCCTGCAGCCCGGACATCCACATAGAGATTGTCTCCCGGCCTGAAGACCTCCGGCATGAGCCTTACCCTCGTGATCACAAGCGGGGCGTCGCCAATGGTCACGCTGCCCGACTTCACCTCCATGCCGTTTACGCTTGCCGCAGCCCGGACGACGTCGCCCTTAAGCAGACCTTTTGTGCTAAATTCAGAGGGGGAGCCGGTCACCTGCTCTATCCCGTTTACCTGCCAGAAGACCTGGGCGCCGGAGAGGTTAAACCCCCTTGCCGCAAGGTGGAGCACCGTACCTGCGTAAGCCTGCCCCGGCACAATCTCAAGCGACATTTTGTTGTTCTGTCCATTATTATTTTGGCCGCTGCCACCTTGGGCGTCTCCGTCCTGGGAGGTTGCCCGGCCGGAAGGCTGGGCATTTTTAGCGGCCTGCGGCACGGAGACGCCGGGGCCCTGCGCGTTTTTTATTTCTGCTTTGCCTCCATGAAACACCACAAACAGGACCAAAACCAGGCAGAAGGCCGCGGCAAGGCCGGAGAAGACCGTCTTTCCCCCCGCATAGCCTTTTATCCTCTCCGCCAGATGCGATATTTTCATGGACTTTTCAGCCCCGCTGCCGCCTCAGTACTCGTAGACCGCAGAGAGCTTGGCGCGCTCCGGCAGGCTAGTGCCCTGCGCGTTTTTCCCTTGTGAAAGTATCTCCAGGGTATAGAGATAAGGCTCCTGCTGGACCGGCGACTGCCCGGAATTGGAGGCCACCACGCCCGTCTGAACAAGTCCCTCCCCCTGCGCCGTGTTGCCGGGGACGGTGTCCACTATCTTCGCGTAAACGGTATAAGTGCCAAGAGTTGCGTTCATATCGTAGCTGTTTGCGTTCAGGGGGTTTAACGTGACCGATGAGTCGCAGTTTGCGGGCCAGGTCCCGGTGGCGTTAGTCAGCTTTATGTTGGAGCAGGCCTGCCCCTCCCCCGTGAGGGTAAAGTTTATGTTGTTCAGATTTGGCGCTCCGCCCGTGTCTATAAATTCCTTGGCCACCCCCACCCCTCCGATCCCGGCATCAAGCGCGGTAGAATACCTTTTTTGCATCCCCGATATCTCCGAGCCGGACTCCACCATGTAAATAAGGGCGGACATTATAAGGAGCGCCACTACGGAAAGGAGCATGACTATAACCAGGGTCATGCCCCTTTCATTGCTGACCGGTCTTATGATTTTGTTTTTCAGTTTTAGACCCTTCGGGTCTCGAATGCAAGGATTTTTCATGGCTTGCATCCGCTCATTCTCGTTCGCTTTCCATTTTCATTGTCCAAGGTTCATCGGTTTTTCAATTATGTGGTACACCTTCCACCTGTAATGTTTCTGGTCGCCAGTCAGAGGGAAATCGTGCCCCATGCCAAACTCCCCAACGTAAATGGAATTTGAAGGATAGGTATATGAGGGGTCCTTCTGCCCTTCCTGGGCCAGTATATAAACCCTCACCCCCTGGACCTGCTGGCGTATCTGTGCGGCGTTCAGCGGATTGGTGAAGATATCGTTGCTATACGAATTATTGCCTAGATCGAATATGACCTGCATGTCGGCTACACAGTGCAGGATAGGGTAATAGGTGAAATTTCCGTCCTTCTGGTTCACGACCGCCTTCACAAGCTGCCCGGTGCCGGGGGCGCACCTTTGCGGCTGCGCTATATCATCCGGGCTGTTGTCTATGAAGTAGTCCGCCCTGTTATAGGGCATCCTGAGGCCGTTTGGCGCATCGGCGGCATCTGCCACGCCGTATATCATGCGCGTTTTTTCCGTGCTGCTTGTGGGCGCGTAGGCCGAAACCCCGTTATAGAGCACGGAGAAAGCGCCCGCATTGTTTACCAGAGACACGGTATTGTCAATCGTGGAGACGACTATCACGTTGTCGCTGGGGTTGAGGTCCCAGTTGGGGTCGTTCCATGGCCAGGGCTTGCCGTCTTGGTCAAGTCTTGTGGATTTGCCCGCGGCGCTGTCGTTTACGGCGGCCATCTGGGATTTTATCACCAGGTAGTCGGAGCCGTTCAAGCCCTTGCCGTTGATGGAAAAGATGGCCCTGGGAGCATTTGGAGGGACATCATTTGTAAGCGCGTTGGCAATGGCGGATTCGTTATATGCCACGCCAGTGACATTCCACGGCAGCCCGTACCCGGCGCTCTGGATGTCCTTCCTCAGGTACTCAAGCCCAAGGGCGCTTCCGATGTCGGTCTGGGACACCCTGCTTTCCTGCTTGAACTGTGTGAAAAGCTGCGCAAAAAGCGTGGTGGTGGCGGCAAGGGCAAAAAGAGATATCACGATAGTGACCATGAGCTCTACCAGGGTGAAGCCGCTCTCACCCGCAGCATGAATAAAGAACCGCGAGGGCCTGCCCGTAAATTTTCCAAAATACCCGCGTGCCTGCACCCTGGTTTTCATCTTTATTTACTTATCACCGTCTGGATCATATGAGTGTACGGCGTATTGCGCCACTTCCATTGCACCTCCACCTTAAACTGCTCGTCATCGCCTTCCTGGGAAATGGGCACGGGCGTATTGATAACGGTAAAGGGGATGGTCATGCTCCTGAACTTCCTGTATACCGTAAACGTGCCTGCTGTATTTGCCAGGGCGGCAAAGGGCACGCTCCTTGCCTGGTTCATGGACTGCGCCGCTATCCTTATCGCCTCGTTTCTAAGCATGTTCCTGGTGTCCGCATCCACGGCCAGCAGAGAGGTCTGAAGCACCGCGATGAATATGAACAGAAACAGGACCATCGCTATCATGACCTCAACCAGCGAATCGCCTCGCGCTGCGAGTCCAGCCGAATCGCATCGTGCAGCGAGCCGGGGCAAGCCGCCTTGCAGGCCCGATCCTCTTATCACTCGCCTAATTGATCGTGCAGGTGCCATTGTTTGGGGTGCCCTCCCATGAGCCCAGTGATATGCTGGTAGCCGTCCAGGAGATGCAGTTCAACTGCGGCGCTTTGTCCGTGTTTACCGTCGCGGCCCCATCCGGCGTCCAGCTTACAAGCAGGGTCGGTGAAACTGCGCCATTCGGGTTTATCAGCAGCCCATCAGGGGATACCCCGAGCGTGAAAGTGGCCTGGCCCTCATCAACAAACAGATAGGTATCGTTGCCCAATTGCCAGTACGGTCCTTCATGCGTGTCCCCGACCCCGTTGTCAAACGCGCCGTCTCCGTTGGTGTCCTGGTATATCTTGTAGTCGAACATCTTTGCCTTCGCATCCTGTTGAAATTCCACGAAATACCAGCTCTTCTGCGCCATCGCCTCTTCTCTTGTTTTCATCAGGTCGGAATATATCTGCTTTACCTCCGACTCTGCCCTGAACTTGTTCTCCCAGCCGTCCAGGCTAAACCCGATGCCTGCCAGTATTGCAATCAATGCAAGCACTACAAGCAGCTCTATGAGGGTAAAGCCGCCCTTGCCCCGCAAGCGCTATTTCTCCTCCCTGATGTGCAGCATCTTCATTACAGGCGGCGGCGCGGTGAAAAGCGCAAGCCCCTGCGCGGTAGGCGGCATTCCCTCAAAAGCGCCCGAGCTTCTGCCGCCGTTGAAGTCAAGCCCGGTGGCAAGGTTTATCTGCTGAATGCTTCCGGTTGAGACCTGGAGCAAGGCCACCCCCTTGCTTTCATTGCCGGTAGAGTCCGCAAGGCAGGCGCCGTTATTATAGTTGACCGCCCACAGGAAGCTCTTGCCCCCTATGCCGCACTGCTCAAAGTAAGGCTTGAAAGTGGTGAAATAGACCGCGCCCGAAATGCTTGCATCCGGGTCCGTTATAACCCTCTCGGCCCCGTAGTAAAGCTCGTCGGTGCTGCTGGGGCAACTGGTTGTGTCGCCGGGGCAGCTTACGTAAGCTCCATTAGTCGAGGCGGACGACGGACAGTTGCTTGGCACGGGGCATTGCTCACAGGAAGAGCTTACCTGGAGCGGGTCCCCGATGACCTCGGGGTAGGCATAGCAGCCGTTTGTATCCAACGCTATAGACCAATCGGTGTCCTGGGCCACCCCGGAGCATGTGCCCGTGCCTACCGCCGCCAGGTCGGATGCGCCAAGCCCGTTTGTGCAGCTTGGAGAGCAGCTTGAGCCCGCAATTTTAGGGTTGCAGAAAAGGCTTGTAGAGCTTATATAGCAGGGGTCCCACAAACCAACCAGGTAGTTCCGGTTGTTCTGGGTGTCCACGACCGGCTGGATGGCCCCCTGGCTGTTGATGGTCGAAAAAGAATAGTAGTCCCTCCCGGTGCCGAAATACAGCCATAGCTTGTTCTTGATGTTGTTCTGGAGCCTGGCAACGCTTGTGGTTACCGGCCCTATGCCGTCTATCACCTTGTTGAAGGTCCACTTGCCGGGGTCCGGGTTGCCGCTTGAGTCCCGCAGCTCGCGGCCATTAGAGTCCACGGTAAGTATTCTGCCCACTCCGCCCTGGTCCCAGGTGCCGCTGCTGTCGCTGTCGTCCACGTACCCGCCGAAAATCGCATCGTCCTCGTAGTTCTGGTTGGAGTCGTTCGTGGCGTTGAAGAGGTCTCCGGAAAAAGCATCTGATATGCCGGAGTCTATGGTCGCCATCAGCTTGCCGGTAGCCAGGTCCAGGACAAAATACCTGAGGTCCTGGTCCGAATATCCAAGGAACTGGTTATAGGCCGTGTCTATGGGGCCTGTAGGGCCGGAGCCGAACACGACGAACCATTCCCCGTTCTTGGCGTTCCCCATGGGGTCGCCGTTTGCGCTTATGCGCACAATTGCGGGGCCGCTGGTGGCAAACCCCAGGTTCGGGCTGGTGAACTCCCAGAGCAGTTTCGGGTTGTTCTCGTCCGTTATGTCCAGGGCGAAATAGGAGGAATAGCCTATGGGGTTGCCGCTTGGATCGGTGGCGGGGGTGCCCACGCAATAGGCGTTGCAGCCGTTGGTTGAGCTGCAGGTGACGTCGGGGCCGTCCGTCTGGTTGCAGGAGGAGCCGCAGGTGCTGTTTGAGTTGCAGCTGTTGGTCTGGTTCTCTATGGAGCAGCAGTTTGCGCTTTGAGGGGCGCTTGCCCCGCCCAGGCGCATCCCCCCTATGAGTATCGTCCTCCAGCTTGACTCCGTCTTCGTGCAGTCCCAGTAATCCGATCCGTTTCCGCATCCTCCGATCGAGGCGTCGAACACATAAGGCGTGAGGTCCACAGTATAGATATGGCTGTACGACGGGCCCACCCCATAGGTCTCCCCGTATCCTTTTGCGATGCTCGAGTCCACCCCCGCGATATACTGCAGGTATGGAAGGACGTTCTCTGGGATAAAGGCCCATCTTTCCGCGCCCAGGGGCGGCCCCGTCTTGCAGTTTGGAGGGGTCGAGCCGTCCTGGCATGTGAGCGTAGCCTTCGTGTTTGCATTGCCAAACGGCCCTGTGGAGTTAAGCAGCCCCAGGTTGAAGGCGTGGAGCATTCCGTCGTTGCCCCCGACGTATACCGTGCCCCGGTTCTTGTACTGGGAGCTGTTTATATAGGCCGCGTAAGTCTTGTCCCCGTAAACCTTGTCGTAGTTGTTAAGCGGCATCCAGGCAACTATCCTCGGGGTGGAATTGAGTATGTCTCCCAGTTTCCAGACGTTGTAAGTCCCCGTGCCCGTTGCATCCACGGTCCTGCTCCTGTAGTCGTCTATTCCGTCGTTGTCCGGGTCGTACCCGGTGAGGTCGTAGCCCTCAGTCCACTGTATGACGCTGTCCACCCCGTTATAGAGGTTGCTCACGTTCAAATATGGCCCGATGAGGGAAGCGTTGTTTACATCGAAGGAGACCATGTTGGCTATCCCGCCAGAGGGGATATTCGTGTAGATGGTCCTTGAGGACGGGCTTTCGCTCCAAAGTTGATAGCCTGCCTCCCACAGGTCATTGAGTTCCTCGAAGGGCTCAGTCGGTGTTACTTCCGTTCCTGCCGAGCCGTCCGGCTTGGACAGTTGCCTGTCAGCCATGGTGTTGCCCTTGACCGGGTCGAAGTAGAAGGATATGATGTCGTCCCCGTCTCCCATGGTTGTGCCGTCGCCCAGGGTAAGGGCGTAGTCCTTGTCCGTGGGCTCAAGCGTGTTGCTGTTGTTGAAGTTGGGGTCCACGTAAAACCAGTAGTCATGGGCCGCGCCGGTCCAGTTCAACACGTCGTTGCCAAACGCCCTGGACGGATAAAAGACGGCCTGCACAAGGCTTGCGCCGCTACCCTGGCCTGATGCCAGCACCGAGGCAGCCGTACCGGAGGAGGCCCGCTTAAGCATGGAGGAAAGCGCGTTTTCCAGGGCGGTTTCAAGGTCCCTCCCGGAGGAGGCCTCAAAGTAGTTGTACGGCGCGCCGTCCGAGCTTGTGCTCCATTCCGCCTGGTCCCCCACATCTGGTTTATAATCGGAACTCCCGGTGAACCCCCCGTTTATGGACGCATATTTCAAAAGCGTGGAGCTGTAGCCGTGCCCGAACGCAAAGACCGTGTAGAGTGTTAAGGTGTTGATGCCGCCGGGCTTGCCCGTCTGATCCTGCCGGATGTCGTCCGCCGTGCTGTTTATTCCTGCCGGGTTTCCGTCATGCATCCAGAGGGCAACGGACTCAAGCCCCGCCGCTTCATTGCCCGCCGGGCAGGACTCAAAAGAGCTTTCCGCGGGATAAAGCACGGTGCCGGAGGGGCACTGGCCGCTTACCGGCGTGCTGCCGTCAGAGCACACGGCCGGGCAGCTGCCGGTGAGAGTCCCGTTGCTAAGACTGCCCGAGTTCGTGCACACAAAAGGAGACTGCTTTGCGGCATAACTCAATATGGAAGAAGGTATTTCGCCGTCCTCGCACGGCTCGCCGTCCGTGACAAGGAGGATGAAATTCTTGGAACACGGGGGATACTGCGGATGCCCCCCCGTCCCGTAGTTATACGGGTCGTCCCCCGCGTTTGAAGTGGGGTTGGTGCCGCCAGTATAGTTTGGCCCGGGGCCGTTTATTAGCTGGCTAAAATCCCCGGACACCTGGCCGAAATAACCCGCCGTCTCGAAAAGCGCCTCCCCGAGGGGGGTGTTTGCGGTAGGCTGCACATTGTTTATCGCGTTTATTACGGAATTTAAGCTCTGCGAGCCGATGGTGATTTGAATATTGGCCCCATCGCCGGTCCCGGTATCCCCGTACTTGTTCGGCTCGTTCCAGGGCGCCCCGAAAGTGGCCAGACCGATCCTGGCCTTGGAACCCACCTCCTTCTGGAGCACCCCTTCCACGCCAACCGGCACCACGACCTTTACATTATAGGTTGAATTGGTCACCTCGCCCCAGCCATTGCCGTTGTTTTGCCAGACCGCAAACACTCCGGAGGACGTACCGCCGCCAAGTATGTTCCCGTAGTCGTCCGCCCATTGGAACCGGGTATTGCTGCTTGAATAAGGGGTGTAGTCGCCAGGGTTGGCAATCTGCTTGTATGCCCCTCTCCCGATATAGTCTACCCCTATCCCCACAAGCCTGTCCCAGCCCTTGCTGTCCGTTCCGCCGCCATAGCCGCAACCCTTAGCGCCGTCGCACAGCCCTCCGGTCAGGGCCTTCCTGGCCACGTCGGACTCCCTCATCGTAAGCCAGTTAAGGAAATTGCCGTCCCAGTCCGCGCCGGAGTTCGGGTTGACGACGCTGCTTCCTATGGTGGCGTTGGTGGGGTTGGACGGGTCCGGGACGAACCTGCTGCTTGAGTACTGGTACCAGATGTTCGAATTGAAATAGCCGTAATAGGTCTGCGTGGGGTCAAACCCCGTGCACGGGTCCGAGACATCCGAGCAGTCGTTGCTTGCGTCCCTGTAGGCAAAATTGTAAAAGCTGCCGGAGTTGTCCAGAAGTATCATGATGTTTGGCGGCACGTTCTGAACGACATAAGAGGGAATGATGGAATAATCGCCGTTTGACACGGCCGCCAGCGCCGCGCCGGAAATGACAAGGACCAAAACAAATGACAATAAAAGCACGGCATGGCGTTTCATCTGAAAAATTCTCCTCCGCGAGCTCATCACTGCACCATGGGGTGCTCAAATACCATGATCCCGTTGAGCACGCCCCTTCGGAAAAAAAGCTTCACCTCCCTGCCCCTTATAAGCTGGGCCTGGGAGACGGCTTGCCCATGCGCATTCACTATGGGCGCCCCCGCAAAGTCATAATAATTGCCTTTTACCTCGATGCCCTGCGCTGTTACGTCCTCTATATGCCCGGCCACCATGACAACATGGCTACGACGGCCCCATTCATGCTCCCGGGCGGTATCCGGCTCCCTGCGGGCTGCGTGAGCCTGGCCGCATGAGAGCGCGGCCGCTAGCGCGATCAGAAAACAGACCAGGGCATACGGAAAAACGGAAACATTCTTTTTCTTTCTCTTTCCTGACATTGCCACTCCTTCCCCAAGCAACTCAAAGCAAGGAGCGTGCCTTTTGAGTGATCCCTTTAAAATCAAGATATTTGGATTTGCGGAGGCGGCCACGCTATGTAACCGATTACATAGTTTATGAAGCCGGTTACATAGTGGAGACTTAAAATAGACTGCGGGAAAAGGCCCCTTTTTTTATGATAAAATACGTTGGAATGATGAAAATCGGCAAATCCCGCCACTCCCTTGCGGGAAAACTGATCCTTTCTGTAAGCGCGGTCATGACTTTCGGCAGCCTCATCTTCGGCCTCCTGTTCATACATTTCGAGCAGCGGGTCCTCTTAAGGGCGGGAGTCCCGGCGGGCGATGTGCCCCGCGTAATGCATTCGGACATGGTCTCCATAATCCTTGCGTGCGTCCTTTTTGTCCTGGGCATATCCGCTTTTCTGTGCGTCATCCTGTACAGGCTTGTGTCAAAGCCGGTTGCCCGGCTTGAGGCCGGGATGGTGAGGATAGCCAAAGGCGATCTGGACGAACCCATAAACATAAACACCAAAGACGAAATGGGGCTTCTCGCAAGCATATTCAATTCCATGGCAAAGGACATGAAGCGCTACAGGCAGGACATGGAGAACTGGACCCACACACTTGAGGACGAGGTCAAGAAAAAGGCCCAGGAGATAATAAAGACCCAGGATGAGCTTATAAACACAGAAAAGCTGGCCTCTCTGGGAAGGATGGCGGCGGGCATTGCGCACGAGCTCAACAGCCCGCTTACGGGCGTGGTCACCTTCGCCCACCTGCTTAAGGACCGCACCCCTCAGGCCGACAGCCAGGCCCATGAAGACCTCCAGGTCAT
>JAKAMR010000116.1 GCA_021812785.1 Nitrospirota bacterium
AAACGGCCATGGATGAAGAGGGCAATGCTGTTTTTGTATGGGAAGAGGGATTTCCAACGCGCATTTGCTATCGAGTTTTGAGTCAAGCTGGCATTTGGAGCCCCGATCTTTCTTCTCCTCCCGGAACAATTCAGCCCTCAAAAGAATGTACTTGTTACTTTTCATCCTCTTTCAAAAATGCCGCATAATTGGTCCACTCGTATTTAGGAAGCCAGGCAAAAAGATTGACTGCCTGATCGGCCGTGCCGGTGACATGGGCACGCGCACTCGACCATTTCCAATCTTCAGCGCGCCGAACAATCTTTGCTCTTACAGGATTTTTTTCAATGTATCTGACAGCTGTCCAGAGATATGTATCTCGGTCTACAGGACAGGAAAAATATCTATTTTCCCATAATCTCCCTGTCCTTCCATATTTCCCATTAAAATATTGAGCATATCGGAAGGTTGCCCCATGCAGACATTTTCCTAATCCCTCAACATCCACGGGCTCTAAAAGCAGATGAAAATGATTGCTCATGAGACAATAAGCCCAGACTCTTGCTCCCGTTTTCTCCGCATGCTGATTCAATATCGAAAGAAAAAATGTACGATCCTTTTCATCAAGAAAAATTTCGCTCCTATTTGTTCCCCTTTGAGTTATATGATGGGGAAATCCCTCTGCAACAATTCTTGCAATCCTCGGCACATGCGGATTTTACATTTTTTTATTTTCCGATGTCAATAAATTCGGGGGTTGTCCCTATTTATTTATACCTGACTGGATATACCGGCTGCGTGCAGACGGACGGTTATATCGGCTACGAGGTGTTATCGGAGATGTCCGTGAAGCATGCCGGATGCTGGGCCCACGTTCGCCGGAAGTTTGTTGAAGTGGTTCAAGCCATAGAGAAGGTGGCACGGAAGGCCAAGGAACGTCGCGGCGGCAACGCCGGTGTTGCCGTCCTGAAAATTCGTCGTTTGTATGAGTTGGAGCAAATGGCACAGGACCGAAGGCTTACAGGTGCCGATCTCGTAAACTTCCGCCGTGAGCATGTTCTGCCTTTGCTTGAAGAGTTCAAAGGCTGGCTTGAAGCCCGCGTCGGATCGACTCCGCCAAAGGGGCTGCTGGGCACAGCAATGAACTACACGCTTAAACAGTGGAAACGCCTGGTAGTTTACGTGGATGATCCCAATGTAGGGCTTGACAATAACCCGGCTGAGAATGCGATCCGCCCGTTTGCGGTCGGCAGAAAAAATTGGTTGTTCGCGGGTTCTCCTGCGGGCGCCAAGGCAAGCGCGGCTTTGTACAGCCTGGTGGAAACGGCAAAGGCAAATGGGCTGGAACCGTACCAGTATCTGCGTTTTGTGTTCGATAGACTGCCTTATGCAGCGACACCGGAAGATTACCGGAAACTTACTCCGCTATACCTGGATAAGAACGAATTCGAAGCCGCGAACCCCGTGTAGTTACCTAAACGCTTACGAAGAGCCACAAAAAAAATTGAAACCGGCGGACGGGAAATCCTGTTTGTTTATGATGACGCTCATGTCAGCCCCCGGCGCGGTCGGGTAAAATCATATCAGGGCAGCAGGAAATCAAGACAGGCTGAAACAAAGAAAGGGGAATATCCTAATGGACAGGTTCGTCAAGGCTTTTATCTTTATGAGCATATTTTACCTGATGACATCATCTTTTATAGGCGTTGCCATGCTCTCAAACAGCAGATATTTGCCTCTAAAGTTCGTCCATTCGCACCTTATGCTTCTGGGATGGGTCTCGATGATGATCTATGGCGTGGGCTACCATATCCTGCCCAGGTTTGCAGGCCGGGTGCTTAAAAGCAGGGCTGTGGCCATACTCCAGTTCTGGACGGCCAACGCGGGCCTCCTTGGCATGCTGGGCTTTTATCTTGCAGCTTATTATGAGCCGCAGTCGGCGGGAACCTACAGGACGCTTTCCGCTGCCTTTGGAGGACTGGAGGTCTTCTCCATCGCCCTTTTCGTCTACAACATGATCGCTACCATCTATACAAAGGCGCCGGAGTGAGACAGGTTCTACCAAGCAGATGGGAATGACACAAAGAATCCGCTGCTATGCTATTTCCATCCGCCTCATTTCCGTTTGCCATCTTTTGAATTAGAGGCTCTTCTGGGATTCTTGTGTGTAGATTGCCGGGATTTCCAGCGAGATAGGTTGGCATATGCATGGTCCTTGAGGAGGTAGCAAAGCGGACGGGAAAGGAACGCTTCTTGACGATCGTTCGCCGCTTCGCCCTGAAGACATCCTTAACGGACGTGCTGTGTACGCCCGGAACCGCGCGACCGAACGAAAGGGCCGGGCAGATGCAGCCATGACAAAAAAGTGCACCCGCACAAAATCAGGGAGAGCCGAATTAGGTTATATTAGTGGATGAATTCAGAAACCCGGTGTGCCTTGCCCTTCGAACTCGACGAGAACAGGCTCAGTCAGCAATTATGCCTTCTCACGGGCAAGGCCATCTCTCTTTCAATTACCTCCAACAGGGTAAGCGTTTTATCTGTAAGGAGTTTTTCATCGGATAAGCCTGATGGCATAGGCTTGCGGCTCCACAGGATATTTCTGAAGGCGGGCCCGGAGGTCATCCGGGAAATAGCCGGGTTCATAACCAGCGGGAAAAAAGGCGCCAGCTTCCCTCTTATTACCAGGTTCATAAAAGAAAACGAGGCGGAGCTTAAAAAAGGCGGCAGGCGGCGGGAATCCATGCTTAAGACCGCGGGAAGGCACCATGACCTTGGCGCCATATACGATTCGCTAAACGCGGAATATTTCGGGGGCGGGATCGAATGCGCCATAACATGGGGGAAAAGGCCACAGGCCGGAACAGTAAGGAAGCGCACCCTTGGCAGCTTCAGTTGCGACGGCATGGGGGCCGGCAAGGGCCTTATACGCATAAACCCTGTCCTGGACAGGAAAAATGTCCCCTCATATTACGTCCGGTTCGTCGTATATCATGAGATGCTCCATGCGGACATGGGGGTGGGCCGGAAAAACGGCAGAAGGCAGATGCATACTCCGTTTTTTAAAAAAAGGGAGAGGCTTTTCCGGGATTTTGAAAGGGCAATAGCGTTTGAGAGGGGAGGGAAAAGGGGCGGATAGGGGAAAGGCGTTCAGGGAGAGGTTTTTTCTTTCAGGCGCTCCATGTCCTTTATCAGGATGGAGCCGTTTTTCTCTCCTATGATACCTTCTTTTTTAAGGCCGCTTATCGTCCTTATCGAGGTCTCAACGGTCGTGCCGACCATCTCCGCGATCTCCTGCTTGGTGAATCTTGTGTCCAGAAGCAGGCCTTCAGGTGTGTTTTTCCCTGATTTTCCCAGCTTTACAAGGAGCGAGGCGATCCTGGCAAGCACCTTCTCAAGCGCTATCTCTTTTCTGCTTTCGTGTGAGTTCTGAAGCCTGAGGCCGAGGTTCTGAAAAAGCGCCATCGTCACCGCAGGGAACCTTTTCAATATATCCAGCAGGTCCTCCCTGGACACCTTGAGAAGGACGCAGTCCTCCATCGCTATGGCGTTTGCCGGGTAAGGAAAACTCCTCACCACAGCCACCCCGCCGAATATGTCGTTTGGCCCGATGACCTCCAGTATGATCTCCTTGCCTTCCTGGGAGAGCTTGGTTATCTTCACCTTGCCTTCAAGCACCATGTAGAACCACGAAGGCGGGTCACCCTCGGAAAATATCGTATCCCTTTTTCTGCGGGACTCCCTGACGAACACTGCCTCAATGGACAGCGCCTCCTCGTGCGAGAGGGAGCCGAACACGGCCATCTTTTCCAGTTGGTACATGACATCTTAGGATAATAAAAAAAGGGTTTCTCTAACAACTTTGTTGTTGTTTACCCGGCAGGAAACAAAAAATGAGTTTCGATTTTCCTTGACAAATATATTTCCATTTTGTAATATGAAACCAGATTTTTGTACAATTTCCCATCCCCTCTGGGCCCTTCTACCTCCCACAAGAAGGGCCCTTCCTCTTTTCCGCAGTTGACAAAATATTTTACCGGGCCTAATATTAACCATGTTAATGGTTAATAAACAATTAAACTCTTCTTTCTCAAGATTTTTCCTGCCGGTCTTTTTTGGTTCACTGCTGTTTCTTTTGCTCTCTCCGGGTTTTCTGCGGGTCTCTTCCGCCGCGGAAGCGGCCCCGGGTTTCAGCCTGAAGGGGATTGACGGGAAGACCTACACTCTCTCCTCTTTCAAGGGCAAGGTGGTTCTTCTTAACTTCTGGGCTACCTGGTGCCCGGCCTGTGTTGAGGAGCTTCCTTCCCTCAAGAAGCTCGCGGAGGAGCTGAAGGGGCAGGACTTCCAGGTGCTTGCCGTTTCCCTTGATTCCGGGGAGGGGCCGATAAAGTCCTTCCTGGCGCGTGAGCCTCTGCCTTTTCCGGTCCTTGAAGACCCGAAAAGGAAGGTGGCTTTTGATCTGTACGCGGTCTTTGGGATCCCTGCGTCTTTTCTGATAGACAAGCAGGGACAGCTTGCCGGAAGGTATTACGGCTCACAGGATTGGGCGTCACCCGATATGGTCCAGAAAATAAAGGCGCTTTTGAAATAAACAGGGCGGACGGGTGAAAGACCTGCGGTTTTTTGTTTTTTTGCGGAAACGGATATAAAAAAATTTCCCTGCATCGGAAACCAAAAAAGTAGCTGCAGGGAGACTTGGAGAGGTCCCGAATGAAAAAAGGATTTATCCCACCGGCCATTGTGGTTCTTGCTGCCTTGTTTGTCTTCGGATGCAGCACAAACCGGTTCATAGTCTATAAGCATGGAAAGGCCTATTATTTCGCAAGCAGGCGGGAAGGCCTTCACCACATGCTCTGCGACAGCGGCGATTTTAAAAAGGTGCTTGCGGACTCCAGCGTCCCGCAGGACAAAAAAGACGCCCTGTACCGCTACAACTGCACACAGCCGGACAGCAACAAGGTGCAGGCCCTGTATATCTCCCTCACCCCGGACCAGAGAAAAAGCATAAGAGAGGCCTTCGAGAAAGAGGGGTACGAGATAAACTACTTCCCCTGCGGCTGAGACTAAGACTCCGCGCCCGGTCGGGTGCGAAAAAAAAACTGGCGAGGGCAGTTTTTACCCGGAAGATAGCGTACTCCGGCGGACATTCATGCGTTCGGGCTTACTGTTTTTTCAGTTATCCCGACCTCTACCGAAAGTCTGTTTACGCTTCCCAGGTATTCAAGCAGGCCGTGCTCCTTCAAGTATTCATATTTGAGGCTGGCTTTGGGGCTGCGGGCATCCGAAAGCAGTATATACTCCATAACATTGGCGATGTCTGCCATCTTTGAATAGGGCATGCCTTTCTCTACTTTATGCAGGAAATCCAGAGCCCCCGGCTTTCCGCCTGTTTTTAGAAGCTGGGCCGTGGCAACCGGTAAAAAGTCTTCCGGATCTACCAGGCTCATGGCTGTTTTTTCCAGTTTTTTGTTACGAGGCCGGCCTTTCAGGGAGATGGCCGACATAAGGGCAAACCCGTACTGGTTTTTTTCCTCGGCGGTCATTGGATCACTATTAAAGTCCGTGGCCACCCTTTCGTAATTCAGCTTTTCGTAATTTTCAAGCAGAAATTCGTATGATTTTTCCATGGGCGAACCTTTGATAAATATCATGTAGGTAAGCGGGCCGGTAAAGAGCATGGTTTGATATCTCTTTTTCAGGATATCTGTCATGGCCTCGGGGTGAATGGTAAAAAATCTTTTCTGGTTACAGAGGGCGTCAAGACCCGCATATGTCATCTTGAGATTGTTAGCGCCCGCCGGCTCTATGTAATTTTTAAAGAGGTCATGGTTAAAAAGAAAGCTGGACCTGCCGATTATGAAATATTGCTGGGAAGGCGGTATGCGGTTTAAGGCAAGGACGTCCTCCCTGTACCTTTCTACCCACTGCATATAATAGTTCCCGAAATCGGGGTCGTCCCCGGAGAGAAGCAGGACGCTGCTTGCAGGCAGCACGCTAAGGGTGTCCCTTGCGTGGTCGTAGGCTGTATAACTTGAGCTGAGGGAATAGA
>JAKAMR010000026.1 GCA_021812785.1 Nitrospirota bacterium
GCCCGGGGGCGCCTGGCGTCTCTTGTACTCGCTTCTGTCTATCATGGCGATCACCCTTCTTGCGTTTTCAGGGTCGCAGAGGTTCAGTATCTCCTCAAAGCTCATATCGTCCTCCACGTAGGCCTTAAGTACCGGGTCCAGGAGGTCATAGGGAGGCAGGGAGTCGGTGTCCTTCTGGTTGGCCCTGAGCTCTGCCGAAGGCTCTCTGGTGAGAATGCGCTCAGGTATCACGGCCCCGCCTTTTTGCCCGGCCTTTTTCTGCCTGGAATTCCTCCATCCGGCAAGGGAATAGACCAGCGATTTAGGGACGTCTTTTATCAGGGCGAACCCGCCGGCCATGTCCCCGTAAAGGGTGGCATAGCCCACGCTCATCTCGGATTTGTTGCCGGTCGTGACGACGAGCCATCCAAATTTGTTGGAGACCGCCATAAGCAGGTTGCCCCTTATCCTCGCCTGCAGGTTCTCCTCCGCGGCATCGGCCTTCAGGCCCTTGAAGTTGGGGGACAGCGCCTTCAGATAATTTTTGAACAGGGGCTCTATGGATATCTCTTCCAGGCTGAACCCCAGGTTTTCCGCCAGGGCATAGGAATCCTCCCTGCTTTGGGCGGAGGTGAAGCGCGAAGGCATGAAAAGCGCATGCACGGCATCTTTGCCAAGGGTGTCCACCGCAATGGCCGCAACCAGCGCGGAATCGACGCCTCCGCTTAAGCCGATGACCACCTCTTTGAAGCCGTTTTTCCGGACATAATCCGCAAGGCCGAACCGCAGGGCGGTATATACCTCCTCATCCATTTTAAGGGAAGGGGCCAGAGGGGACGGTGCTATTTTATGGGGCACCATCTCCGGGGCGGGCACGCTTACAATGCTAACCTGTTCCCCAACGGCCAGTTTCTCCTGCCTCCTCCTGGGGTCGTGCAATCTCCACATGAAGACGGACTCCAGGTCCAGGTCCGCAAGAAGGAGTTCCTCCCTGAAAAGCCCGGCCTTTGCCGTCAGGTTCCCTTTTTCGTTCAGCACCATGCTGCCGCCGTCGAACACCAGCTCATCCTGGCCGCCCACCATGTTCAGATAAAGGATGATGGTCGAATAATCGGAGGCCCTTGTTGCGAGCATCTTTTCCCTGAAGGCGTTCTTGCCTATCGTGTATGGAGAGCCGTTTATATTTATTATGAACTCCGCTCCGCCAAGCGCCTGGAGCCTGGCCGGGCCCCCCGGATACCAGATGTCCTCGCATATCGTCACCCCGAACCGGATGTCCCCCATTTCGTAGACGGGGCATCTCGTGCCGGCCTGGAAATAACGCTGCTCGTCGAAAACCCCGTAGTTTGGAAGGAACATCTTGTGATAGATGTCTATTATCTGGCCGTCCTTTATGATAGCGGCGGCGTTATATATATCAAGCGCCCGGTTAACGAAACCCACTACCGCCATGATGCCCCTGGCCTCGCGGCTTATCTCCCGGAGAATAGCCACGTTGTCCTCTATGAACTGGGGTTTTAAAAGGAGGTCTTCAGGCGGGTAACCGGTGAGGGCAAGCTCCGGAAAGGCCACTATGGCCGCGCCCTGGCTGGCCGCCTCCTTCATGTATTCCGTGATCTTTTTTGCGTTCCCCCACAGGTCCCCCACTGTTGGGTTGATCTGCGCAAGGGCCACTCTGAGGGTTTTCATGATATTTCAGTAATAATAGCGAAAGCCCTTGTTTTTGTAAAGATTTTTGATTTGATTCGGTCAGATCGGAAGATTCCGCTTTAGGGGAAGGTTTGCCCTCTTTTATCCGCACCGGCAGTTTCTGCCGGTCATCCTCAGCATCCAGCCGCCAGCGGTTTTTTCCATTACCACGATGCAGCCGGACATGGCCATGAACGACATGATCTTTCTTGCCTGCGCCTCTGAATCCGCAAGCACGTCTATCATTTGCTCCTCCGTGCAAAGGCCAAGGGCGTCCCTCACCTTTAGGAAAGGTTTTTTGTCCTTCAATCCCCTTGTGTCTATCACAATGCTGGCCATACAAAAACCTCCATCACAAAAACGGGTCCTTATAAATAATAACACCAGAGATGAAAGTTAAGGGCAGGCTGAAGACCTGAACGGAGGCGCTGCCTCGCGCATACAAGCCATCGTGCTCCAGGCACAAATCAAAACAAAGAAAAACCCTTTCCGCGAAGGTTCCGGGGCCGTAGCGTCCTGAACTTTTTTTGCCGGGAATTGTTGAAATTAAGGCCGCTTTCTTCCGGGCTATAATAGAGGGGCATGGAAATAAAAAAAATAAAAATAAAAATACAAAAAGAAAAGATCATCATCGTCCTTACTGTGTTCATAGACGTCTTGGGACTGGCGATCATAATCCCCTTGCTTCCGTTTTACGTGGAGAGTTTTGGCGTGTCCGCCCTAACGCTTACAATGCTCTTTTCCGTTTTTTCCCTCTTCTCCTTCGTTAGCGCGCCTTTTCTGGGGGCGCTGTCTGACAGGATAGGCAGGCGTCCGGTCCTGATAGCGAGCATAGCCAGCACGGCCATAGGATGGTTTGTCTTTGCCTCCGCGCAGGCCGTCTGGGTGTTGTTCCTGGGGCGCATCATAGACGGCATGGCCGCCGGGAACCTGCCGATCGCCCAAAGTTACCTGGTAGATATTGCAATAAGTGAAAAGGAGCGGACCACCAATCTTGGGATCATCGGTTCTGTTTTCGGCATAGCTTTCATAGCCGGGCCTGCCATCGGGGCCGCGCTGAGCTCGGTCTCTCACGCGCTACCATTTTATTTTGTGGGCGCAATGGCCACGCTAAACGTAATAGGGGCGCTTTTTTTCCTCCCCGAATCTCTAAAGCAGCTGGACAGGGAGAAGAAAATAGAGTTCAACCCATGGCGCCCCCTGGTTAAGGCGGTCCGTGACGGTCTGCTGCGCAACAGGTACGCCGCATGGTTTTTCTTCGGGATGGCCTTTTCCGGGATGCAGGGGATATTCGCCCTGTATATGAGCAAGGTCTATGGGTTCAACTCCGTCATGGTCGGGGCTATCTATACCGGCATGGGCATAGCGATATTCCTGAACCAGACCTGTTTGCTGCGCGGCTTCTGGCTAAGGCATTTCAGGGAGTCTTCCCTGGAGGTCTGGACGTTTCTTGCAAATGCGGCTGGTTTTGCGCTGCTCATGGTCCCATCCATTTATTTCTTCGCCGCCGGGATCCTTTTGAACGTGTTCAGCCAGTCGCTTCTGCGCGTTGTCCTCATGAGCCGGACGGCCGGTTTTGCGGGCGGACGGAGAAGGGGCGAGGTACTGGGCGTGATGTCATCGGTTCTTTCGGTTTCGACCATAGGCGGCCCTCTTTTCGCCGGTTTCCTTTTCCAGATAAGGCCGTCTTTGCCTTTTGTCCTGAATGCCTGCGTACTTGCCTTGGGGTTTCTGCTGATGGTCAGGGGTAGCGAGCGCCCTGCAAGTGCAACCTGAGTATAAATGGGGATATGGGGCTTTACGGAGGAGCCCGGATGTGATGTCGAACAATCCATTGCTTTTCTGATAGCAGGAAAAGGCATAATCCAGCAGCCCCCCAGTTTCTTCATCTACCCCTATACTGCCTCCATTTTCCGCCGCCCGGTTTATCCCGGAGAGAACACTTTCAGAGCGGTATCTTGAGTAACGGGTCTCTATTCTGAGGACTTCCGAGATGGCGTATTGCGCGGTCTCCTCGATCTCCTCCCCGCGGGCTGAATAGAGGTGCAGCGTGCACGAAGAACCCATGGCGCAAAAAGGGAAGCTGTAGAGTTTTTCAAGCCCGGCAGAATCCGGCATATCGTTACCTTTGGTTGCACATCCCGAATGTCTTTTTATTTTTTCAGTTCGTACTTTGCCTTTAGCTGCCCGCAGGCGGCAAGTATGTCCGCCCCCTTGCTTTTCCTTATGATGGCCGTACAGCCGGAATCCGTAAGCGCCTTCTGAAAGGCCAGCACCCTTTCGGCTGACGGCGTCTGGAACTCCGAGCCTTCATGCCCGTTAAACGGTATCAGGTTCACCTTTGAGGGTATTGCGTGAAGCAGTTTTACAAGCCTCCGGGCATCCGCCTGGCTGTCGTTTATCCCGCCAAGAAGCACATACTCGAATGTGATCCTTCCGCGCGGCGGAAGAGGGAAACGCCTTATGGCCTGCATGAGGGAGGAAATCCCGTATCTTTTATTTATGGGCATGATAAGGCTCCTGGTCTCATCTGTGGTCGCGTTCAGGGAGACGGCAAGGTTAACCATCGGGGCCACTTGGGGCAGCTCCGTTATGCGGGGCGCTATCCCCGCTGTTGAAAGCGTGATCCTCCTTTTTGGAAAATGCAAAAATTCAGTAAGGCGCACGAGCGCGGCGGCCACGTTTTTCAAGTTGTTAAGCGGCTCTCCCATCCCCATAAGCACGATATTCGTAATCTTTCTGGGCGCTATGTGCCTCTGGACCGAGAGGACCTGCTCCACGATCTCCCGCGGCTCAAGGTCCCTTATGAAACCCAGCTTCCCGGTTAGGCAGAACCTGCAGCCCACCGCGCAGCCCGCCTGGCTTGAAATGCAAAGGGTCAAGCGAGGGGTTTTATCCGCAAGAGTATCCGCTTTTGAGCCCGGTTCTTTATTCCGGCCAATTTTTTTATCCCGATCTTGGTCAACATCGGGCGGGATAAGCACGCTTTCAATGAAGTTGCCGTCATCCAGTTCGAACAGGTATTTTTCCGTTCCGTCCCCGGAGGTAAGCCTTTCTTTTACCTTGAGGGTGCTTATGAAGGCTTTTTGAGAGAGGCTTTCGCGAAGGGTTTTTGAAAATTCCGTGATCTCCCCGATGCCGGTTACGTTTTTTTCATACATCCAGTGCAGCAGCTGGCCCGCCCGGAAGGCGGGCAGCCCCTCTTTTTTTATTAAAAACTCTTCCAGGGAGGGCTTGTCGAAGGATTTCAGATCTGTTAAGGCCATTATTTATTGTACAAAAAAAGGCCCAGGTTTTTGCCCTGGACCTTTTTTTTCTAATATAGACCGGAGGGGAAAAATTAAGTCCCCATCTCCCAGCTCTGAAGGTATTTCTTCTGCTCGGCCGTTAGCTTGTCTATCTTGATGCCCATGCCTGCAAGTTTCAGGCGGGCGATCTCCTGGTCTATCTCGCAGGGAACCGGATAGACGCTTTTTTCCAGCTTCTTGTGGTTTTTAGCCATGTACTCGGCGGACAGCGCCTGGTTGGCAAAGCTCATGTCCATCACCTGGGAAGGGTGCCCTTCCGCCGCTGCAAGATTTATGAGCCTGCCTTCTCCCAGCAGGTAAACCCGGTTTCCGCCTCTAAGGGTGTGTTCCTCCACGAAATCCCTTATCTGCCGGGTGGACTTGGAGAGCTTTTTGAGCGCGGGGATGTCTATCTCCACGTTGAAATGGCCAGAGTTTGCGACTATGGACCCGTCTTTCATCTTTTTGAAGGCCCGCTCGGAGATGACGTTTATGTCCCCGGTGACGGTTATGAATATGTCGGCCTGAGGCGCGATATCTTCCAGGGGCATAACACTGAAGCCGTCCAATACCGCCTCCAGCGCCCTCAATGGGTCAACCTCGGTCACGACCACCCTGGCCCCCATGCCTTTTGCCCTCATTGCGACCCCTTTGCCGCACCAGCCGTAGCCGCAGACCACCAGTATGGAGCCGGCGATGAGCCTGTTGGTGGCCCTGAGCACCCCGTCCAGCGTGGACTGCCCGGTGCCGTAGCGGTTGTCAAAGAGGTATTTGGTATATGCGTCGTTTACCGCGATGATGGGATACTCCAGGACCCCGTCCTTCGCCATGGCCTTCAGCCTTATGACGCCGGTGGTGGTCTCCTCCGTGCCGCCAAGCATGTTTTTAATAAGGTCCTTTTTTTCCTTGTGGACGGTGCTTACCAGGTCCGCTCCGTCGTCCATGGTTATGTTGGGCATAATCGAAAGGCACTGTCCCATATGCTTATAGTAGGTCTTGTTGTCTTCGCCCTTTATGGCGAATGTGGGTATTTTGAAATGCTTCACCAGGGAAGCCGCCACATCGTCCTGGGTGCTCAGCGGGTTTGAAGCGCACAGGTGCACCTGGGCTCCTCCCGCGGCAAGCGTGTCCATGAGGTTGGCCGTCTCCGTGGTCACGTGCAGGCAAGCGGCAAGGCGTATCCCCTTCAGGGGTTTTTCTTTTGCGAATCGTGCCTTGATCCCCCTTAGCACCGGCATGTCCTTTTCGGCCCACTCGATCCTCAAACGTCCCTTTTCAGCCAGTTTCGGGTCTTTTACATCGCTTTTCATCTTATAGTCCGACCTCCTTCCTGAGCGCTTCGGCCTTGTCTGTTTTCTCCCAGGTGAAATCGGCGTCGTTTCTCCCGAAATGACCGTATGCCGCTGTTTTTTTGTATATCGGCCTTCTTAAGTCAAGCGAATCGATTATTCCCTTGGGGGTAAGCGGGAATATCTTTCTGACGGCTGCCGCCGTTTTCTGGGGGTCCACCTTCGTGGTGCCGAATGAATCCAGAAGCAGGGATACCGGCTCCGGCACGCCTATGGCATATGCGATCTGGACCTCCATCTTGTCCGCGATGCCCGCGGCCACTATGTTTTTTGCTATGTAGCGGGCCATATAAGCCCCCGAACGGTCCACCTTTGTCGGGTCCTTTCCGGAAAAAGCGCCTCCGCCGTGGCTGCCCACTCCTCCGTAACTGTCCACTATTATCTTCCTGCCGGTAAGTCCCGTGTCGCCCATCGGGCCTCCGGTCACAAACCTGCCGGTTGGGTTGATGTAATACTTTATGTGCTCCTCGTCCACCAGCTCAGCCGGTAAGACCGGTTTTATGACCTTGTCGATGAGGTCTTCCTTAAGGTCTTTCAGATGGACATCGGGGCTGTGCTGCGTGGAGATGACCACGGTATCTATCCGCATGGGTTTTCCGTCCCTGTATTCGACGGTCACCTGCGTTTTGCCGTCCGGCCTCAGGTAGGCAAGGACATCGGATTTTCTTGCGTCAGTCAGCTTCATGGCCAGCTTGTGGGCCAGTGAGATGGGAAGCGGCATGAGCTCCGGTGTCTCGTTGCAGGCATAACCGAACATGAGCCCCTGGTCACCGGCGCCGCCTGTGTCAACGCCCATGGCGATGTCGCCCGACTGCTCGTGTATTGCGGTGACCACGGCGCAGGTCTCATAATCGAACCCGTATTTGGCTCGCGTATACCCTATCCCCTTTATGGTCTCCCTGACGATCGAAGGGATATCCGCGTATATCGACGTGGTTATCTCCCCGGCCACGAAGGCAAGCCCTGTCGTCACAAGGGTCTCACAGGCCACCCTTGAGAACGGGTCTTTGGCTATGATCGCATCGAGTATCGCATCAGAGATCTGGTCCGCCACCTTGTCCGGGTGCCCCTCGGTCACTGACTCCGAAGTGAAAAAATAGTTCATTCTGGACATTTTTTAAAAGCACCTCCTTTTTCTGTAAATTGCAACCTCTAAGTTTACTCCAATATAAATCCAAATGGAAAGAAAATTTTCATCGGAAAAATTTTTAAGGATAGGGGTGTATCCTCCGGCGGAGGACTTAAAACTCCCTGCGGCCCAGAAAGGCCCTTGGTTTCCCGGCTCCTCTGGGCGGCCCGATAAGGCTGTCCTCCTCCATGAGCTCCACGATCCGCGCGGCCCTGTTAAAGCCTATCTTGAGCCTTCGCTGTATGGCGGAGATCGAGACCTCGCCCGACTGGGCGCCTAGCTCCACCGCCTTATCATAAAGCTCGTCCCTGGAGGTCTGTCCGGGCTGGTCATTCTCCGGCTCGGCTTCCTTGATGGCCTCAAAGATGCTGAAGTCCGGAGACCTCTGCGCTTTTATGAAATCGGTAATGGATTTTATCTCGCCTTCCGATATGAATGCGCCGTGGACCCTGAGGACCCTTGAGCCGGGGGAAAGCAGAAGCATGTCGCCCTTGCCTATGAGCTGTTCCGCGCCCTGGGCGTCCAATATGGTCCTGGAGTCGATCCTCGAAGCTACCTGGAAGGCTATCCTGGTGGGGAAATTGGCCTTTATCACCCCCGTGAGGACATCCACCGAGGGCCTTTGGGTGGCAAGTATAAGATGGATGCCGGAGGCCCTCGCCATCTGGGCAAGCCTGGCGATGCTCTCTTCCACCTGGGCAGCGGAAGAGAGCATGAGGTCCGCAAGCTCATCGATCACTACCACAATAAAGGGAAGCCTCTCTTCTTCCGGCACGGCCCGGTTGAAGCCCTCTATGCCCCTCGCTCCTTTTCCCGCTATAAGCCGGTAGCGCCTCTCCATCTCGAAGACCATTTTTTTAAGGGCCTCCGAGGCGGGCTTGGGCCCGGTTATGACCGGGCTTATCAGGTGGGGTATCCCCTCGTATGTGGAAAGCTCAAGGAGCTTGGGGTCTATCATCAGCATCTTCACCTGTTCCGGCGACGCCTTGTAGAGGATGCTCGTTATCATGGAGTTGAGGCAGACGCTTTTACCCGCCCCGGTTGCGCCGGCCACAAGCAGATGGGGCATGCGCGCAAGGTCCGCCACGACCGGCGCCCCGAATATGTCCTTTCCCAGGACCAGGGTGAGGTTTGAGGCGCTGCGCCTGAAGCCCTCCGAGTTGATTATGTCCTTTAACATAACGGTCTCACGCTGCCTGTTGGGCACCTCTATGCCGATCGCGGCCTTGCCCGGTATAGGGGCGATCCTTGTGCTTTGGGCCTTGAGGGAAAGCGAAAGGTCTTCGGCCAATGAGACCACCTTCTGTATCTTCACGCCGGGGGCGGGCTCGAACTCATACATGGTGACCACGGGTCCCGCCTGCACCTGGGAGACCTTACCCTGGATACCAAAATCCCGGAGTTTCCTTTCAAGCAGGGCGGAACCCGATATGAGCTCTTCCTTTGAGGGCCTCTCCACCTGCCCGTCAGGATCGTTCAGGAAATCGGTAGAGGGCAGCGTATATGACAGATTCCCTGAGGAGATGGACGCCACCGGCTCATATTCCTTAAAATCCTTTCCGGGTTCCTCCGGGCCGGCGATAAAGACCGGTTCGCTCTCCGGGAACTGGTCTTCCTCTACTAATGAGGGTTCGGGAACAGATTTTTCCAGTCTCGTCTGTTTTGACGGTTTGAGCTCCTTGCCCCCGCCCTTTTTTCTTGCGGATACCAGAAAAAATTCTTTAAGCGGCACAGGGCTTAATAGCACCAGGGATGAGAGCAGGAAAAAAAATGCCAGGATATAACCGCCAGGGGCCGAGAGATACCTGACCAGGTAGGAGGCCCCCCGCTCGCCTATGAACCCTCCGGAGCTCCAGCCGGTGAGCCTGAAATCAAGCCCTGTGAGGCCGGAAAGGAAAGAAAAAGAGAGCGTGAAAAGCGCAGCCCCCGCCAGGTGCAGTTTCAGTATCGGCCGGCCCATGATCTTTCTGATGCCGGCGGCCGCCAGAAACAGCGGTACAAAAAAAGCGGAAACCCCGCAAAAAGTGAAGAGAAGGTCGGCTATGTTGGCGCCCACGGGGCCGCCATAATTGTGTACGCCGTAGGTGCTTTCGGTGAAAAAGGAAGGGTCCCATATCGAGTAGCTAAAAAGGCAGAGCGCGAGGTAGAGCGAGCCCAGAACGGAGGCAATGCCTATCAATTCCTGTTTCTTATGCACTGGCGCCGGGACTTTTGCCTTTTTTACTTTTTTTGTTTTTTTTGCTTTTTTTGCTTTTTTCGTCCGTGCGGGAATGAGCCAAAGATACCTCCAACATGGAAGAAATTATAACATTTTTGAAGGACTGAAAGTCTTCCGATTCCATGGCCCAACTTTTAATCCGTTGAAAATAGAAAGTCTTTTATTGTAGTATTTACATTAGCCGAAGTGGTGGAACCTGGTAGACACGCACGTTTGAGGGGCGTGTGGGGCAACCCGTGCGGGTTCAAATCCCGCCTTCGGCACCAAATTCTTTATCAATCAACTACTTACCTTCCCTCAGCGAGTCCCTTTCAGGTTTAGCACGCAAACTAGCACACGGAAAGGGACTTTTACATTGGGCTACATCTGCAAGATAGGCAGCCGCTACTACTACCGGGTACGCATACCCAAAGACCTGCTTAGGTTTTTCCCTGTGTGTGAGCTAAAGAAGTCCCTCAAGACTACCTCTAGGAAAAGCGCCAAGGCTCTTGTTAAGGTATATGGTTTCCACGTCGAGAGACTATTTACCCTTGTAAGGAGCGGCATGTTAACAGGCGAACAGGTCAAAAAGCTCATTAGTGAATATCTGCATGATTCTTTGAAAGCGGATGAGGACTTTAGAATCACCCATGAAACACCCTCAGGTGTCCCGCAAGTGGAAAAGCTGCAAAGGGCATATCAGGCAGTTATAGCCGAAAGGAAAGCGGAGCTTGCCGCCAATGACCTGAAAGCGATAGAGCCTCAGGCGGACACCCTCTTACACAATAGCGGCATTGAACTGGACAAGGGCAGCGCGGAGTATAAAAAACTTTGCCGGGAATTGCTAAAGGCTGAAATAGCGTATTTCACGGTAGGGCTGGAACGGTACAAAGGGAATTACCAGAATGAGTATGACACGCGGTTTAATTCCCTTTTCCCTGAGCAAGCCCCTGTTAACTCGTCCGGGCTGCCCGCTGAAACCGGAAAGACGCTCACTGAGGCTATCACGCTATACATGGCGGAAAAGCAATTGGGGAACAAGCTCAAGCCCCGGAGTGTACTTGAATATGAAAGCGTCTACCGCAACTTTCAGGAAGTCATCACCCATATTATTGGCAGGGAAGATGTCCGCTTATCAGATTTAAACCGGGAAGCGTTCCATGAATACCTGCACATACTTTCACAGCTTCCGGCCAATGCGAAAAAGGCCAAGGGCTTAAAAGGGAAGGCCATAGGGGAAATCCTAGAGGCCGTGAAAGACAAGCCCATAAATCAAATTAGCGCCGCTACCAAGAACAAAAACATACAGGCTGTTAGCACGCTTCTTAAATGGTGTGTCCGGCAGGGTTACATTGAGCGTAACCCCGCTGAGGGCTTAGGCGTAAAGGAGAAAATAAAGGACTCCGAAAAGACGGCGGCCTACACTAAAGAGGAGATGGAAAAACTCTTTCATACTCCCGTATTCACTCAGCCAGATAAGGACAAGCCGGAACGTTTCTGGCTACCGCTAATAGCCCTTTTTCAAGGTACGCGGCTTGAGGAGATAGCACAGCTTTACATCAAGGACATTAAAGAAGTAGAGGGGATTATCTGTTTAGACCTGAGGGAAAACACGGAAGACAAGAGCATTAAAACGGGCGCTGGTCAAAGGACTGTCCCGCTACACCCATTCCTTATCGAGTTAGGCTTTCTGGACTATGTAGCAAATGTGAAAGCACGGGGAGTTTCAAGGGTATGGCCCGGCCTCAAAAAGACGCAGGGCCGCTATGGAAAAATCTTTGGGAACTGGTATAGCGTGTTTAAAAGCAAACTCTTTCCGGGTAGAAATGAAGCTCCAAATGCGCTTAGATTCCACTCTTTCAGAGATACGTTTATAGACAACCTTGCCCGGCAGGGTGTGGACTGGAAGCTGATTAAGGACTTAGCAGGGCATAACCACGGGGATATTACCAAGGGGACATACGCAAAGGTTCACATGGACTTACTCTTTGACGCGATAAAGAAACTGGATTACGGCGTAGACCTGAGCCATTTACAGGGGAAAGCGCCACTATAACACGGGCAGCACTCCCGCTTTGCGGGTTTCTTTATAATTCATTCTTTTGAGAGGGGTTTAGGAATGACTGGATTTATGGTAAAGAACGGTGTTGAAGCAGCGCTTGAGTTCGAGTGTATTGAGGGTTCACACGTCTTCTTTAATGGCGCTGCCGGGGAAGACTTCTATAGCGAGTGGGAAGACCTTGACGCGAAAACCCGAAAGGCGTGCCTTGAAGTCCGGGACAATCTCTCACAGCTTGCCGCAAAAGTTAACACCACGTTAGCCCGTAAAGCCGCCTAGTCCGCCTATTCTTTCCCTTTACTCTCATTCTCTTTGAGGGTAAGGGGTTCTCATAGAGTTTCACTTGTGAATCACACTGTAGCTGTGAAAACTCCAAGGAGGGCATAGCGTGTTTACCAAATCCATAGACACAATCTTTAAATACGGAGTATTGATTCTACTGGCCGTCCTTATTGTCCTTCATTTTGAAAACAGGAATAAGGGCAGGTATCAGACTGCCTACGTTCAGGGTTCAACTTGCATCCTCGATACTGAAACAGGAAGTGTCTACTTATACAGTCAGCCTAAATGGGTGAAGCTGGAAACGCTAACGGCTGAAAATATAATCACCATTCAGGAATTGCAAAAGCTCGAACAAAAAGTAAACCATTTAGACCCAGCAAGCGGAAACCCTAAGGCTGCCCGCGCCTCGAAACCGGAGACAATGGGTAATACAGAAAAGAACGCTGATGACCAAATAAACAACATCTTTGGTGGGCAGTAGTGCTGTAGGCTGTTTCAGGATTTATCCTGAGGGAGACCCGCCAGAAACCCTATAGAGGTCTATAGGCTTGTGGCGGTAGTCCGGGCCTCAGGTGTCCATGTAACAGGTGTGGGTCTATAGTGTGTTACTCCTCCGAACAGGAATACACCTATAATGGACAGCCTCAGGTCTACCCAAGGGAGAGTTGGGCCAAAAAGCCTATTAAGCGTATTCCTTTATAGGGTAATTGGCCCTTCTTTCCTTGGTTTCATTCTGAGGGTGTGGTAACAGGTGTTTGTATTAAGGTGTGGCCGTCCTCCGTAGTAAAACACCTATAGAGCCACGCTTAATCCACTCTGAGGTAAGTTGGGCCACAAACCCTATTAAAGATACTCCTTATAGGTTTTCTGGCCCTTCTTCTCAGGTGTAAATTAAGCAGCTTTCCTGAAATAGCCGGGTTTTCCCCGTCCTCCGGGTGTGTATGAAACCCTGTTTTCACGCATAGCGGACACTATAGGGTTTCCACTGTCACCCGTCCTAATATCCGCCAGAAATCTTTTAAAGCTCCTTTCGGGTATCTGTAAGTGTTTCCTGATTTCGGTAGCGCCGAGGGTTCCCGGCTGTAGGGTATCAAGGAAAGTGATAAGCGCCCTATCGTGCTTCTTACCCCGGACAGGCTTTGAAGCGCCCTTATCAAGCTCCCATTTGCCTATCCTGATTCCGGGCATTTCCCGCCTTATCCCGTCTAGGATTTGCTTGCCCCGATTTCCGGCAGGGAGTGTCAAGAACACTGTAGCAGCCGGGCAGTTCCCCTGAGTGTCTATAACCCTCCTACACCGTATCCGGTTAATAGCCTGTACGATGTCCGTTGTAAGCTGCCCGGTTTCAATGGCAGCGCGTATGTCCGGGTGTTTCCCAAAGGGACGCTCACCGCGACTATGCAGCCATTCCGTAGACTGAGCGCCCTTGAACGCCATGAACAAGTTAGCAGTCCACGTTTGCGGCCTATAGGGAAGACCATAGATAACAAGTGTGTCAAAGTCCCGCCACTCGTTAGAGCCGTCTATATTCCCAAAGTGGTTCACCGCGTATTCGGCAAAGCCCTGGGCTTGCGCGGTGTTCTTCTGAAAGTGTGGCTCTATGTCTCTGTGGGTGATTGCAAGAACGCGCCTATCATGTCCCTTGAGCGCCACTTTCAGGTTTCCCATTACTACACCTACACCCTGAGCGCCTTCTTTTCTCAGGCTGTGCTTGCCCGTCCGCCGTTCCGGTGCAATGAACAAGTTAACATTCCTGTAGTTCCGGGCATCCTGTGGCGGGTCTACAACACGCGCCTTTTCTTCAAGGAGTTCATACGCTGTGTTAACTTGGGCTGTAGCGTCAAGGATGATAGCGCCTCTCACAGTGCCGTCATTGGGAATAAGCAGCCTAGCGGTGTTGAGAGTGTGGACAGTGTTATCCTTGGCAAAGTAAACGTAGCTCTTAAAGAGCGCGTCAAGCCCTTTGATAGTCCCGTCTACAAGCGCCCTGAGCTTCTTCCTGCGGATAACGTCTCTTTCCCCATAGGGAAGCAAGGTTTCAAGCTCAAGTGTCCTTAGCGTGGCTCTGAGGCCGTTAAAGTCCGGGAGCTTGCCGCCAGTGTAGGTCGGGAATAACTCCCGGTGTTCTCCCCGGTGTAGACCCTTTGTGGAAAGCATGGCCTCTTTCTGCTTACCCGTCATTCCGTCTAGTAGGTCTATAACCGTTTCCACTGTCTGCACTTCTCCAGGAAACTCCCGCCTTATGTCCTCAGTGAAGAAGTGTGGTAGGTTTTTCAAATGTTCGATGTCAACTTGAAACTCCTCCACTAACTCCAAAGCCTCATCAATGATGACAAGCTCCCGCGTGTTCGCGGTTACACCGCTGTCACTCTTGCCGCCACTGTAAGCATAAAGACGCTTCCAAGTTTCCGGCAGTGTCCCTCCTGCTCCTAGCTTTTCCAAGGCCAGTTCATAGGCGCTGTGTGTGATTACAAGAACGGGATAGCCCGCTAGAGCCTCACCGCTTACCTTGTGTTTACTCTCTGAGTGGTAGCTTATAGCGACATCCTCAGTAAGCCCCGGTTTCCGTTCCTGCGCAAGCCTGTTTATCTCATCGGCTATCGCGTCCGCCTCTTTGATTCTCCGGGTTATGATGAGTCCGCCCGGCACAAGTTCGCGCGGTATAGCGTTGAGCATGGCAAAGTAAAGGATAGTCCCTTGAGTCTTTCCCGTTCCGGTGGGAAATGGAAGCACTGTAAAGGTTCTCTCCCGGATGCCTCTTTCATCGTGGGCCGCTGTAGCGCCTGTAAGCGTCTCAGCCAACAAGCGCCACGTTTCCCGGAGGCCGTCATTACAGGTGTTCCCTAAAGCGTCCGTCCAGTGCTTCTCCATTTCCCGGACGAAATAATCAGGTGGCATCACTTCTCCTAGTCCTTCACCCTTTACAGGACACCCTTAGCGGCCCGCATGGTTTCCAATGTTTCATGCTGGACGGCCTCAGGTGTGTTGAGCTTTGAAAGCGTCCGGCCATAGAGCCGCAAAGCCCGGCGTACAATGACGCTGTTTGAAACCGGGTGTCCGTTTCCGGTGTGGAACGCCTGAGCGCGTTTCATAGCGTGCCCGCTTTCCGGGTCTAGGTTGAACCTCAGTTTATCGCCTGTGTGTCTGGTTATCTGTTTCATGGGTTGTGAATGTGTCTCCCTTCAAAATGGTTTATGCAGCGCGTTAATAATCTCATCCTCTTTAGCCAAGTCCCTGAGGATGGCCCCGAACACGTTTACTTGAAGCGGCGCTAGGTTTTGCCGGACATACTGCCCTAGCTCCTTTATGGCCCTATGGCTTGCGGGCTTGTAGTAGTGATGCTGCTTGCCGTGCCTGTAGACCTGAATTTTTATCCTATGGGCAGTCCCAAAGAGTGCATTGGCAAGGGCAAACGTCAAGCGTATATCGTCCGGCAGTATCGCGGGCTTTCTTTCACTGAATAGCCATACAGACAGGACGGCATTAAGACAGGCTTTCCCTTCCACCCCCTCCCTGATTAGCTGGTTAAGCTCTGCTATGGCGGGAACACGTAGCCCGGACGCGCTATCTGCAAGGAGCTTGTTAAACCAGTCTATTCCGGCTTTAATGGCTGGGTGTCCAATGTGCTTGTCTATGAATGTCCGTACGTCTTCCTGTTCTCTCATGTACTCCCGCTTATTGATAGCCCGGCCTAGCGGGTGTCCGTATCTCTCCCGGCCTGTCATGGGTTTTACAGTAGCCGGAAACCTTGTGCCTGTGATTGAAGCAGGAGTTAACCAGACACTTCTTTTCTTCATTTTGTGCGGCCTTGTGCGAAAACCAGTCTTTCAAAATTTCCCTTTCTTTGTGTGTGGGTTTAACGGGTGTTAACTTGACGGGTAGCCGCCCGGACAGCCTCTACACCGCTGTTGCGACCATCCGGGCAAGCCTTACGGTATCATCCCTCAAGACTGAGGGTGAACAAAGAAATCAAACAAAGACAACAAATTTATTTCACGCTTTGGAGTCCTCAGGCCACTTGGAGTACTTCACCATCCAAAGCCATAACTTATAGTCCTGTGCGGTGGCCTTTCCGCTGTTGAATCGTTCTATCAGGTACTTACAGGCTGCGGTGTGGAGTTCCGCTTTTACCGCATCCGACACACCCGGCACGTCCGCTACTACTGTTTTCTTCATACTGCTTGTTTGTTCTCCTTCTTGGATTTAGTGTTGTTCGCTGTCAAAAGGCTGATTCATCCGGTTCACGCTTTCAAGCGGTGTTCCCGTTCCCTTGCCGCCCGGATACACATCTTCTTCCTTGACAGCCGGGAAAGGTGCATCTTCTTTTTTGACAGGGAAGGGCACGTCCGCGTAAAAGGCCGCGTCAAGCGCCGGGTGTCCGGGTGTGGCTGCCCCGTCCTCAAGTTCCCTATACTCCTTGAGGAGCTTTATAGCGTTGGCATAATCGGCCCCTCTAGCGTTACCGCTTTTAAGTTTCTCTACAAGCCCGCTCAGGAGTAAGTCTTTCAGTTCCATAAGCAGTTCATTCCGTTTCTGGTTCTCCATTCTTGGTATCACCTCCTTTCATGTAATGAGACACTTTAGAGTTGTGAATTGGCCCCGAATACAGGGGCTTGATTGAAAAATAAACGGATGGGTAAAAGGACACCTTTGAGACGCATTTAAAGCGTGTCTCAAGTATGGTTTTCCTACACCCGGCGCGGCTTTCTTTCTTCTAAGGTGGGCAGTAATAGGGTATAAGTCCCTGATTTTAAACAAAACTACTTATATATAGTGGTTATGCAAATCCGAAAACCACAATATATAGTAGTCTCAAATAAGCCGAATTGCAGCCTTAAAAGACCGTCTAAAGTTTACGGATTATGCTTGTTTTAAGGTTGACTTTAGGTTGACAATTACTGTGAAGTTTTATAGGCTTAATTACGTTTAAACCTACACACCTAAAAGGAGGGTTCGGAAAGATGGCAGTTTACGGGTACATCCGGGTTTCCACAAGCAAGCAGGATGCGGAGAACCAGAAACACGCGATTCTTGATTTTGCCAATGCACGGAAACTAGGGAATGTAGAGCTTGTCTCTGAAACCATGTCCGGGATGATTAGCTGGAAGAACAGGGAGCTTGCCGGGCTGCTTGAGGCCATGAACAAGAATGATGTCCTCATAGTGTCTGAGCTTTCCCGGCTAGGCCGCTCCATGCTTGAAATCATGGAGCTACTTTCCAAGTTAACACGCAGGGAAGTTAAGGTGTTCGCCATAAAGGGCAACTATGAGCTAGGCAATAACATTCAATCCAAGGTGTTAGCGTTTGCCTTTGCTATGGCCGCTGAAATAGAGCGGGAGCTTATCTCTACACGTACCAAAGAGGCGCTTCAAGTAAAGAAGGCTGCGGGTGTCCGGCTAGGTAGACCTAAGGGCAGTATCAGCAGGTCAAGGCTGGATGGGCAAGAGGACAAGATAAGGGAGCTTATCAAAAAGCGTGTCCCTAAAAGCTCCATAGCCCGGATAATGGAAATCTCCCGCCCGGCCCTTTTGGACTTCATCAAATCAAGGGGAATAAAGGGTTAAAGCGCGGGTGTCTCTTCTAAGGTAGGTGGAAGGACACGTCAGGCAACTGGAAACCCGCTACTAGAGCCAATTTCAGCGGGATTAGAGTCTGTATCTGAGGCAGGTTTTCAACTACTCCTTTTGGTAGGTGTGGCGTGGCCTTCCTTCTAAGGTGTCCAGACAGGCACGTCAGAGGGCTTAAAAGCGGCTCAGGCCAACGGTTTCCGTGGGACTACACGCTTTTCTAGAAACCACCCTTTTGAAACGCTGCGTCTCTTCTAAGGTAGTCACACGCTCACGTCAGGCGGCTTGAAACCCAGGACTGTAGTGGCTTTCGGTGGGATTAGCGGCGCAGACGCACTACAGCAATTTTACAGCTTCGTGGAGTATCCCCCTAAGCGTGTCTCAGGGTGTCAAGGCCGGGTGTCCGGGTGTTACTCCTACACTTCCCGGCAGGGCCACGCCGATTGTCTCTAGCCGCCTGTGTTTCCCCGTATGGTCTACTAGGTACACCCTCCGGCAACCCATACGGGGAAACCCTCCGAATCCGGCAGCGATATACCCTTTCACATTTTTTGTGCAAAATTTCTTTTTCAGCCTTTTATAATACAGAGGTAGCGGAGGATTATGAAACCGGATAACAGCGAACAGATACAAAAGAGGGTAGCCTATTACAGCAACCTTGTGAACGCTTGGATACAGTCGAGAATGGAATTAGATAAAACGTTAATCACCATCTCGTCTGCTGGAATTGGTTTTTTAGTTGCCCTTCTCAGTTACAAAGTAATAGATGGTTGGGGAATGTTTACCGTCTTCGTGATGGCGCTTATTGCGTTCTTTCTCACGATTTGGACATGCATTGGCATTTTTAAAGAAAATTCGGCATATATTGGAAAGCTAATAGAAAACCCGGATGCTACATCAGAACAGTCACGTCTCAACAAACTGGATAAAAGAGCGCAAATCCTGTTCTCTGTAGCTATGGCTTGCGTTCTGGCCATTGGGGTTATGGCTGCTATAAGTCAATTTGAAAATAAAGCAAAGGAGGCTCAGAAAATGAGCGTGGATAAGAAAGGGACGCAGCGAAAAACGCAGGATAGTATTGCGGGGTTAGGCGGTTTGAATCCTAATGTAATTGAGAAAAACCAGAGTGCCGCTCCTCCGAAAACTGATACAAACACGCAAAAATCAGACAATACGAAAAAGTAGTTCTCAAAGGAAGGAGACTCAATGAGCGAAGAAGAAAAGAAAGGCGAAACTGCAAGAAGTAATGAAAGTTTTTCAGGATTAGACAAACTCAATCCGGACACTGTTTGGAAAAGCCTTGCGGGGCTATCGGGGCTTCACCCTGACAAGAACACCATGGCTGCAAATACAACCAGTAAGCCAGTCGCGGACAATAGCACAGAAGGGGAGAAAGAAAAATAGGGCTACATTTGGGCAAGCTCCTTATAAAGGCTGATAGTGTCTTAAAGGTGAGCTAGTGCCTGACATAAACTGGTCAAATTAAAGCGCAACACCACCTATGAAATTACGCGCCCGTTGACAGCCTCAAGCCGCCTGTGCTTTAATCCAGACTGGTACACAAATCAGCACACACGGGCTTTACGCCGTGTTAACCTGTAGGCGGCTCTTTGGGAAGAAAAGGTAGAAAAACCGAGGGTTTTCCCGTTTGGATAACGTGGGGCAACCCGTGCGGGTTCAAATCCCGCCTTCGGCATTTTTCATTTCTTTAATGCCTCTGTCTTTGGCGGTTCAAGGAAGTTGCCCGTCCAGTATATCCCTCACTTTTGAGAGCAGCACCTTTGGGGTGATCGGTTTCAGGATGAAGTTCAAGCCGGTCTCCTCCAGCCCGTTCTCGTTTATGACGTCCGGCGCATAACCGCTCATGAAGATCACCTTTGTGCCCGGAGCTATTTGTCTTATCTGGTCCCGGGCCTCTTTCCCGTTGGCTCTGGGCATGATCACGTCCAGCACAGCCAGGCGGATGCAGTCCTGGTTTGCCTTGAATTTCTCCACGGCATCCTCGCCGTTTTCGGCCTCGACCACCGTATACCCGTATTCGCGGAGGATGGCGCTTGTGAGTTCCCTTAAAGCAGTGTCATCTTCGGCCAGAAGTATGGTTTCAGTCCCTCCGCGCAGACTGCCGTTATCCGGGCGCTCCTTTTTTTGTTCCCTGGCAGGGACACTGCTGAGGGGCAGGTATATCTTGAAGGTCGTTCCGATCCCGGGCTCGCTTTGAACGTCAATACGGCCGCCATGCTGCTCTATTATCCCGTAGGTTACGGAGAGGCCCAGCCCTGTCCCCTTGCCCACCTCTTTTGTCGTGAAAAACGGATCGAATATCCTTTTCGTGGTCTGGGCCTCCATCCCGGTGCCCGTGTCCGTCACCGAGATCATGGCATACCTGCCGGTCCTGAAACTGCCGCCTCCTATGAGTTCCTCATTCAGATCGGCGGCCCCCGTCTGGACCACAATGAATCCTCCGGCCGGCATGGCGTCCTTGGCATTCGCCACCAGGTTCATCAGGACCTGTTCTATCTGGCCGCTGTCCGCCAGGATGATAAGGTCATCGCCGGAGCACCTGACCACCAGCTCTATATCTTCCCGGATCAGCCTCAAGAGGAGTTTTTCCACCCCCCGTATCAGCGCATTCAGCTCCACAGGGCAAAGGCTTATGGTCTGTTTCCGGCTGAATGCCAGGAGACTACTGACCAGTTTGACCGCCCTCTGGGAGGCCGAAAGGATCTGGTCCGCGTAATTTTTCAGGGGGCCGTTTTCCCGCAGCCTGGACTCCAGCAGATCGGCATAGCCGATTATGGCGGACAGTATATTGTTGAAATCATGCGCTATCCCTCCGGCCAGCTGGCCCACGGCCTCCATTTTTTGCGCCTGCCTTAACTGCTCTTCCAGTTTTCTTTGCCGGGTAATGTCGGTTGTAATGCCCAAAAGCGCCGTGATCTTTCCGTTTGCGTCCCGGAAAGGCACCGATTGTGTCGAGAGCCGGCGGCTTGTGCCCTTCAGCCCTATGATCTCGAATTCCAGGGAGGCAGGTTCGCCTCTGAAGGTCTTTCCCACAAGCCTTTTAAAGGCGTCCCGGTATTCGGGCAGCATCAGGCCCAATACCGATTTGCCTTTGACCTGCTCGAATGAATCGGCTTCTATCATGGCCAGCCCCGAGGGGTTCATCGCAAGCAGGGCGCCGTCAGGGGCAAGCAGCTTTACGCACTGCGGCTCGGACTCGATGATCATCCTTAAACGGCTTTCGCTTTCCTTCAGCGCCTCTTCCAGCCGCTTCCGTTCTGTGATGTCCTGAAGGGTTTCCGTCACAAAAACCAGTTGCCCGTCTGGATCATAGGCCGGGGCGGCGCTGAATATTATGTACCTTTCAGTTCCGCCAAGGATGCGAAACCACCCTTCGGACTCAAGCCCCTTGTTGGCCAGCCTGGAATGAGAGTGCGCCGCATACAGCCTGCCTATTTCTTCATAGTTTCCGTCTATTATCAAATCGGCCAGTGTCGGGCGCTTTTCCTGATAGAAGGGTTTCCATTGGTCCCTTGTTCCCACCATATCGGCCGACTTCAACCCTGTGAGCTCCTCGCACGCCTTGTTCCAGACCACGACCTCATGATTTGAGTTAAGCACGAAGGCTGCCACTGTAAGGTTTTCAATCAGACTGGCGTGAAGGGAGTCAGCCTTTTGCCGCCAGTTCGTGGAAATTGCCCTGATGCGTTGCCCGTTTTTCCCGGTTTTCAAAAATTTCCAATCCTTTGCTCTAAAAGCGGATAATTTTATAAAAAGTATATGAATTATTTTAAAAAAGGCAGGGTATTGTCAACATTCATCTGAAAAAAGCAAAAATGATCAAAATCGTAGTTTTAGGGTCAGGGGATATCCTTTTATGCTTTTTGCCGGAATGTCCGGGACCGTTTTTTAATTTTTGCAATGGCCTTTAAGATTTTAACTCATTGAATTAAAAAATAAAAATTTATAAAAGTGATCAATGAGCCGGCGCCGCCGCCCTGATTTCTGAAACCTCCTTTTCCTGTGGAGTTAATAGTTTTGTGTGGACAGGATGGCCGTTTTTGACATAGAATAGTCCACTTATTATGTATCTTGGGCGTATGCCCTGAAGGGGGAAGGAAAGGCGGAAATGGCGAGGCGGCGGAGCAATTTTTCTGGTGCAGTATTTGCGTTGGCAGTTTTCTTTGTTTTTCTTCTCAGTCCAGGGGTACGCGCGGCACAGACTCAGACTGGAGTTGGCAGAATAGGAAAAGAGGGCTGCGTAACGGGAAAGTGCCACAGCAACATGGGAACTGACAAGTTCATCCATGGCCCAACAGCGGCGGGTGATTGCCTTTTCTGCCACCAGAAAATTGGCAACCACAAATTCAAGGCCACGCCGGATCCCGTATCAAAGCTCTGCTACAAGTGCCACGACAGGATGGACTCAGCAGCGCATGTCCATCCGCCGGTCAAGGCTGGCGCGTGCACCGCGTGCCACAGCCCCCACCAGTCGCCATACAAGTTTCAGTTAAGGCAACCCGAAGGACAAAAACTCTGCTTCATGTGCCATGACAAAAAGATGATGGCTGGCCCTTTCAAGCATGGACCGGCAGCAACCGGCCAGTGCACCATATGCCATAACCCTCACGGCTCGCCTAATGACTACATGCTTTTTGCCGAAGGAAATGACCTCTGCCTGTCCTGCCATACGGACAAGGCGGAAGAGCTGAAAAATGATA
This sequence comes from Nitrospirota bacterium, assembly GCA_021812785.1. Next base: position 22,260 of record JAKAMR010000026.1, read on the forward strand.
AACACATCCATCCTGCCGTAGAGCTTGGATGCGTGAACTGCCATAGCCCCCACAGCGCCGGTTACAAGTACAACCTGAAACTGGACCGCCACGAAGACCTCTGCTTCATTTGCCATACGGGCAAGAAAGCGCATGTGGAAAGCGTAAAGACCAAACATGGGGCCATCACCCAGACCAAGAAAAAATGCCTTAACTGCCACAATCCCCATGGTTCCAACTATCCAAAGATGCTTCTTAAAAAACCCATAGACCTGTGCCTTTCCTGCCACGACAAGCCTATGGATACTCCGACCGGCAAGATAGTGAACATGAAGCAATACCTGGCCGACAACAAGGACTGGCATGGGCCTGTCCGGGAAGGGGACTGTCCGGCCTGCCACAATCCGCACGGCTCAAACAATTTCCGGATGCTGCGGAAACAATTCCCTTCCACTATGTATACGCCCTATGATCCAAGCGCATACGCCCTCTGCTTCATGTGCCACCAGAACACCATTCCGGCAGAGAAGTACACGACAACGCTTACTAACTTCCGCAACGGGAATCTGAATCTGCACTATGTCCATGTGCACCAGATCAAGGGCCGCGTATGCGTATTCTGCCATGACCCGCATGGCAGCAATAACCCGAAGCATATCAGGGACTATGCGCAGTTTGGCATATGGCATCTGCCGATAAATTACAAGAAGACCGCCACAGGGGGCCAGTGCTCTCCGGGCTGCCATGTTACGCGCTACTATGACCGGAATAATCCGGTGAAAAACAGATAGGGCCTGTAAAAAACAGATAGGCCGGTGAAAAGGGGCAGCATTAAGTAAAATGCAGCATGAAATGCTGCGTCATTCTGGAATTGGACAGCAGGTTTTTAGTTTTTTTTGAAGAGGTTTGAAGAATTGGGAGAGATCTTAAAGTGGAAAATATGATCATCCGGAAGGGATCCTTGGAGAAAAAGAGGTCCCATTTGGCCCTGGCAACCGGTTTTATGTGTCTTATGGCTTTTGCAATTGCACTGCCCGCCTTTGCCGCCCCGGCGCAGGAACCGGGGACTGTAACGCCAAAGGCGGCAGTACAGAAAAATCAAAATCAAAAACAAGATCAAAAAACCCTTACGGGCTCTGCTCTGGCGCTTTCCCTGTTAAGGGAGGTATCCGCCTTGGAGCGGGTAAACAAGCTGGATGAGGCAATAGCGAAGACAAAGGAAAGCATCACTGCGGACCCCTCGTGCATGCCGGCCAAAGTCCAGCTTGGAAACCTGTTCATCAAAAAAGGCCAGCTGGATAAGGCAATGAAAGTCTTTGAGAATGCCCTTAAGCAAAATCCCGAATTACATGCCGCAAAGACTGGCGAAGGGGTCATCCTCTTTAAAAAAGGAGATCTCCAGGGCGCGCTGGCCGACCTGAAGGAAGCCCTCGAACTCAATCCAAACCCGGTCCTGGCGTATTATGAACTGGGCAATGTCTATTTGAAAATGGGTCAGCCGCAGAAGGCGCTGGAGGCGTATAAAAAAGGGATAGAGAAATTAAAGCAGGGGAGGCACGCATGGTAAGGGAAAAACTAAGGGCCTTGCATGGGACCGGCAGCCGCGGCTTTTCCGCCTTTCTGCTGATGGCCGTATTTTTGTCCGTTCAGGGTTTTTGTTTTTTCTCTTCCCTCCCCCTGGCTTTCGGCCAGAACCTCCAGGTGGGCACAAAGGCCCCTGACTTTGTTCTTAAGGATCTGAGCGGCCAGACGAAGACGTACGCCGACGTGAAGGGTGCCAAACTGACTGCCCTGGTGTTCTGGGCCGCCTGGAGTGAAAACTCCCCGCGCGAGTTCAAGGACATCGAGGCCCTTTATCACAAGTACAAGGACAAGGGTTTCGCTGTGGTGGCAATTGACGTCGAACAGCAGAACATAGACAATGACGCCCTTGCCAAGATAAGGGCCAAGATGGCGGAACTCAAGCTCGATGTCCCCGTGCTCATAGACTATGGGCTGGTTGCCTTCCATGACTACGAAGTGATAGCGGTACCGACTACCGTTATACTGGATCCGGACATGAAGATACAATACGAGCTTTTCGGTTATCCCATCGTCGGCTCCGCGGATATGCTGGATTACATAAACGGGCAGTTCGGGGGCACAAGGAAGGGCGGCAGCGCAAAAAATGTCTACATGCCCAGCGATAAAGCCCTCAGGTGTTATAACCTCGGCATGAGGATGCTCGAATCCGGGCGCATGGCAGATATGGCCCCGGCATGGCTGGAAAAGGCCAGCGCCGCAGACCCTAAATTCGCCCGTCCGAACGTAAGCCTGGGAGAGTACTATGCTGCGCACAACCAGCCCCAGCTCGCAAAGCAACAGTTCGAACAGGCGCTCACGAAGGAACCCGGCAACGTTATTGCGACGTGCGATCTTGGCACCCTGCTGGCCGGCTCCGGGGATGTTAAAGGGGGCATGGCCCTTATGGAAAAGGCCCTGAAGCTTGACGAAGCATACACTCCCTGTTACTATATGCTTGGCTATTATTATGGGAAGGGGGGCGACATGGCTAAAGCGCGCAAACTTTTCGACGCCGGGGCCAGGCTCGATCCCATGGATTCCCAGGTTTATATGTATGAAGGTAAACTGTATGAGGGAAAAAACGACGCGCGGGACGCCGCAGTTGCTTACGGAAAGGCCCTGAAGATCATGTTAAAGCAATGATAAAACGGGTTTTCCTCTGTCTGCTTTTCTTACTTCCCCTCCTGCCGCAAAATAGTTATTCAGACGTTGCCCTCAGGATCATCACCCCCGTGGACAAGGGATACATGCAAGGGGGACAGACTCTTTCAGTCGTATCCAAGATAACGGAAAACACATTTGATTCCCTTCAAATATATGTGGACGGGAGGGTGCAAAAAAACCTCAAGGATATTAATGGCAAGCAGTATGTGTGCTCTGTCGTCAATGTCCATCCCGGCATAAACCGGATAATGGTTTCGGGCATCGCTTCAGACGGCGCCCCAAGCTCAAGCCAGGTCAGCGTCTTTATCATTTCGCCCATATCCGCACAAAACAACACGCCTCCGGATGGCTATACCCAGTATCTGTTCCACAGTTCCTCGAGCACCTGCTTCACCTGCCATCAGATGGAGCCGCAGGCGGCTGACGATACCCCGGCAAAACATTCGGATTCCAGCTGTTATACCTGTCATAAGGAGATAACCGACCGGCCATACGTTCACGGCCCGACCGCGGCATGGGCCTGTCTTATGTGCCATGACCCGAAGGCAACCCCGAAATATGCCACACTCTCTCCACCAGAGAAGATGTGCGAACAGTGCCACGGTGACCAGATCGGCGCATGGCAGAAACTCAAACACCAGCACGGCCCCTTTGCGCTTGGGATGTGCACCACATGCCACAGCCCTCACGGCTCCGACTGGCCGTTCTGGACCAGAAAGTTTCCAACCGATCTATGTCTGTCCTGCCACGTGGGGCAGACCGGAGACCATATAATCACCTTTTTTAACGGCCAGCCTCATCCGATCCGCGGCAAGCCGGATCCCAGGCATCCGGGGCAGGAACTGTCCTGCGCCTCGTGCCACAGCCCTCACGCGTCGCCCTACCGGTTCCAGCTCTTCGCTGACTTCGGTCACCTGCGGCATTTCTGCATGGGATGCCACGGCAGCCGGATACCATTTTAAAATGAAGCACCCTGCAGCAAACTGCAGGGATTGCAAGTTAAAGGGCTTTCCGGGGGAGAGAAATTCCGCTTCCGCCATTTGATATATAATAAAAATTGTGGGCGGCAGATTTCCTGACGAGTTTGGATTTCTATTAGACACGCTGGATTCCATTAATATCTCCGCTGTCGTGATCGACGAGGCCCGGCGGATCCTGGCGGCAAACAAGGCATCAGGCGCCCTCTTCGGGTGCGGCTCCGGGGAACTGGAAGGCGGCGGCATAGAATCGTTTATTGCCTTCGGGGTTCAGGCCACCGCTGTTTCAGGGGGAATCACCAATACAGATGGTCATGCCGCGGGCTGCGCTGTTTTCCCTGCGGAAGCGCATGGGGGGGACAGTTTTGAAGCCTGCTGCGCCAGAAAAAACGGCGAGGCCTTTGCCGCAAAGATCACGATGATAACGCGGGGCTCGCCCGTCCGCCATGCTGTTATCATACAGCAGATAAAGGACGACCCCAGGCACTCCGGGCTCATAAACGAGCTGGGAGGGATAATAAATTCCAGTCTCAGTATCGGCACCATTTTCAGGATGGTCGCCTCGGAGATAAGAAAGATCATCGATTACGACAGGGCCAGCCTTCTGCTTAATGATGAGAAAAAGAAAAACCTGCTCATCTTTGCCCTGGACACAGGGATGAAAACGCTCATGCCAAAAGGGATAAGGGCGCCGGTAGACACCACCAGCGCGGGCTGGGTGGTGCAAAACAACCAGCCCTGGATAAATTACGATCTCCGGCAGGAGATCCGGTTCCCCGATGACAAAAAACTGGCCGCCGAAGGCATACGCTCAACCATAAGCATCCCTCTTTTCAAAGACCGCATGCTGGGCGTGTTCAACCTGGACAGCACCATGCCTTCAAAATACTCCGGTGATGACCTTCAGATACTCCTCGCGGTGGCCAGGCACATCTCCATGGCGCTTGAGAACGCCCTTCTTTTCGAGGAGATATCGAAGGAGAAGAAGGAATGGAAAAAAACCTTTGACGCGATAACCGATATGGTATGGATAGAGGACGGGAACCAGCAGATAATCCGGGCAAACCAGACCGTTCTGGAGAAGACGGGCTTCTCTGCCGCGCAGGTGGTGGGAAGGCCCTGCAGGCAGGTCATGGAAAAAATAGGGATACAGATAACAACCAGGCTCTGTCAGCAGACTTTAACAAGCCGAATGCCTTCCTTCCTGGAACTTACAGGCAAGGACGGCGGCATCTTTCATTTCTGGGTCTATCCCCTGGTGGACGAGGAAGGGCGCATGTACGCCATGGTGCATTATCTAAAGGACGTGACGGACCAGAAGAGGCTTGAACAGCACCTGATAAGGTCCAACAGGCTGGCCTCCCTGGGCACACTGGTGGCCGGCATCGCCCACGAGATAAATAACCCGCTTGGCATCATAGCCGGTTATTCCGAGGCGCTCATGGACAGGGCCAGGGAGGATAACCTGCTGAAGGTCCCGGAGTTCGAGGATTTCCCCGAATACCTGGAGACCATACATAAGGAGATATTCAGGTGCAAGGGGATCCTGCGCAGCCTT
>JAKAMR010000027.1 GCA_021812785.1 Nitrospirota bacterium
GCCTCAGGATGTGAGCAGTAATCCCGGGGACTCCAACTGACTCGAAGAGCCTGGTAATCTCAGTTGTCAAATAGCTTTGATCAATAGGCCCTCCATTATGCCATGGGAAGAGGCGGTCACTATTTATGGCGCTGCTTTTTCTACGCTTCCAATAGATAAGGAATTCTTCAAGATACCATTCTGGCAGCAGCATTGAAAGTGGAATATTTCTGACTCCGTTTTTCGTCTTTGTGCTACGCACGCATAGAACAACTCCATCATCATAAATAACATTCCCTACCAATAGATTGGCAAATTCCATAATCCTCAATCCAGCATAGTAGGCTAGCATGACGAGATGATAGATGATCTCCGATTTATGGGCGGCTATTCTATAACTCTTAACATATGCCTTCGTGTTTACATACCGCCCAAGATGGCGGAAAAAAAATTGACCCATATTATCGATGGCAAGTTTCACCTGTTCGGGAAAAACTAAAGGTTTCTGAGAGCGTAGTTCATCCTTACGTAGGGCATTGGTCCTCCAGTTCGGCGACTTAAACGAACCTGCTGTCGCTGTTTCAAGAAAATCCAAAAACGATTTTAGCCCTTTCATTATGTTAGGCGATTCATATTTAGCAAGTGTCTGTTGCAGTAAAGCTAGGAGTTCCTCCGGGTTTAGCACACGGAGGGGTTTATCATCCGGGGCAATTAACAACAACTCCTCAGCGTCTTTTGCATAATTTGATATGGACTTGACCGACAGCTTAGCTTGTGAAAAGAGCAAGTCAAGCCAGTCAATATAGAAAATGATATTTTCCGCCGCTGCTGGCCCAAACGTGCTGCTGATTTGATCTTTTAGCAATTTGAGTTCTGAGATGACTTTACGCTTTTTTTTTCGATTCGATGAGATCACATCTGCACGATTTTGTCTCCGCAATGGTGTACGGACAATCGTTTTTATAGCATTGAGGGCTTTTCGAAAAGAGATCGATGATTCGGATAGATCGACTGAATTATCAAGGAAAGTCTCCTTTTTTCCAGGTCCACACTTTGATGTTATTGCGTCCGGACAATGCATGAAGTATTCCTGCGCGACGGAATCGCTGCTTACCTCTTTTGACAATATCGACAGGAGAAACGGCGGCCACGGCTCTTCGCTGAGATTCCCTTCGGTAGAAGACAAAACTGATAACAGCATTGAGACTTTACTGAATGTCTTTATAGATATACCCTCCATCACATCGAAACCAAGTCCCTGTAATTGTTCATGGGTCCAATTTTTAAATATGTATGAGATGTTCTTCTCCCCGAGATAATAGAAAGGCCATACCTCCCCATTTTTATCATAGCCATTTTTAGTCTCGTGATTTTTTAGGCGATAAAGTATAAGCCTCATGAAATAATTCGAAGTCGGGGCGAACATAAAATAACGAAAGAATGCCGCATCATCCCTCATATCGTCCGGGTTTAACTTGACATTCAAGGACATAGGCGAAAGTGATATATCGCGAAATTTCAATTGCGACAGGGCCTTTCCAAGGGCTGGTAGCAGCATTTTTTCAAACAGCATTGCAGATGCCAAAAATGAGCACAAATATTCCTTTTCCTTATCGCTTTTTCTTAGATCGACATCCAGCGTTAATTTCAAAAGTTCCCTTCTGATCGCAATTACATAATTGACACTCTTTAATATCTCGTGATCAATGTGAATGATCAGCAATCGCTTGATCTGCTGAGGAATATTAAAATAGGGACATTTCAGTGTTCCATCAGAACTAAGAAGATAAATAAGACGATTGAAGCAATCTCTGTGAAGCCAAGACTGATATGAGGAAGCATTGCCCACTGTTAAATTGTCACCCATCGAACGGACGTCATCCTTATTCAGAAGGAGGGGTCTTTTCTTTATAAAATGTGGGTTGCTTGTGATCTTCTCTCGTATTTTGTCCAAGATACTGCTAGAAATACGGTCGAGAATCTGGTGTGGTATCAAATTTTTTTCAGAAATGCTCAGAGCGGCCTCGCAAATATGAGTCTCGATGGTCTCCAGTGCTATGCTCTCTTGTTTCATTTCTACGCTTTTCAAGTAAATATTTTCTGTGTGAATCCGAGTTCGAAGAGAAGTGCTCTGATATGTGGAAGAATAAGTCTACCCAGTAAAAGTGAACCGGTGCTCGACGTTATATTATGTATCTCTCTACCTGCATGCTGGTGACCCATCCAGAATTCGATAGCATCTAGCGGGACCCCATGTTCATATAAATAATGACAGGTATAATGCCGGGCGAAATTCGGCGGTAATGTCCACTCCATGCAAATAATTGCTGAAAGATATTCCTCCATTTTCTTGAGCGTAAAATCGATTGGAATCCCCGTCTCTTCGTCAACAAAGAAAAAAACCATATCTTTCTTTCTCATTATTGCATCCGTCGAATAATTACTTGCCAGATATGTGCGCACTCTCATAACCTCAGATCTAAATAGTCTGAGCACCTCGCCCAGTATTTCAGGTAGATAAATTGATCTTTCCTCATGGTATTGTGCGCTCTGCTTGTCAGATATTGTTAAAGTTTCTAAAAGAGTGAGATCTGACCATAAGATTTGGGGATTATTTCGGGGCCTGAGACACGTACAAAACTGCAGAAAGACATACAAATAGAGGGTGAGAAGGTTATGGCGAAATAAAGGATTGGAGGCATCGTTTATGGCGTTGCGTATTGCTTTTATAACAGCGGCCATATATGACGTATCGCAAATAATTTTAGATCCATAGCCAAAGTCAAAAAATTCATCTTCCCCTGGCCTGTATGGCGCAACTGAAATTTCATCGGTGTTGCTATTTTTACCTTCGGTCGTTGGTGTCTTGCTAGCGCATCCGGTCATGAATCCAAGCCGGACACAGGCGGCAAGGTTCTTTTTTACCTCGGCATTCATTTTTTGAGCTGTGATAATATACTCCTTCTGAACTCTGTCGTGCGATATATGGACATAATGAAGTAATGTACTAAAGAGCCTGAAGTGGTCCTGTCCGGCAATGAGAACGCAGACGAGCGGATCAAGCCCGAACCGCCCATGAAACATGGGAAGAAATGATTTTGATATATTCTCTACAGTAAGATGGGAACCCCAAGTTTTATTTAAGTTATCTAAATAGGATTTGACGTCAAGCAAGGTCATGCGTTTGACATGCCCCGATTCCCTATAGCTGAAAATGCGGTTACAGTCCTTAATGTATAGTGAAGTAATCTTTTCTGAAGTGCCGCTGGGAAGGGGTACCCATATTTTAGAAGAAATTTTGCGGCAATTTGGATGACTGAACTCCTTTTTATGCTGAACGACAGAATCAACGAGAATGTAAAGAATCCCGCCGCGTTCTTTTAGCACCAGGATGCCTTCATTAATGGTTGAATTCTCTAAGCAAAGGTCTAGTAGAGTCCGTGGCGCCATTCCCGTATGTGCTAGTACATCGATATAGCTGATTATCGCGTTATTTAAGGGCGATGTGCCCCAAAGTTCATTTGCCCTTTGATAAAGAATCGCGAAATCAAACATATTCAGATATGCAGAATCCCACGGTATGATAAAACTCCTAAGATTTACTAAATCCGTAAAGGAGCGTTTCAAGGTTGGCCGGGTGTTGACGATTTTTTTATCATTCTGTTGCTCAACCACTTCCATTTCATCAGGGGCCTCGAATTCTTGGCATCTTGCCTCTGTCTCATCCTGAGGACTATGATGACATTGGTATACGCGTAATTTCAGCCCATCCGAGTGCTTATTTCCATTTGCGATAATAGGGGTACTATCGACTGAGACACTTCCGGCATTTTTATCGTCCCTTTTTCGCTCTTCCGTTTGTTCCTCGTTATCGTCACCACGGGGAGCACGCGGTCTTAGTGTGGCATGTTTAAAAAGTCTTTCAAGGCGGCTCCTATGGGATTCTGCAATGTCCGATTTTTTGTCTGCATCCCCGTATTTATCTATGTCAAATTGCCTTCTAAAGAGGTCTAAAAATTTTTTGGTAATCTCAGGCGGATAGTTTGATTTGGTGTCCACGACCGGATTAACATGAGTGAAAAAGTAGCGGGCTGAAAGTGCATAGCTGTCCTTGCTGGAGTCGGCTGCTTCCTGGACAAAAATGTTCCTTAGGCTTTTATGTGCGAGGTATCCATACGCCAGGTACAATTTCGAGGGCGGGATTTTATCCCCCAGACCTGCGGAGACAAGGTGAAAATAAAAAAGTGGGGAGTCTTCGACTAACGTTCTCTTGGAAAATTTGCTGTCGAAAAGTGGTGAATGTTTGAGTGCTTTATACCAGGAATCCTGCAAAGCATTTAATATTTTGCGTATAGTGTCTTTCGCGTCGATTCTTTGAATGGCAGCGTCAACTAAATAACGCACAGATTTCTCAATTTTGCTCGCTCCTTTCAGACCGTTAGGTGTGTTCACCAGGCGTAGAAAAAAAACGATGCTTTCCCTTATTGCTTCATCTGTGATTGATAAGGGATAGAGTGATTGATCTACCCGCACGGCATCAATAACATCTTCGGCTTCGGGATAGTCGTAAAACTTTCCCTGGGATTCAACTGGGGTTTCTGTGGCTATGTAAAGACTTCTGAGGGTATCGAAGTAGAACTTCATTGGGGTTTACATTTTTGCGGAGAATAATAATTTATACACCGCAACGTTGAAGTTATGCCGCTCTTTTTAATTACTCTCCTCTCGTACACTTGCCCTTTGCAGCGGATGCAGCATGCATCCAATGGCCGCAGTATTTCCGTAATATTCAGCTCTTTATTTTTAAATTTTTCTATTTCTACAGAAGTAAGTATCATAGAAAATTGGCATTTTTTTCCATGAGATTTTGAATTCATGTCCTTCACATTATTTTCGCATACGATCAAGTAGCCATCGTCCTGCTCCCGATCTTTTTTTCTCAGTGGGCGGCGGAGGACTCCATGGCAGAGAGGACAAATTCTGCCACTTCGTCTCGATTCTTCCCGATCCGCTGTTGTTGTACCCTTAGCACTTTTGCCTTTTATTTGTCCCTTGAAAAGCCAATCAGTCTCTCTCTCATCACATGCTATAAGACCGGGAATTAACTCTTCATCTTTTATAATTAATGCATCGACGACATATTGTTCACGCTTAATATATCCAGCAAAAGCCCAGTGCCTAGCGACAAGTTTTAGTTGTGTAGGTTTTGTTGAACTTTCCAAGAAGATCAGGGGATAAAACAGGTTGGATCCACTGGATGAGATGATCTGAGATATTAACTCTTCTTTCTTAGCGTTAATACCATTTCCCGTTTTATCGCGTAAATTCTCGGGAATAATTATTGATGTTTCCAGGATATTGATCTTCCTAAGTTCCATAAAATTAGTCGAGAATATAAATTACCCTGACCTCGTACTCTAACTGGCTCAAATACTCCACAAACTTTTCGCAAAATATAGTGTTTTTCATATTGACCCCGTATTCCCCACTGATATGGAATTCTGGGTAAAGATGATTTCCTTTTTTTGAACACTGCAGACCTATTTTTTCGCAAATTTCCTCCATTGCCTGTGGAGGATAATTCGACAAAGTCAGACAAACGTGATCAAAGTTGCAAGATCCCCGATCATCGATACATGCAATTGCCTTTTCGGCGTAAGCTTTCGCTTGCGTTAGGTGTACTGTTAGGGTCTTTCTTATTGCGTCGGCCAGCGCCACGGTCTTCATCTTTGCCACCTCCTATTATAGTGGTTAAACTGTTAAACTTTTTAATGTTGTCCTGAATACAAGATATAAATATTTTTTTATTCATGTTTCGCTCTTTGTTCGATATTCCCTCTTTCCCCGCTACGCCGATGGCCATTATGTTTTGATTGCTTGTGCCGGATCCGGACTTTTGCGTCCTCAAAATCCCTCAGGGCCAGCGTGCGGGTATATTTTGTTTTTTTCTGGCCTGCGGTTGCACGGGCGACAAAAAATCTCTCCACGAATATTCGGAAATATTTCCGTGGTCGCCACCGGAAAGGTTTCATCTGATTCGAGTGTTGGTTGACAAATGACAGTGAAACCCCCCATTCCCGCATGATGTCCACGTCGGAAATAATGCTGTCTTGAATAGAGGGGAGCATCTGCGTGGAGGAAGAAATGATATTAGTGTCCGACTCGTTCATTCTTTCTCCAGAACCCGCGGTGGACCCGTCCCATCGATGGCATATCCGAGACGGTAAGCCATGGTTTATAGTGCTTTACCGTTCCTGCATCGCCCTTTTCACGGCTAAAACGTTTTATACTGACTTCTTTAAAACCATTCCTTTCAGGAGCCAAACTCAACCTCTCTGTTACTTATATTATCTAGCTTCATCACTTATTAAATTAGAGCAAGCTCAACCTTTTGTCAAGAAAAAAATAAGTTGACTTGCCTTCTAATATAAGTATATTATTGATGAATGACGAATCTTCCTCTATTTATACGTTCTGTTAGAGAAGCTCAGGGTATAACTCAAGGCGAGCTAAAAGAAAAGGCGAATGCCCTAGGGATTGCCATTAGTCAGTCTGCAATTGCTCAATTTGAAAAAATGAAAGCTACTATTTCTCTGGAAAAATTGATCGCAATTGCCCCTTTGCTCAATTTAAACCCAGTATTCATAGAATCGGGAACGGGCAATCCTTTCAGGCAAAGTAATAAAGAACGCATTATTAATATATTTCTACCGGAAGATATTTTCGGCAAGCCAGATTATGATTTAATAAAGACAATCGCGGAGAGCAATAAAAAAGCGTTATTTATTTTTGTGAAACCGAATCCTCGCTCGTACAGCAATCTCCGCAAAATTAGTAGCCTCAGTGAAACAGACGATCCAATATTTGCACTTCTGGTTAAAGATGAGGATGAAAATATTTTTTTATTTAGAAGAAAGAAAAGTATTGATTTCCTGGCCGGAGGTGCACTGGAGGCCGAACTAGAAGCTATAGCCAGCCGTGACAAGAAATACTTGGAAGTCCAATGGCAAGTATTCGATAGCCCGGATTGGGAAGTAATAAAATCGTTAGAAACAGATTATGATAAAGTGCGATGCGTATTCAAAGATACTGAGAAAAGGCGGATTCTTAGTTTCTTACTGTTTACAATTAACAGTATATATCAGGATCTGCTAATATCTGAAAAAGATACATATGACAAAATAAGGAAAATTTTGGGACAAATGGATTATGAAGAGCTTGATGATTTTGCAAAAAAAATGGGACAAGAATTTTCGAATTTTATTAGAAAAAATTTGAATATTTCGTAACAATAATCTTTATGATTCAGGATTTGGTAATTTGAATAGCCAATCTGACATTCACAAATGAGTGCGACCCTTCTTGAGATTCTGAGAATTTGGAGTTAGATTAATGTGCAACGCGACACCTCGACTCCATGCCGGTTTATCCCGGCGCTCCAACGATAGAGGGCATTAAAAAGGTGGGCCATGTCTGTTTATAAGCGCGGTAAGATGCACTATATCAATCTATGGGCTAACAAGCCTTATCGGGTAAATCGAGCGGCGGCAACTACCAGGAAAGAGGCACTGGAGATCGAAGCGGAGCTGAAGCGCCGTCGACGTTTACGGAGTTTCGGGATACATGAGCCGGACTATACCGATTACGAATTCATGGTTCTCGCGGAGGAATACTTCTCTCATATTCAAGCAGTCTACACTAGGCGGGCATATGTAAATGAGAAGAACTATTTTGATAATCATATCGCGAATTTCTTTAAGTCCGAAACAGTGAGTTCACTGACGAGAGGCCGTCTTCTTGATTTTCAGGCCGATCGTAGAGCGACTGGGCTAAGCAACCGAACAGTGAACATCCTTGTTTCGATTGTGAGGCGTATACTGAAACACGCGTCTTCCCGGCACACCAGTATAAAAAGGATCATTAGGGAAACAGACCTGCAGTTTCCACAAAAGCTTACTGAATCGAAGAAGAAATTCACTTTTTTTACCAACGAAGAGTTTGAAAAACTGGCACCCTTAGTGAAGAATACACTCACCAGAAGTAGGATAATCGTTAACCGGCACACGGGCATGCGTCCGGCGGAAGCTACGTATCTTGAATGGTTGGATGTGGATTTCGCTCACAAGCATATACATATCCAATCCAAAGTTATATCTCCCGGCCAAAAATGGCAGGTAAAGGACCATGAGGATCGCCTTATACCACTTAATAAAACTGCCTTGAATATTCTTAAGGAGCTTTATCAAAACCGTAGTGGGCGCTGGGTTTTTTCAAGAACAGACAATCCGGTCATAGACATCGATAAGGCACTTATGTCCGCTGCCAAAACCGCTGGAATTCGAAGAAAAGTCGGTCCCAATATGCTAAGGCATACTTTTGCCGTTCTCGCTTTGCAGGGTGGGGCGAACATAGAGGCACTCAGGAAGATCCTGGGGCACTCGGACATAAGGACGACACAGAAGTATCTTGATTGCATAGACGAAGAAAAGATAAAAGCTGTCGAGGCATCTGAAAAACTCAATGTCGCAAAATTGTCGCAAAAAAATAAAAAAAGAAGCAAAAATAAGACCAAAGAAGCTTGATATATAGCCAATAAAATCAATCTGTTTGGTAAAGATGGTCAGCTTCCCAAGCTGAAGGTCGCGGGTTCGAATCCCGTCGCCCGCTCTTTTAAAAAGCCTGAACAGATTTTTCCCAGTCCAAAAAAGAACAAAAAAACTTTTTGATTTCCCACCGGGGCGGAATCTATTATAATCCTTTATATTAGCGGTCTTTTTTCTTTTTTATTTTACATTTACAATCGGGGGGCCAAAAAATGGCTGGCAGCGTTCTAAACGGCATAAGTCTTTTTTCGGAGCTCGACGTTTATCTTTTCAGGCAGGGCAATCATTTCAAGCTCTATGACAAGCTTGGGGCACACATTATTGAATCCGGAGGGGTCAAAGGGACTTATTTCGCCCTCTGGGCGCCAAACGCCAAATCCGTTTCCGTGATCGGGGATTTTAACGGCTGGGACAAACGCTCCCATCCGCTTGCCCCCAGGTGGGACAGTTCGGGAATATGGGAAGGCTTCGTGCCGGATGTGGCGCAGGGCCAGATATACAAGTACCACATTGAATCCAGATACGGCGGCTATGTGATCGACAAGGGAGACCCCTATGCCTTCTTGTGGGAAGTCTCGCCCAAGACGGGTTCCGTCGTCTGGGACCTGGACTATGAATGGGGTGACAAGGGATGGATGGATACGAGAAAGAAAAGAAACTCGCTTGACAAGCCTTTCTCCATTTACGAGGTCCACCTGGGTTCGTGGCGCAGGGTCCCCGAAGAGGGGAACCGGTTTCTGACCTACCGGGAGATGGCGCCTTATCTTGCCGGTTACGTCAGGGAGATGGGTTTTACCCATGTTGAGTTCATGCCCGTGATGGAGCACCCTTTTTACGGTTCCTGGGGCTACCAGGTCCTAGGTTATTTTGCGCCCACAAGCCGCTTCGGGACCCCGCAGGATTTCATGTATCTTGTGGACTACCTCCACAGAAACGGGATAGGCGTGATACTGGACTGGGTCCCGTCCCACTTCCCGGATGATGCTCACGGCCTGGCATATTTTGACGGCACGCACCTCTACGAGCACAGTGATCCCAAACAAGGTTTCCATCCCGAGTGGAGGAGCTATATATTCAACCACGGCAGGAACGAGGTGCGCGCGTTTTTGATAAGCAGCGCCATGTTCTGGCTGGAGAAATACCATGTGGACGGTCTCCGGGTGGACGCGGTCGCCTCGATCCTCTATCTGGATTACGCGCGCAAAGAGGGCGAATGGATTCCCAACCGGTTTGGCGGGAATGAAAACCTGGAAGCCATCAACTTTATCAAACAGTTCAACGAAGCGGTTTACACCGCCCACCCGGACATCCAGACCGTGGCAGAGGAATCCACCGCATGGCCCATGGTCTCCAGGCCCCCGTATATCGGGGGGCTTGGTTTTGGGATGAAATGGAACATGGGCTGGATGCATGACACCCTTAAATATTTTTCCCTGGACCCCGTCTATCGTAAATTTCATCACAACGAGCTTACCTTCAGCATCTGGTACGCCTTTTTCGAGAACTTCGTCCTGCCCCTTTCACACGACGAGGTGGTCTATGGAAAAGGTTCCCTTATCGGGCGGATGCCTGGAGACGAATGGAGAAAGTTCGCAGGCCTTAGGGCGCTGTTCGGCTATATGTTCGGCCACCCCGGCAAGAAGCTCCTGTTCATGGGAGGAGAGATAGGGCAGTGGAACGAATGGTACCACGAGGAAAGCATACACTGGCACCTGCTCGACCGGGCTCCGCACAGGGGGTTGCAGCAGTGGGTGAAGGACCTTAACGGCCTTTACCGCAGCGAACCGGCGCTTCATGAAAGGGATTTCGAGAACGAGGGGTTCGAGTGGGTGGATTTTTCCGACTGGGGATCGAGCGTGATAAGTTTCATAAGGAAGGGCGCTCTGGCGGACCGCAAAGTGCTGGTCGTGTGCAATTTCACTCCTGTCCCAAGGCAGAAGTACCGCGTAGGCGTGCCCTCGGGAGGTTTCTGGGAAGAGGTCTTGAACAGCGATGCCCAGTACTACGGCGGAAGCGGGATGGGCAATTCGGGCGGCCTGCAAGCCGCGCCAGAGCCCGCGCACGGCAGGCCTTTTTCCCTTAGCATGACCGTTCCGCCCCTTGGAGTGGTCTTTTTCAGGTCCAAATAGGGCACCAGGTTTTAGATTTTTATTTTTCGGGCCCTTTTAAGGTCTTTTTCTTTTGCGGCAAGCGCGGCCGGGAAAAAGAGAAAGAGAAAGAAAAAGAAAAAAGGAAATTTTTAAAAAACAAAAACCTGAGGAGGCGGCTGAAAATGGCAGAACCCGAAAAAACCGGAAAAAAAGGGATCGATGTCCTGCTTTCTGAAAAGAGGGTTTTCCCGCCAAGCCCAGAGGCGAGCGCCGGTGCGCACATAAAGAGCCTGGAAGAATATGATCAGATATACAAACGGTCCGTTGAAGACCCGGAGAAGTTCTGGGCGGAAGTGGCGTCAACGAACATAGACTGGTTTAAAAAATGGGATAAGGTCCTTGAGTATGATTTCCGAAAGCCGTTCGTGAAGTGGTTCGAGGGCGGCAAGTTGAACGCATCATACAACTGCCTGGACAGGCACCTGGGCACCGCCCGCAGGAACAAGGCCGCCATCATCTGGGAGACGGACGGCGGGGAGTATGAAACCTATACCTACCAGCAGCTTTTCACCGAAGTTAACCGGTTTGCGAACGTGCTTAAAAAGCACGGGGTTGTAAAAGGGGACAGGGTGACCCTTTACATGCCTATGATACCGGAGCTGCCCATTGCCATGCTTGCGTGCGCAAGGATCGGCGCCATACACACCGTGGTATTCGGCGGTTTTTCCGCGCAGTCCCTGAGGGACCGGATAAATGACTGCAAATCTAAAATGGTGGTAACGGCGGACGAGGGCCTGAGGGGAGGGAGGCGAGTGCCTCTCAAGGCGAATGTGGACCACGCCCTGAACGAATGTCCCGGCGTTGAGAGGGTAGTTATAGTGCGCCGCACTTCTGGCTCAGTTGACATTACCCCCGGCAGGGATTTCTGGTGGCACGAGGAAATGGGCGCCAGGGACATATCCAACTTCTGCGAGCCCGTCCAGATGGATGCCGAAGACCCGCTGTTCATACTCTATACCTCAGGTTCCACCGGAAAGCCTAAAGGGGTGCTCCATACCACCGGGGGGTATATGGTTTTTTCAAACCTCACATTCAAGTGGATATTCGATTATCACGAGGAGGACATTCATTTCTGCACCGCCGATGTCGGGTGGATAACCGGCCACACATATATAGTTTATGGCCCGCTTTCGGAGGGTGCAACAACGCTTATGTTCGAGGGGGTACCCGGATATCCCGATCCGGGAAGGCTCTGGGACATCGTGGATAAGCACGGGGTGAACATAATCTACACTGCGCCCACCGTAATAAGGGCGCTCATGAGGGAGGGCCCTTCCTGGGTGGATGGGCATGACCTTTCGACGCTCAGGGTGCTTGGAACCGTCGGGGAGCCGATAAATCCCGAGGCCTGGATGTGGTATCACACGCACGTGGGCAAGGGCAAGCTCCCGGTTGTGGACACCTGGTGGCAGACTGAGACCGGTGGTATACTGATAACTCCCCTGCCGGGCGCCATGACGCTCAAACCGGGTTCCGCCTGCAGGCCGTTTCCGGGCGTAGTGCCCAGTATCGTCAGGGAAAACGGCCAGCCCGCCATGCCCAATGAAGGCGGATATCTGTTAATAGAAAAACCCTGGCCGGGGATGTTAAGAGGCACCTACGGAGACCCTGAGAATGCAAGGGTCAGGGAAGTCTATTTCAGCAGGTTCCCGGGGAAATATTTTTCGGGTGACGGGGCCAGGGTGGATGAGGACGGTGACTATTGGCTTATGGGAAGGATAGACGACGTCCTGAACGTGTCAGGGCACAGGATCGGCACGGCCGAGGTGGAATCCGCCCTGGTAAGCTATGACGCGGTGGCCGAGGCGGCCGTGGTTGGCTTCCCGCACGATGTAAAGGGCGAAGGCATATACAGTTACGTAACTTTAAAGGAAGGTTTCGAGCCCACCGACGAGCTGAAAAAAATACTGGTGGGGCATGTGAGGAGCGTGATAGGGCCCATCGCCACACCGGATAAATTGCAGTTTGCACCCGGCCTGCCAAAGACAAGAAGCGGCAAGATAATGAGGAGGATACTCAGAAAGATCGCAAGAGGGGAGGTCGAGGACATGGGCGACACATCCACCCTCGCGGACCCCGCCGTGGTGGATTCACTGGTGAAAAACAGGATGTAGAATTTCCCGGCTTGCCGGACGGCTTCCCCCCGCACTGTTTCCTTGACGGTATTCCTTGACCAGCTTCCTTGACAGCGGAGACGGCCCTTTGCTAGAGTAAGTAAGCACTAACATTATTTTTACTTTGTGCAGGGGGTTTTTTTGAAGAGTGCCTTGAAAAACACCGGGAAGTCTGCGGATACGAGGAAAAAGCTCCTTGATGCCGGGCTCAAGCTTATCTCCAAAAGGGGTTATCTGGGGGCCACCACCAAGGACATCGCAAAGAAGGCCGGAGTGGCCGAGCTTACCCTGTTCAGGCATTTTTCCTCGAAGGAGCTGCTCTTCCAGGAGATCATCAACAGCTATTCCTTTCTGCCCGCGCTGAAGGGCCTTATGCCGGAGATAAAGAACTTGGACTATCGTGACGCACTGCTCCTTATATCGGACAAGTTTTTAACTAGACTTTACGAGAGACGCGACCTGGTGCGGATAATGAGATCGGAGATGCACCTGTATCCGTCCAAGGTTAAAGATATCTATCAGAGCTTCATTGGCGAGGTGAACCAGATACTGGCCTCCTATTTCAGGGAGCTTCAGAGCGGAGGGGCGCTCAGGGATTTTGATCCCGAATACGGGGCAAGGGCCTTTTTGGGTATGTTCCTTTCTTTTTTTACTGTGCAGGAGCTCATGTTCAGGAAAGACGCGATACCCCTGGAAGTAGACAGGGTAAAAACCGAGTTTGTGGATATTTTCATAAAGGGCACCCAAAGATGAAAAACAAGAGCGCGGTCCTGTTTTTTTGTTTTTGTTTTTGCTTTTTGGCGGAGGGTGTTTTTTTCTTTGCAGGGGCCTCTTTTTTTTCGCCCTCCAGGGCGGACGCCCAGGAGACTTTGAGCCTTCAGGAAGGGCTCAGGCTGGTAACGGCTAACAACAGGTCCGTAAGGATCGCGTTAAAACAGCAGGATGTGGCCATGGCGGACACCCTGATAGCCCGGTCGCCGATGCTTCCAACTGTGAACGGTTCGGCCGGTGAGACCCTCCTTGCCATGCAGCCCAAGGCCATATTCGATGGGATCACCGTGCCGGAGTCCGAGAAGGATTTCTATTCGTACAGCCTTACCGTCCAGCAGGTGCTCTGGGATTTCGAGGGGAACGCTTCCAGGTACGGCGCGAGCAAGGCCATTCTTGCGGCAAGCCGGTTTGACACAATGAGGATAAGGAATTTTGCGGCCCTCCAGTTCACCTTCGCCTATTACGACCTCCTTGAATCCCAAAAAATGGTACAGGTAGCCAAGGATGAGCTGGCCAGGCTTCAGTCCCATTTGAAAGACGCTGCAAATCTATACAACCAGGGCGTCATAACGAAAAACGACCTCCTGCAGGCCCAGGTGCGCATATCCGATGCCAGTCAGCGGCTGGTCAGCGCGCGCAACGCAAGAGACATCATGGCCGCGCGGATCAACGATATGCTGGCCAGACCCCTTGAAACGCAGTTCAGGCCAGTGGACGTCCCGGCGGGAAAGGTCTACTATTCCGGCCGGGAGGGTGGGGAGATAAGCCCAAAAGATCTAAGCCTTGCCTGGAAGATGGCCGAAGAGAAAAGGCCCGAGATCGCGATAGTTAATGAGACCATGAGGTCTCTGGACCTGGACAGAAAAGCGGCTAACTCGGAATACTATCCGAAGTTCTTCGCCCAGGGAGGATATGATTACACAAAAAACCACTTCGTGACCCCGAACGGGAACTGGTCCCTGGTGCTGGGGCTGGGCATAAACCTTTATGGAGGCGGCATTACCAGGGCGGAGATAGACAAGATAGACAGCCAGAAGGAAAAACTGTTCGAGCAGAAAGATAAGCTGACGAGCGATATAAGGCTGGAAGTCGAAACTTATTCCCTTGACCTTCAAAACGCCCTCAGGCGCATAGAGGCCACAAAAGACGCTGTCCGTCAGGCCACGGAAAACCTCAGGATAAACAGGATCAGGTACGAGGAGGGGGAAGGAACGGCTACGGACGTCCTGGACGCCCTTACTTTGCTTACCGTGGCGGAGACGAATGACTACCGGGCGGAATACGACTTCCGGAAAGCCGAGGCCGGTTTTCTTTATTCCCAGGGAAATGATTTAGCGGAGGTATACAAATAAAATGGCAGATAATATCGAGGGGAATGACAGGCCCGCGCGGCAAAAAAACAAAAAGAGGATAGCCGCGGTCTTATTGATAATCTTTGGCATCATTGCCGCCGTAAGCATTTTTATGTATGTGGAGTACAAAAAGACCCATATCTCCACAGACGACGCCTTCATAGACGGGAACGTGCATACCATAGCACCTAAAATATACGGCACCGTCAAGGCCGTTTATGTTGCGGACAACCAGTTTGCCGCCAAGGGTACCCTTCTCGCCCTCCTGGACCCCGTTGATTACAGGATGAAGACGGAAGAGGCGAAATCCGGCAGCGCCGCCCAGCAGGGCAAGGTCACGCAGGTGGACGCTCAGATACTTGCCGCGCGCAGACAGCTTGCCCAGCGCGAAGCGGAGATCGAAAGTGCGCGGGCCACGGTGACCCTTGAGGAAGCCAAACTCACGCAATCAGGCAAGGACGCTGCAAGGGCCAGGAACCTCTACAAGGAAGAAGCCATACCGAAACAACGCTTTGAGCAGCTGACCACGGATTACGACGTGGCTGCCGCCAGGCGGAAGTCCGCAAAGGATTCACTCCGGAAGGCGATTGCCGCCTATGCCACCCAGAAGGCGGTGCTGAAAGAATTGCAATCCGCCCTAAAATACCAGAAGTCCGTGGCAAAGCAGTCGGAGGCAACCCTTGAGATCGCCCGTTTGAACGAGAGCTATACCAGGATATATGCCCCGGTTGACGGCTACGTGACAAAAAAATCGGTAGAGGTCGGCAACCAGGTGCAGCCTGGGCAGCCCCTCATGGCCCTTGTGCCGTTGTCGGACATATGGGTGACCGCCAATTACAAGGAGACCCAGATAGAAAAGATGAGGCCGGGCCAGGATGTGGACATTTATGTGGATACCTATCCGGGCGTGACCTTCCACGGCAAGGTAAACAGCATCATGGCAGGAACGGGCTCCGTCTTTTCCCTCTTCCCGCCGGAAAACGCCACGGGCAACTACGTGAAGGTGGTGCAAAGGATCCCTGTGAAGATAACCATCAACCCCGGAGAGGACCCCAATCATCTCCTGCGCCTGGGAATGTCCGTAACCCCCGTCGTCTTAACAAAGTAAATAAGAAAAGAACGTTCCATCAAAGATGAATAACGAAGGGCGGCAGGCTGGGGGCGGGGGCAACCTCCAGGAAATTGTGAGCGTGGGCAAGTGGATCATCGCCCTTACGGTGATGCTGCCCACCCTGATCGAGATAGTAGACACCTCCGTGGTCAACGTGGCCCTGGACCACATAAGGGGAAGCCTTTCCGCCGGAATTGACGAGGCCACATGGACCATAACCTCCTACCTGGTCTCTAATGCGATAATAATACCCATGACAGGATGGTTCAGCCGGATCTTCGGCAGGAAGAACTATCTTGTTTTTTCCATAACGCTTTTTACCGCAAGCTCTTTTTTGTGCGGCATAGCCTGGAGCCTGCCCACCCTCGTTTTGTTCAGGGTGATGCAGGGCATAGGGGGCGGGGCGCTTCAGCCCTTGTCACAGTCCATACTGCTTGAGACCTTTCCCAGAAAAGAGCACGGGATGGCTATGGCCATATTCGGCGTAGGTATCATGTTCGGGCCGATCATAGGTCCGCTGCTTGGGGGCTGGATAACGGACAACTGGAGCTGGCACTGGATATTTTTCATAAACGTGCCCATAGGGATAGTCTCCATACTGCTGGTCCTTCTGTTCATAAAAGACCCGTCCTATGTGAGGCAAAAAGGGATAAAGATAGACTATTTCGGCCTTCTGTTCCTTTCTGTTGGCCTGGGCTGCCTCCAGATCATGCTGGACAAGGGCGAGCGGGCGGACTGGTTCGCCGCAAATTACATCGTGGCGCTGGCCGCGATTTCCGGCATCGCGCTGATACTTTTCATCGTCAACGAGCTTCTGGTCCCTCACCCTATAGTGAACCTGAGGACCTTAAAGGACGTATCTTTTACATCGGGGAACCTTGTGATGTTCTTCGCCTTTTTCAATCTGTTTGGCAGCATCGTGCTTCTGCCCATCTTTGTTCAAAAGATGATGGGCTACAGCGCAACGCTTGCGGGTCTGGTGCTTGGCCCTGGCGGGATAGCGACATTAATAGCCATGCCTTTAGCAGGGCGTCTTGTCACAAAAATTAACCCAAAATTTCTGCTGGCATTCGGCATAATCATGGGGGCATACGCCACTCATCTTATGTCCCAGTTCAACCTCAATGCGGACTTTTTCACCATCCTGTGGCCACGAATGGTCCTTGGCTTGGGCATGGGATTTCTTTTCATCCCGCTCACCACGATGACGATGGGCAGCGTGGCGAAAGAGGATATGGGCAATGCCGCGGCTATTTTTAACCTGCTTAGAAACCTCGGCGGCAGCATTGGCGTTGCCTTTGTGACGACAATGCTCGCCAGGAGCTCCCAAGCCAGCCAGGCGGTGCTGGTGGGCCATCTCACCCCCTTTGACCGCAACTACCAGATCGCCCAGAGGCATGCGTTGAACGTAATGGGACATCTTGGGAGTTTCGGGCACGCGCTCTCCGGGCAGGCGGCAACTGGCACGATCTACCAGGAGCTTTCCAGGCAGGCCAGCATGCTCGCATACAACGGGACGTTCGGCCAGTTGAGCATTTTCATGATATGCATCCTTCCTCTGGTCTTTTTAATAAGGAAGGCGCAACACGAAGCCCCCGCCGGGATGCATTAAGAGTTTTTTAAGGGCGATCAGAAGGCTTTAGTTGCGGCGTTTTTAGTGAATCTTGCTTGCGTGATCTCTGAAGAATTCAGCGATCTTTCCCTTATCTGCCTTTCCTTCAGAAAGTGTCCGGCGAGAAATCGAAGACCAAGGCTGTGACCAGTATATCAGGCAGCAGAAGCTGAAAGAGATACATCACTTTAGAGGGAAGAAAGCTCTTGCATTTGACTGGAGAGACGAGGAGAAGAAAGAGGTAAAATCTCAGGCCGTAAGGGAAAGGGCCCTTGGCAGAAGATATTGACGGGGGATAAAAACGTCCTTGCCGATACAAGCGCCTGGATCGAGTTCTTCAGGGACGAGGCAGGGGCCGGAAATACAGTTGCAAGGGTCATAGAGAATGGCTGGGCCTGTGTCTGCGGTGTAATATATTTTGAGCTTTTACTGGGCATGAAAAGCGGGGAGAATGCAAGGTCCTTTATAGAGCTTTTAAAGGGGCTTATTTTTATTGATACTACGGCAGACATATTGATACGGGCCGTCAATATCTCCGCAGTGCTTAGGAAAAAGGGTATTACGCTCCCTATGTCCGATTTGCTTATAGGCGCGGCAGCGATCGAGCACGGCCTTTATGTGCTTACTTATGACGAGCATTAAGCTCAGGCAGCTTCAGCTGAAAAAGCCAGGAAATTGTTGGAAGAGCTTCCACTACAGGAATTGCGCCATGCAAGACGGCTAAGCCAGGAAGAACTGGCGTCAGTGCTTCATGTCAAACAGGCGCATATCTCAAAATTGGAACGCCGCACCGATATGTATATAAGCACGTTGCGCAATTTTATCCGGGCCATGGGCGGGGACCTGGATATCATCGCGCGCTTTCCCGATGGAGAGGTGCGGATTAACCAGTTTAAGGAAGAAGAACCGGAGGATAATGAGGATTTGGCAAAAGCAGCCGGTTAGAAAAAACTGTCAGAAGATTAGCAATTTTCTTTTGAAATAGACGCGCGCCCCGATTGAGCGCCGGTGCGTATAGCCCCTTCCATTCCGCAGTGTACATGGCTTCGCTTCAAGGCTAAGATTCGCCCTGAACTGCGTGCGTATACGCTACCTAATAAAATGCCTGGTTACGACCAGAAGCTTATATATGAAGAAGTTCGCTTGGGTTCCGATCTTATGGCGAAAGTATGAAAATCCACCCGCCCCAAAAAGAGTTTTTCGTTATATCTCGACTATGGATTTTTATCTCGGGTCTTGACTGACTTCTCCTTTATTTTATTTTCCTTGCAACAATGCGCCAGTGATCGCCTTTATCGTCAGCGCTGATTAGTTCCTGGCCAACCATCTTAAGCCATGCAGGCGCAACCACGCCCGTGTCCCGCCTCGATGAAAGCACCTCGATAACCGATCCCACATCCTCCCATTTTATGGCCTCGATCAGCTTCATCAGAGGGTCGGAATTTCAACATGTAAAAAGTCCGCGCACATCGATCATCTTGTCAATTTTTAGGCCTGTCATAACATGTCCTCCTTTCTTTGCCGATCCAGCCGGGCGCCTGAGTTTATTTTGCAAGGTCTTTCGCGACAGAATCAATCTCGTATTGGATATCGGCCAATGCGTATCCTTTCTCCTTGCAATATGTAGTCAGCATATTCAGCGCCTGCTCGAACTCCTCCTTGATCATGGCAAGCTCTCCCATTCCGTCGCAGCCCCTTTGCCTTTTTTTTGAAAGCAGATAGAATCGTGCGCATTCACTGGCATCTTCAAGAAATTTCAGAAGCTCGCCGTCCGATTTTGAGACTTCCCTGATCGCGCCAAACATACTTCTACGGACAGCATTTGCTGCCTTCGGAGCAGCACTTCTGTTCTTTCAGATCGCCAAATAAATTACCTGCGGATTCTTTGGTCTTGTCATACGCGCCTTTTCTTACAGATTCCGCCACCTCAATCGCGGCCCGCATCTCCTGGGTGGCCGCCCCGGCTTCGGACGCTTGCTGTTTGTGAAGTTCCATGCAGGGCTGGCAATTTACGGCATAGGCCGCGCCCAGCGCTATAAGTTCCTCCGTTTTCTTGTCCATGCCTCGATATCTCCTTTGTAATAAACGTTATTTTTGCAATTGAGTAAGGACCGCATCCGCCACCGTCCGCGCCGCTTCTATCCGCCATTTTTCAGGGACGGAATCGGCGTAGAAGAGGTCCGAATACTTTTTATAATAGGAGAACGCATCGAACTGGACCAGATTCTCAAGCCCAGCCATGTTTTCGAGTATCCTTCCGTGGCAATGGAGGAAACAGCCGTCTATTAGGACAATTTTCGGGGCCTTTTTCATCCACTGCGCCAAAGCGGAACCAGGTACGGTAAACAATTCCCCATGGCAGCCCCGGCGGTACGGTTCTTCTTTTGCCACGAAGTTAGCGGCCAGACGTGCGATCTCTCCCCGTATGCAGGCCCCTTCGCAAGAAAGGACAGGGATTTTGCCTTCTTCCAGATTTTTGTTTCCGGCTTTTTCTCCGGCTGCGCAGGAGTTGCCCGTTTTTGAGACTTCGACAGTGAAACTTTCGTTTGGATTTTTCATAAAAAACGACCTCCTTTTCTCTTATAGACGGACGAAAGGAGGAAAAGGATACACCAGATTTTTAGAAGTAGAGATTTACTTCGGACACCGCTGAAATATTTTCATAAAAATCCAGGAATTCTCTGGATCAATTATATCCGCTGTTCATCGATTTAAAGGAGAATGACCTTCCGGTCACAGGCTAGCTCATTCCGCTCATCACGATAGAAATTACAGTTTGCCTCAAGCTCCTTTCTGAGTCTTGCCCTTGCCCGGTGCAGCCTTATCTTTACCGTATCCAGCGAGATGCCTAAAACCTGGGCGATTTCAGCGTTCTGAAGCCCTTCCATCTCGCTTAGTACCAGCACGGTCCGGTAGTTTTCCGGCAAACCATCCACAATGCTGCTGATGCATTCGTTCATCTCCTTCCGGATAAGCTTTGTATCGAGGGCCGGGCCCTCTTCCAGACCTGCTTCGGTTGCATCTTCCGAGTCCTGGCCGCCGGAAGCAATCTCGTTTATTTCCAACACGGTCCGCACCGGCCGGGCCCTTCTCAAATGGTCCATGGCCGTATTGGTCGCGATCCGGTAAATCCATGTCGGCAGAGTCGACTCGCCCCGGAAACCGGGAAGGGCCGCGCTTACCTTCAGGAATACCTCCTGGGTAACATCTTCAGCATCCTGACCGACAAGTCTTTTTAGGTACAGAGAGAGCCTCGGAAAAAACTCCCGGTAGACTCCATCGAAGTCTTTGAATTCAGCTTCCATTCCTGCCCCCGTCCGACTCTTTTGAGACTACTGGCTGATTATACCTCAAAGCTGCGGCACGATTTCAATCGGGGGCCCCTAATTATAAATGCCCTCATTTAAAGCCTCCTTTCTTTTTTGGAAGGGCAGCGAATCACGGCTAGACATGAAATTCAATGCCAAGGGGCTTGCCTGTTCTGGTGACGAGGTTTATATTAAAGGATATGATTGGGAAAATAGTATCTCTGAATATCAGCGATAAAAAAGGCACCAGGAAAAAGCCGGTGGAGGAGGTTTTTCTAAAGACCGGGTACGGCATTGAAGGAGATGCCCATGCATCTGCTGCGTGGCACAGGCAGGTGAGCCTGCTTGCCATTGAAAGCATACAAAAGATGCGGGACAAAGGGCTTGATGTGAAGCCCGGGGATTTTGCCGAAAATATTACAACAGAGGGTATAGACCTCCTCAGTTTTCCAGTTGGGACCCGGTTGACGATTGGCGAAAGCATTCAAGTCGAGGTAAGCCAGATCGGGAAGGAATGTCATACGCGTTGTGCCATTTACTATCAGGCCGGGGACTGCGTGATGCCAAAGGAGGGGATATTCGTAAGGGTGTTAAGCGGCGGGGTTATTAAAAAGGGAGATCGAATAGTGCCTGGCACTTCGCATGCAATATAAAGGGAAGGTGATTATTTGAATCGGAAGTACGAAGTGGGCGTTTTCTTAATCCTCCTTTTTGTTTCCCCCTTTTTCAGCTTTCCGCTGTCAAAAGTTTATCCTGAACAGCGCAAGGGTATTCCAGGAAAAGCCGTTCAGCAGCTTCCCCTCAAGATCGGTGTCGCCTCCATGATAACCCCGCTCGATTCGGTAAGATATTATCAGGATATTGTGGACTATATAGGTAAAAAACTTGGAATGCCGGTGCAGATGGTTTATCGCCTGGATTATGCCGATATGGACCATTTGCTTAAAAAAGGCGCGGTAGATGTGGCCTTTATCTGCTCCGGCCCGTATGTAAATGACCATGACAGGTTTGGTGCCCAACTTCTTGCGGCTCCGGTTGTGAACAATAGGCTTACTTACAACTCCTATGTAATTGTTAATAAAAGCAGCCATATAAAGTCCTTTGCGGACCTCAAGGGAAAGACCTTCGCATTTACCGACCCAAGGTCAAATTCAGGCAGGCTTTATGTGGCCTATAGGCTCTCAAAAATGCATTACACGTCGCAGACTTTTTTTAAAAGATATGTTTACAGTTACAGCCATAACAAGTCCGTTGAAATGGTGGCGAAAGGGCAGGTGGACGGCGCCTCCGTGGACAGCCTTGTCTACAACTATATGCTCAAAAAACATTCCCAGTACGCCGCGCTTACAAAAGTCATTGAAAAATCTCCTCCTTTCGGCACTCCACCTGTCGTCATAAATACCAACGTAGGCAAGAGCCTGAAGAAAAGGATAAGGGCTATCCTTCTGGATATGAATAAGGACCTGAAAGGCCGGTCTATTCTTGCAGCAATGATGATTGACAGGTTCAGAAGGGTCAGCGACAGCGATTACAATTTTGTCCGCGGGATGGAGGACCGGATCAGCGAGGGAAGCGGGGTCGCAAGAAAAAAGGGAGTAATATATTTCGGCGTAATACCAAGGGACAATCCGAGAATCGAATATGAAAAATACCAGCCTCTCCTCGATTATCTTTCCAAAGAGACGCATTACCGGTTTGAGCTTGTTTTAAGAAAGTCCTATGAGGACACGGTCACCGATATGGGGAACGGGACGATCGATATGGCTTTTCTGGGTCCTATCACCTATCTGGAGGCGCATAAAAAGTACGGGGCCTACTGTCTCCTGAGACCTGGCGGCGCATATTACAGGAGCGTGATAATAGCCAGAAAGGACAGTCCCTTCCGGGCTGTTTCAGACCTGAACGGAAAGTCGTTCGCCTTTGGAGCGGTGGGGTCCACTGCCGGCGACCTGGTCCCCCATTACCTGCTTGCGAGTTCAGGAATAACCAAGAAAAACTTGAGCGCCTATGCAAATTTTGACTATGACGAATCTGTCGCCAAGGCTGTGCTCAGCGGGCAATATGACGCGGGGGCGGTCAGGAACTCGTCGGCCCGAAAATTCTGCCGTCTCGGTCTGGAAATAATCGGAGAATCGGAGCCGATACCCGCCGGGCCCATCGTTATAGGGCCGAAAGTCCCAATTAAAGTCGCGGAGGCAGTGAAAAAAGCCCTGGAACGTTTAAACACCGGAAAGCACAGAGAAGTCCTGAGGGACATGGGCCTCCGGCAGGGCTTTGTAAGGGCCACAGAGAATGATTACGCAGGAATATGCAAAAAAGTCTGCAGAGGCTGCGTATTAGGGGCTCATCCGAAGATTAAGCTATGAGCATGGCGGCATTCTTTTCCCGAATGGGAATGAAATCCAAGTTCTTCATTATTACGACTTTCGCCATCATCGCGGCCATGAGCATAGCTGGATATCTCATGGTACAAAGAGAAAGGGATATATTGTATGCGGAGGCGGAAAAGCAGGGCCGCCTGCTTGGAGAAACGCTGGCCATCCCGATCGTCAACGACCTCATATATGAAAGGCTCGGACTTGTGGAGGAAGGGGGGCTTCTCGATGATTATATACATGAGATGTTCAAAAGAAAGGATTTATCGCTGCTTTATATCGCGGTCCTGGATGGCAAGGGAAAGGTAATAGCGGACAATGATATCCGGCAATACGGTAAGGTGTATACCGGCCCCTTGACCCAAAAGGCCCTTGCAGCGGACCGAACCATTGTGCAGCATTTCTCTGCCGGCGGGCATGACGCCCTTGATATCGGCGTGCCTCTTTCCATAGGCACGAAGAGATGGGGCACCCTTAAACTGGGAATGTCCCTCGCAAAGGCGGAGCATGAAATACTCACGACGATCAGGAAGATCGTGCTCATGACCGTTGTCTTTCTCATGGGCGGATTTGCGATCATTATGCTTTTGAGCCGGAGATTCATCAGTCCCATCATCCACCTGTCAAACACAATGGAAAAGGCCAGGGGTGATTATCTGGACCTTCAGGTCGATGTGAAGGGGCATGACGAGCTTGCAGTATTGGGGGAGAGGTTCAACAGCATGATTGCAAGGATCAGGCAGGCCAATGAGGAATTGAGGAAGACCCATGAAAAAATGGTCCAGTCGGAAAAGCTCGCGTCTGTGGGCATCCTTGCCTCAGGGGTCGCACATGAAATAAACAATCCTCTAGGAGGGATATTCAACTTCGTCCAAATGCTTAAGGAAAACGGCGGAGACTCCCAGCTCAGGGAAAAGTATCTTGACCTGGTAAATGAAGGCATGGGCCGCATAGAAAACACCGTGACCAAGCTATTATGGATGTCGAAAAAGGAAGAGCACAAGCCCGTGGATGTGAATATCAGGGGCGCTGTCGACAGTGTTTACGCTTTTCTCGAATACAAGATGAAAAGGGGCGGGATCGCATTCATAAATAGGGTGCCAGCCAATTTGCGCTTTACGTTTGATGTGCAAGATTTCCAGCAAATCCTTTTCAATCTTTTCATCAATTCGATCCATGCCATGGAAGGCGGGGGCACCCTTGAGATCTCCGGAGGATGGGAACATTCGGGTATATATCTTGAGATTGCCGATAACGGATGCGGAATTGAGGCGGAACATATAGGCAGGCTGTTCGACCCGTTCTTTACTACCAAGCCCGCCGGGGAAGGGACGGGTCTGGGGCTCTGGTTGACGTATGAAATAATCAGGAACTACAATGGCGATATAGGCGTTGAAAGCGAGCCGGGGAAAGGAAGCAGGTTTATCCTGAAGTTTCCCGTAGAGGGTGCCGCGTGAAGAAAACGGAAACGGTCCTGATCATAGAAGATGACAAGCTGATGCGGATCAGTCTTGAGGACGCGCTTAAAAGGGCCGGGTATGACGTCATGGCCTTTGAAACGGGGACCGCCGCGATGAATGTCCTTAAAGAGGACTGCTACGATGTTGCTGTCACCGATTTCAGGCTGCCCGACATGGACGGTTTCGACGTAGTGCGGGAAATAACGGGCCAAAAAGATGTCCCCGTAATAGTAATGACGGCATATGGGACGATAAAGGATGCCGTTGAGGCGATGAGGCTGGGGGCGTTTGACTATATCACGAAGCCGTTCTCGCTTGATGAACTCTTTCTGCTTGTTGAAAGGGCTATTGAGATAAAGAAACTGAAGGAAGACAACATCAGGCTCAGGAAGGACCTTGGCCGCTGCTACCGTGTGCCAAACATCATAGGCGAAGGCCCTGAAATGAAGAAAGTTTTTTCGCTCATTGAAAAGGTCTCTGGATCGGATTCAACGGTGTTGGTCCTGGGGGAGAGCGGCACAGGGAAGGAGCTTATAGCCACTACCATTCATTACCAGAGCAGGCGAAAGGAGAAGCCGCTTATCAAGGTCAACTGCGCCGCTCTGCCGGAAGGTCTCATTGAAAGCGAACTGTTCGGGCATGAAAAGGGCTCGTTTACCGGGGCGTTAAAAAGGAAGCCTGGCAGGTTTGAGCTTGCGGGTGGCGGCACCATCTTCCTCGATGAGATCGGCGACCTCCCGCTCTTTACCCAGTCAAAAATATTAAGGGTCATACAGGAGAGGCAATTTGAAAGGATTGGCGGGACCAATACACTAACCGCGGACGTGAGGATCATTGCCGCGACAAACAAAAAACTTGAAAGAGAGGTCAAGGCCGGACGTTTCAGAGAAGACCTTTATTACAGGCTGAATGTCATACCGGTAAACATTCCTCCGCTTAGGCAGCGGAGGGAGGACATCCCTGGGCTCATAGAATTCTTTATGGGAAAGTACAGGAACAGGCTTTCGAAAGACGCCAGGTTTTCAAGGGAGGCCGTTGACGCCCTCATGGCCTATGATTATCCAGGCAATGTCCGCGAGCTGGAAAATATTGTTGAGAGGTGCGTCACTCTTGCTCCGGACGGAATTATCAGAAAGGATGAACTGCCGGATTCGGTAGCCGCCCGGCGGCAAGAACAGAGCGCGATCCTTTCCGATGTTGCCACCGCCGCCGAGAGGGGCCACATTCTTAAGGTGCTGAAGTTGACGCAAGGCAATAAAACCAGGGCCGCTGAACTGCTTGGCATCAGCAGAAAAACCCTCTGGGAAAAGATGAGCGCCTATGATATCGGCTAGAGAAATATCTTTCCGCTAACATTCCTCTTTAATCCTCTCTTTTTGTTACTTAATCGTAACGGGACCGAGGATTTTCAATAAAAATCAGAATTTCACATTAAAATCAATATCTTTTATTGGGATTTTAATTTTTTTCTGTTACTTTTCAGTAACATCTCCTCAAGTAATTTTCTTAAAATTCAATAGGTTCCAATTGGCACAAAAAGTGCTTTTCATACATAGATGTCAATGTTTAAACCTAATAATAAAAACAAAAAGAATGACTGCTTTTGGTCCGTAACAGCGATTTTAAAAAAGGAGGCAAGATGGACGGCTCTTCAAAAAAGGACAAGTCAGTATCCGCTGAAGGTGAGCGCAGGGGTTTTTTAAAGGCATTCGGCATTATGGCCGGCGGTTTTTTGGCGATGGGAACGATCTTCGGCAGGGCATCCAGTGCCTGGGATGAAGTGAAGACCGCCATCAAAAGGAAAAAACACAGGAGCGGCGGTTACAGCACTCCCGCCGCTGGCTCCGGGCAGATCACCGGGCCCATAAGGGACCACAGATGGATGGGCTGGATGGACCCCTCTTTCGATGTCAAGGACGGGTGGAATGACTGGAGCAAGCTCGAAAATGCCGGCAACCTGCCGGTTTGGCATGACAGCTTCCACGAGATCAAAGGGAGCCACCCCAAGCACAAATGGGGGATGGTCATGGATTTAAGGCGGTGTGTGGGCTGCCAGGCTTGTGTCATCGCTTGCAAAAGCGAAAATAAGGTGCCGCTGGCCGTTTTCAGGACTGCCGTCAGGGTGATAGAGACCGGGCACATGGAGAGGCGCGAGGACGGGATCGTGATAACGGACGACGGAAACTATGCGCCCAATGTGAAAAAATCCATGCTCCCGACCATGTGCAACCATTGTGACAAGCCGCCTTGTGTCGAGTCCTGCCCGGTGCAGGCCACATATAAACGGCAGGACGGCCTTGTGCTCATAGATTACGACGCGTGCATCGGCTGCGGAATCTGCGTTAAGGCGTGTCCTTACGGCAACCGCTTTTTCAACCCGGTTTCAAAGACTGCGGACAAATGCACTCTCTGCGTCCACAGGCTAAGCCGGGGTTTGGCCCCTGCATGCGCCACATCCTGCGTTGGCAGGGCAAGGGTATTTGGCGATTTGCTTGACCCCAAGAGCGAGGTGTCGAGGCTTATCGCTAAAAACCGTACGTCCAGATTGCTG
>JAKAMR010000028.1 GCA_021812785.1 Nitrospirota bacterium
CCGCATAGGCCAGGTCATGCACCACTATCAGGTTGTTCTCCTTTGCGAAGTCCACCACGTCCTGGAAAAACCCGGTACCCTCCACCACCGCCGTCGTGGGGTTGTGGGGGAAGTTTATTATCAGCATCTTGGGGCGCGGCCATGTCCTTTTATAGGACTTCTCTATCTCCTGCATGAAGTCCACCCCTTTGCCCACCGTCACGCTCGTGGTCTCCCCGCCGGCGATGATGACGCTGTAGGGGTGGATGGGATATGCCGGGGAAGGCACCATTACGACATCGCCCGGCTGGATGGTTGCCAGCACGAAATGGGAAAGCCCCTCCTTGGACCCTATGGTCGCCACCGTTTCGGTCTCCGGGTCCAGGTCCACGTCGTAGCGTCTCTTGTACCACTCGGTCAGCGCCACCCTGAGCTGCGTTATGCCCTTCGAGGCCGAATACCTGTGGTTCCTCGGGTTTTTCGATGCCTCGCAGAGCTTGTCTATCACGTGGTCCGGGGATGCCATATCGGGGTTGCCCATCCCCAGGTCTATGATGTCCTCTCCACGCTTCCTTGCCTCCATCTTAAGCGCGTTCACTATCGCAAACACATATGGTGGGAGCCGCTTTATACGGTTGAACTCATACATGCCGGTAATATTCCTCCGCGTTCATTGAACTTCTTACCAGGGGCCCTGAGGCCACGGAAACAAACCCCATACGAAGGGCCGCCTCCTTCAATTCCTCGAATCTCCCCGGCTCTACGTATTCACTGACCGGCAGGCTTTTTTTTGACGGGCGAAGATACTGTCCTATCGTAAGCATCCTGCAGCCGTGCGCCCTCAGGTCCTCCATCATTCCGACCACCTCGCCGCCGGTTTCGCCAAGCCCCAGCATGAAGCCGGACTTAACCGGTATGCCCGGGGCGGCTGCCGACGCCGCGCCAAGTACAGAAAGGCTCCGTTCATAATCCGCCTGGGGGCGGACAACGGGATAAAGCCTGGGCACGGTCTCAACGTTGTGGTTAAAAACATCCGGTCCGGCCTCAAGCACGGTGCGGAGGGCCTGCCGGTCTCCCTGGAAATCCGGGGTAAGCACCTCAACCTTCACTCCCGGAACCGCCTTTTTGACTGCCTTTATGGAAAGCGCAAAATGCCCGGCCCCGCCGTCCGCAAGGTCGTCCCTGGTCACGGAGGTTATAACCACATATTTCAGGCCCATCAGCCTGGCGGCCTCGGCAAGCCTGGCCGGCTCGCCGTCTGAAAGAGGGGCGGGCTGCGCGGAGTCCACGGAACAGAAACCGCAGTTTCTGGTGCAGCTTGGCCCCATTATCAGGAAGGTTGCGGCCGGGCGGGAAAAGCATACCCCCATGTTCGGGCACCTTGCCTCTTCGCAGACTGTGTGCAGACCCTGTCTGCGAAGGAATTTCTTAAGCTCAAGGACGCTTTGGGAAGGGTGCTGCGTCCTGACCCAGTCAGGCAGCCTCATGTCCTTTATCCATGGCGGCTAAAAAATGCCGCAGGAAACCAAATGAAGGAGTTTTTTTCATTAAATTAAAAGTTTTTCTTTCCGGCTCGCTCCGCGGCAAGTCAAAAAAACAGCTACATTTACAATAATGGAACTTTTAAAAGCTTGTCAATTGGGGGGATTTTTTAAGTCCGGGCGGGCTCTTGCGGGCATAGTTGACGGTGACGTTGTAAGCTATGCTTGCATGAGCGGTCCCGAGCTCCGGGCTCGTGCCTTCACAGCATAGCTCTCCTTTTGCGCTCCTGCCGCCTTTTTTAACTAGCTCTTTTATTACAGGGGAAAGATCAAAGCCGCCGTTCTCGCATCCCCTTACCATGCACGCCATTTTGAAATAAGCAAAATCGGACGGACAGAAGTTCACGGTCCTTTCCATCAGGAGCTGATGGGACCCATGGTAATAGGTCATCCGGATGACAATGCCGGACACCTTCGGGAACCGGTCGCGCAGCAGGCCGGCGGCAAGCTTGCTTTTTTTTATCTGCTCCATCTTTGCAAAATGGTTTTGTCTTATCAAGACGGGAGTCCTTCCAGTATCTTTTTTTTGCTTTTTCTTTTTTTCTTTGTTTCCGGCCTCCCCCGCTGCGAGGCTGGGAGAGGCCGGTTTTTTTTGGGGCTTTTTTACTGCTTTACCACGTTTACTGCCTTTGGCCCTTTCGGGCTGCTTTCAACATCGAAGGTGACGCTGTCGCCTTCTGCAAGCGTCTTGAAGCCGTCGCCTTTTATCGATGAGAAGTGGACAAAATAATCCTGGCCGTCTTTGCTCGTTATAAAGCCAAAACCCTTGGATTCATTGAACCACTTTACGGTTCCTTCAGCCATTTCTGATACCTCCTTCCGACAAGCAGATTAAAGCTTCAGAAACGGCTGTGGGAAAGGGAAAATCAGAAAGGCTACAACCTGAACCTTTTTTGCGGACTTTATAGAGAAACCGGAACATGTGCTTACTTCTGAAACTCCAGTTTTATTATCGCACCGTCTGGCGGCAAAGTCAAACGGCGGCGCAGGTCCGCACCAGATTTTTTTGCGGGGCTGGTATCTGCCAGTTCCTGGAAAGAAGCGAAGAGCGGACGGATACCGGCGGTCCGCATCCTGACAAGGGGTTGATATTCGCCCTTACCGGCAACTAAACAGGGCCGTCCGCTTGCGCCCGGAACCGCGCGCTGAACGGAAGGAGCAGGCAGATACACCGCCGTGCACCGCAAATCTGACGCAGGCCCCGCTTTCTGTCATAATAAAAGACTGAAATGGACACTTCCTTTGAATATGACGTTATCGTGATAGGCGCTGGACACGCCGGCTGCGAGGCCGCGCTGGCCGCTGCCCGCATGGGTGCGAGGACCTGTCTTTTTACGCTCACCCTGGACAATATAGCCCAGCTTTCCTGCAACCCCGCGATTGGGGGACTGGCCAAGGGCCACCTGGTGCGGGAGATAGACGCCCTGGGGGGCGAGATGGGCAGGATATCTGACGCGGCCTGCATTCAAAGCCGCGTACTGAACCGCTCAAAAGGCCCGGCAGTCTGGTCTTTGAGACACCAGGCGGACAGGCTCCTCTACAAGCTTGCCATGCGGAAAACGATAGAGTCAGTTCCCGGGCTGCATGTCAAACAGGCCATGGCTGAAAGCCTGATAGTGGAGGACGGCAGGGTCCGCGGCATCCGGACCGCCCTTGGCGTCTCATGCATGGCAAAGGCGGTGATTGTAACGACCGGGACCTTTTTAAAGGGCCTTATCCACATAGGGACGGAGTCGCACGAGGCAGGCAGGGCGGGAGAGTTCCCGTCTGTCGGCCTCTCCGATTCCCTGCGCGGCCTGGGGCTGCGAATGGGCAGGCTCAAGACCGGGACACCTCCCAGGATAGACGCTAACACCATAGACTTTTCCCGCATGGCAGCGCAGCCTGGCGAGGACCCGCCTGTGGCCTTTTCGTTCCGGGGCGGGGGCATCTCCAACCCGCAGCTGCCTTGCTATATAACGTACACCGGGGACGAGACAAAAAAGAAGATACTCCAGAGCCTGGACCGCTCCCCCCTGTACTCCGGCCGGATAAAGGGGACCGGCCCACGATACTGCCCCTCGGTTGAGGACAAGGTGGTCCGCTTTCCGGAAAAGACACGCCACCAGGTGTTCCTGGAGCCCGAGGGACTGCACACCTCCGAATATTACGCAAACGGGATATCCACCAGCCTGCCCTTCGACGTCCAGATAGAGCTGGTGAGGAGCATCCCCGGCCTTGAGAAGGCGGAGATCATGCGCCCCGGATACGCCATCGAATACGACTACGTCAGCCCGACGGAGCTGAACCACTCCCTTGAGACCAAAAAGATCGGAGGGCTCTACCTTGCCGGACAGATAAACGGCACCTCGGGCTATGAGGAGGCCGCGGCCCAGGGGCTGATGGCCGGAATGAACGCCGCGCTCAGGATCAGGGGCCTTGCGCCCCTCGTATTGGCCAGGCACGAGGCCTACATAGGCGTGCTTATAGATGACCTGGTGACAAAGGGCACCTCCGAGCCCTACAGGATGTTTACTTCCAGGGCCGAATACAGGCTCCTTCTGAGGCACGACAACGCCGGCATGCGGCTTTGTGAGACAGGGCATAAGGCAGGGCTCCTTGGCCGGCAGGATTATGAGCGGTTCGCACGGAAAAAGGCCTTTGTCCTTGGCGAGATAAAAAGATTAAAGACGCTCAGGGCAACCCCCTTGCAGGCAAGCGGGATATTGGATGAGGCCCTTGGGCAGGACCGCCCCGCAGGCAATACCTGCCCCGAAGGGGCGACCCTGGAACAGCTGCTTAAAAGGCCGGGGGTCACTTACGAGGCCGTAAGCAGGGTTTTTCCTCCGCCGACCGGCGCGCTTTCCCCCGATGCTTGCATGCTCGTGGAAACGGAGATCAAATATGAAGGCTATATCAAAAACCAGTTCGATGCGGTAAGAAGGCTCAAGTCCTCCGAAGACAGGCCCATACCCGCCTCGATCGACTACAGGAAGGTGCCGGGGCTTTCAAATGAGCTTGTCTCAAAATTGGAGGAGGTAAGGCCCGTGGACCTCGGGCAGGCCGGCAGGATACCGGGGATGACCCCGGCGGCCCTGATGCTTTTGATGGTGGCCTCCGCAAGGGAGGCTGCGGGGCCTAAAAAGAAAAAGGCAAAGGAAGGGGCAGCGGAAACGGAAAGAGCAAAAAACAAAAAGCCCGGCAGGGACGCCCTCTGATGTCCTCCCCTTGAAAGTGAACATGCAAAAAAACGCAGAGCTTCTTGAAAAAGGCGCCGCCCTGATCGGACTGCCGCCGCTTGCTCAGGAGACAGTGGATAAGTTCATGTTCTATCTCTCTGAGCTAAAAAGATGGAACCGCACCCATAACCTTACCGCCGTCAGGGAGGACAGGGAGATAATAATAAAGCATTTCCTGGACTCCGCCATCTATCTTAAGGCGATAGAGGGGCGCGGCAGCAACATAGCGGACATCGGCAGCGGGGCGGGCTTTCCCGGCCTGGTCCTTAAACTGCTTGACCCCGCACTTTCCGTCACCCTGGTAGAGCCTGCCTGGAAAAAAGCGGTATTCCTCAGGCACATGATACGGGAGATGGGCCTCGAGAGGGCGGCAGTCGTGGAGAAGAAACTGGAGGACCTGCACGGCATGGCCCCGTTTGATGCAGCCCTTACAAGGGCGCTCTTCAAGGCCGGGGATTTTATCCGGCAAGCGGCTGGCATAGTTAAGAAAGGCGGCTTTTTCATCCTGAGCAAGGGGCCTTCGTACGCCTCCGAACTGGCCGGGATAAAGCATGAGGTGCTCCGGTTCAAGCTCCCTTTTACAGAGGCCGAAAGGTCCGTTATAATCATAATTAATGAATAGAAAAACATCAAAGACGATTCCGTTGAAAAAAAGCCCGGCCGTCCGCCAGGTGGAAGGGACGGGGCAGGAAAAGCAGAAAAAACCCTCCGCTTTCAAGCCGGTGCGCTCCGTCGGCCAGCCCGGGGCAGGACGGGCCTGCCTCAATGCGGAATGCCGCCTGAGAAAGCTCGGGTGCGCCGGATTTACCGGGTGTCCCGGCTACACCGCCTGATTCACAATTTATTCACAATTCCTTCAAATATTCTTCAAAGCTGGACTTTAAATTAAGAGCATGATGATGGCCATAGACAAAAAAGGTGACTTCCGGATAAAATCCTTTTGTGGACGGGGCCCATGTGGCCTCACAGTTCGCCCCCGGTAACGGGGGCAATGAATGGGAGGGAAAACCCCCTCCCTCCCTCCCATTCATCAAAAACTAAAAAAATCAGAAAACAGCCACATATGTTCGAGTTTGCCGGATGCAGAAACTGAAAAGGGCCCTGCTTTTCTCAATTGTTGCCATCATGAGCATTTCAAGCGCCGCATATGCCCAGGAAGTACAGGTCAGGAGCCATTTCTTCTTTTTCTATTACGGAAACTGCTGCGGGGCTGCCTACGGGATCTGCAAAAACGTGATGAACGAGCGGCAGGCGGAGCGCGCCCTTTCGGATTATTTTGCCAAGCGCGGCTATACGGCGGTCATCAAAGGGCAGATAGGCCACCACTTCATTAAGGCAGACATCTTCAGGGGCAAAAGCTACGTGGACACCGTCATCCTGGACATGAGGACAGGGAAGATCCGCTCCATCTACTGACCCGCTTTTTCGAAAAACAAAAAGGGTAAAAAACTATTCGTATCTCAGGGGCTCTATGGGGTCAAGCCTTGCGGCCTGCCATGCCGGGTATATCGTGGCGGAAAACGAGATGGCCATGGCCGCCATGGAAACAAGGACAAAATCCCTCGGGTTCATCTTCATCGGCAGATGGCTCAGATAATAAACGTCCGCGGGAAGGCTTATTATGTGGTATGTGTTTACCAGATATCCTATCAGATATCCTCCGGTCACACCCATGACCGTCCCGACAATGCCTATCAGCAGCCCCTGGACCACAAAGATGGCCATTATCCCGCGTTTCGTTGCGCCCATCGCCTTCAGGATGGCAATCTCCCTCTGCTTCTCAACTACGTTCATCATCAGGGTGCTCACTATGTTGAAGGAGGCCACAAGAATTATGAACGTAAGTATTATGAACATGGTTATCTTCTCAAGCGTGAGGGCCGCAAACAGGTTCTTGTTCATCTCGATCCAGTCCCTTGCAAAATAAGGGAACCCAAGACCGCTGTTTAGCGCCTTTCTTACCTGAGGGGCCCTATAGATGTCATTAAGCTTCAGCTCTACCCCGGAGATGCCGTTTCCCATGCCGAAAAACTGGGCTGCAGGCTTAAGCCCGGTAATGGCCAGGTTGTTGTCGTACTCGTACATCCCCATTTCGAATATGCCGTCCACCTGGAAACGGCGTATCCTGGGGAGCATGCCGAACGGGCCTATCTCCCCCATCGGGGAAAGCACCGTAACGGTGTCGCCCACCATGACGCCAAGTCTGTCTGCAAGCTCGGAGCCTATGACCAGGCCGGGCGGACCTCCCGCAAGCGCCGTGAAAGAGCCTGCCTTCATGTGGCTGGCGATGTCGGTGACCTTCTGCTCCAGGCGCGGGTCTATGCCCCTTATATACACGCCCTGCGCCGCCTTGCCCGCGGACACCATCACCTGCCCCATGACAAAGGGCGAGGCGGCCGCCACATGCGGCCATTTTTCAAGCTTCTGGAGGAGCCCGCCGTATTTATGGATGGTGCCATCCGCCGAAAGCACGACAACATGGGCGTTTACGCCAAGGATCTTTTTCTGCAGGTCTTCCCGGAACCCGCTCATCACGGAAAGCACAACGAGAAGGGTCATGACGCCAAGGGCGACCCCTCCCACGGACACCACCGTGTTGAAGGATATCCCTTTCTGCTTCTTCTTTGACTTCAGATACCTGAAGGCGATAAACAGGGTGTAAGGCAAGCGCATTTTTTTATGATAATCAATCCGGGGGCGTTTTACCACAGGGCTGCGAGGTGATATAAATACATTATGCCGTTTTTCGCCATCATAATCATCGCCTTCCAGGCCCTTGTCTTCCTGGGGCACTGGTTCGTCTACAAAACGGTTGTCAGGTTTTTCAGCCTCCGCGGCTCCGCCGCCCTGAAGACGGTCTTTTTCCTCCTTTCGGTGAGCTTCATCTGCGCCTCGGTGCTTGTCTTCAGGTACAACAAGGCGCTCATTAACCTTTTCTACACGCTTGCGGCCACCTGGCTTGGCATTTTCCACTTCCTCCTGTGGTGCTCCTTTTTCTGCTGGATAGCCCTGTGGGCGCACAGGGCGCTGGGACTCAATTTCAGGCCGCTTCCGTGGGCCGCGGCCATTTACTCGGCAGGGTTATTCCTCTCCGTCTATTCGGTGATGAACGCCTCGATTGTCCGCACGAAGCAGATAGACCTGGCGCTGCCGGGGCTCCCAGCGAAGTGGAGGGGCAGGACCGCGGTATGGACAAGCGATCTGCACCTTGGCCCGGTACGGGGCCCCGGCTTTGCCAGACGGATGGCCCGGAAGATAAAAAGTCTGCACCCGGACATACTTTTCATAGGAGGGGACCTTTTTGACGGCACCTCCGGAGATCCGGTGCGCCTGGCGGCGTCCTTTGCGGAGATAAAACCGCCTCTCGGGGCCTGGTTCATAACCGGGAACCACGAGGAGTTCTCCGCCCGGGCTAAAAGAAGATATATCCATGCCGTAAGAGAGGCTGGAATACATGTCCTTGAAAACGAGTGGTTGGAGATAGACGGGCTTCAGCTTGCGGGAGTGGACTACATGGACACATTTACCGCCGCAAAATACCGGACGGTCCTTGAAAAGATGAACCTGGGAGGGTGCGGGCCGGTCATCCTGCTTAAGCACTCGCCCATGTACCCGGAGGTGGCCATGAAAGACGGCGTGTCGCTGCAGCTGTCCGGACACACCCACGGGGGGCAGATATTCCCGGCAAGCCTCGTTACCCATCTGGTTTACAGCGGATTTGACAACGGCCTGAGAAGGCTTGGAGGGCTCACCGCATATACCTCGGCGGGAACGGGCACATGGGGGCCGCCGATGCGGTTTGGCACCGTGCCGGAGATAGTCGTGATAAGGTTTCGCTAGGACTGCGCGCCTGGTTCCGGCTTCAGCTGGGGAAAAAGTATTACGTCCCTGATGGATGCGGAGTTTGTCAAAAGCATGACCAGCCTGTCTATGCCCACTCCCTCTCCGGCGGCAGGCGGCATGCCGTATTCAAGCGCCCTGACATAGTCCTCGTCCATCGGGTGAGTCTCCTCATCGCCCTGGGCCTTGGCCTCAAGCTGCTTTAAAAACCTCTCCCTCTGGTCTATCGGGTCGTTAAGCTCCGAGAAGGCGTTTGCTATCTCGCGGCCCGCGACGAAGAGCTCGAACCGCTCGACAAGCTGAGGGTTCGAGGGCTTCTTTTTTGCCAGAGGCGAAAGCTCCACCGGGTAGTCGGTAATGAAGGTCGGCTGCACGAGGAAAGGCTCCACCTTTTCCTTGAATATCTCGTCCAGCACCTTGCCAAGCGAGGCACCCTTCTCTGTCTGGATGTTCTGGGAGCCGGCCCACAAGACCGCCTTTTCCCTGTCCCAAAGCGCCTCCTCCGGAACGCCCTTTTCCTTCATTATCTCAAGCATCGGGTAGCGGGGCCACGGAGGCGTGAGGTCTATCTCGATGTTCTGGTAGGGGAGCTTCAGCTTCCCGAGGGTCTTCATCGCGATCTCGCCGAACATGCGCTCGGTAAACTGCATCAGGAACTCATAGTCTCTGTTTGCAATATAGAACTCGAGCATCGTGAACTCCGGATTGTGCTTCGTGGAGATGCCCTCGTTCCTGAAGTTCTTGTTAAGCTCAAATACCCTCTCATATCCACCGACGAGCAGCCTTTTGAGGTAAAGCTCCGGGGCTATGCGAAGGTAGAGGTCTATGTCCAGCGCGTTATGATAGGTCCTGAAGGGCCTTGCAGCAGCCCCTCCAGCCACCTGGTGCATCATCGGGGTCTCCACCTCGATGAACCCCTCTTTCTCAAAAAAATCCCTTACGGCCTTGATTATCGTGCTCCTCAGCCTGAAGGTCTCCTTCACCTGCGGGTTGGCTATGAGGTCAAGGTATCTCTGGCGGTAGCGGGTCTCCACGTCCTGGAGCCCGTGCCATTTCTCCGGGAGGGGATGAAGGGCCTTTGAAAGCAGACGAAAGTCCTCCACCTCCACCGTAAGCTCACCGGTGCGGGTCTTGAAAAGGAGACCGGAGACGCCGATGATGTCCCCGATGTCCATGAATTTTTTAAAAAAGGAATATTTTTCCTCACCAGCCACGTCTTTCTTGAAATAAAGCTGGACTCTGCCCGTGGCGTCCTGGACATGGGCAAAAGAGGCCTTGCCGAAATCCCTTATGGCCATCAGCCTGCCCGAAAGGGAGACGCGCACCTGTAAGCCCTCAAGCTCTTCCTTGGACCTTTGCCCGTATTCGTCAAGGAGCCTCTGCGCATGGTCTTTGGCCGGCCACGGAGCGGCATATGGCTCCATGCCGGCATCCCTGAGCTCCCTCATTTTTTTGAGCCGCTGCTCTACAAGCTCGTTTACGGTTTTTTCTTTTTCCTCAGCCATAAGACATGGATTTTAACATAAAAATGAATTGCCCTGCAGCAAAACCGCAAGGTATCGAAGTTAAAAAATCGCAAGTTAAAAATGCCTGCCGCAAGGCGGGTGCGATGTGCACCGTGCAATATCCCGCTCCGATGATTGACCGCCACCGATAATTTCGATAGTCTTTAGTAAGGCCCGTCGTCTAATAAGGCCCGTCAGCCGTCCCGGGAATTTTTTAAAAAATTTATGTCTTAAATCCAAAAAATATCTCAGAGGGGAAAACAACCACTCCATGTCTCCGGTCAACAAGATCAGCACGGAAAGCGGGATAGTGCTTTTTGTGGAAAGGCGCGTCTGGGAGGATTCCATCGAGGTCATCATAAAGGCGGAGGACATAAAGGAGCCTTTCATCATCCACTGGGGGCTCAGGAAGGAGCCGGAAGGCCCATGGCACGTGCCTCCTCAGCGGGACTGGCCCGCAGGAAGCCATCCGTTTGACCATGCCGCGCTCCAAAACCTCATGGAGCCCGGAGCGGGTCAGATCGTCATAAAGCTGGAGCGGGACACAGGTTTCGGCTTCATGGACTTTGTTCTTTTCTTCCCAAGCGGAGGCAACTGGGACAACAACCTTGGCAGGAACTACCGCGTGGAGCTGCCGCCGCCCGAAAAACCGCAGGCAGCCCCTCCCGTGGCGGGCCCCGGGCCTGAAGGCAGGCCTCCCGAAGCCAAAAAACCGGAACGGCTGCCGGCCGTCGGAGGGCCTCCGGAAGGGTTTTTGGGGGCGGTGGAACGGGAGATCGTCTCAAAAGAAACCGGGCAGGGCTCCTGGACGCTCATGCACAGGTTCAACCTCTGCCATGACCTGCTGGACAGAATAGGGCACAACGACATCGCGGGGCTTGCACTCATATACGTATGGCTAAGGTTCTCGGCCCTCCGGCAGCTTGACTGGCAGCGCAACTACAACACAAAGCCCGCTGAGCTGGGGCATGCGCTGGACAGGCTGTCCGCAAAGCTTGCCTCAAGGTACATGGAAGCACCCGGGGAGCGCGAGATGATAAGGCTTATCATGACAACCCTTGGCAGGGGCAGTGACGCCCAGAGGGTCCGGGACGAGGTCTTGAGCATCATGCACCGGCATGACATAAAGGAAGTTTCCGGACATTTCATGGAGGAGTGGCACCAGAAACTGCACAACAACGCCACCCCCGATGATATAGTGATCTGCGAGGCCTACCTGGATTTTCTGAAAAGCGATGGCAACACGGAGGTCTTCTACAAAAGGCTGGCCGATGGCGGTGTGACAAGAAAAAGGCTCGAAAGCTATGAGCGTCCCTTAAGGTCGCAGCCGGATTTCATCCCCGGCCTGAAAGGGCCGCTTATCCATGATTTCGAGAACTTCCTCTCCATACTTAAGGAGGTCCATTCCGGCACGGACCTGGACTCGGCTGCCGAAGGAGCCCGGCGCCTTCTTGACGACGAGGCCGGAAGGCTCGTGGACTCGTTCCGGAAGAGCCTCAAGGGCGCCTTTGTTCCGGCCCGGGCCCTGCCGCTTGCGAAGGATATGATCGGGGCCCGGAGGCTGCTTTCGGGCCGCTTGGCCTCGGGCCGCTTCGAGGCGGCGCAGGATGCGCGGGATCTGCTCTTCCTGGACATGGCGATTGAGGATTCCTTCAGAGGCCTTGTGGAAAGGACGCTTGAGGCCGGCCCCCAGGCGCGGAAAAAACCCGAAGCCCAGGAGCTTGCGGAGTTTTTTGGCCTGGCGCTTGAAAACGTCTGCCTTTCGCCCTGCGACGA
Source organism: Nitrospirota bacterium (assembly GCA_021812785.1). The sequence continues at coordinate 11,860 of JAKAMR010000028.1, forward strand.
GGAGATGCGTCTGTCCTTCACGTTTTGGCAGCGGCTTGAGGCGGAAGGGGAAAAACAAAAAAAACTTGAAAGGTTCAAAAAGGCCTGGGCCATACGGGCGGAAGCGGACCGCGAACGCATCGGGCGCGCCCTCGGGGCCTATGCCATGCGTATTCATTCTCTCCTTCAGCCTGTGGCAGAGCGCATGGGCGGGGCCTTTCACGCGGAGCCGTGGTCCGTGGGGCTCTTCAGCGAGGAGGCGCTCCGGGGCAGGCCTGCCTTCGCCCTGTCGGCGCTCCTGCGCCTTCTGGACCCCATCCTGAAAAAAAGCGCCGGCGCCGGCAACTGGCTGATAATAAGCCGAGGGGCCATGGCACAAAAGCCAGAGGCGGCAAGAGGGAAGGTGCGGCTTGCGGCAACCCTCAAGGAGCTGGAGGGGCAGGATTTTTCCAAAGACCCTGTCGTCCTTGTGGCGGACGCCATTTACGGCGATGAGGAGATACCCGCCGGGGTTTCGGCCATCATTACCCCCCTGCCCATGGACAGGCTGTCCCATTTGGCGATACGGGCAAGAAACGCCGGTATCTTTTTTGCGGCCTGCCTGGACCAGGGCATTATTGAAAAAATAGGGTCCATGGAAGGCAAACCCCTGAGGCTTGAGGCCTTGGCGGCGGGAGAGGTGCGGTTCGAGGAGGAAAAAGCAAAAGCGCCCGGTGCCAAAGCGGGTGAAAAGATGAAGGCGGCGGCCCGGAAAGAAAAAGGGCCAAAAAAGCAGAAACCGGCCCAGCCCGCGCCGGGCTGGAGCGGATGGGCCGTTCCCATGGCGGCCTTCACCCGGCAGACTGTGGGCTATAAATCCATAAACCTCAAGCGGCTGGCGGACAAAAAACGGGAACTCCCGGACTGGATAAATTTTCCCCTCTCCGTGGCCATTCCATTTGGCGTCTTCGAAAAGGTGCTCGGAGCCGGGGAAAACAGCCAGACAAAAAAAACATATCACGGACTCCTTGAAAAATTGAAAAGCGCCCCGGAAGATGCCATAAAGACGCTTGCGGGGTTAAGAGGCGCCATATCCGGGCTTAAGGCCCCGGCCGGGCTCATGGAGTCCCTCAGGGAGGTCATGGATAAGGCCGGCCTGTCCATGACCCTGGACTCAGGCGGCGCATGGTCCTGCATAAGGCGCGTCTGGGCGTCCAAATGGAACGACCGGGCATATTTCAGCAGGAAGGCAAACGGGATCGATGACGCCGAGCTTTTCATGTCCGTGCTCATCCAGGAGGTGGTAAGCTCGGATTTCGCCTTTGTGATCCATACAGTCAACCCCATAACGGGCGACACGGAAGAGATATACGCCGAGGCGGTGCTTGGCCTCGGGGAATCCCTGGCTGGCAGCTACCCCGGAATGCCGCTTGGCTTTACCTTTAAAAAAGGCGCGGCGGCGGCCCGGGTCCTCTCCATGCCAGGCAAGAGCACCGGCCTTCATGCCCCCAAGGGGGGGCTAATTTTCCGCTCCGACTCAAACGGGGAGGACCTGGCGGGATACGCGGGCGCGGGCCTTTACGACAGCTTCATACTCCCGGAGCCGCAAAAGACCGTCCTCGATTATACCGGGGCCCCTCTGGTATGGGATGAAAAATTTTTAAAGGATTTTACCCAGGCGGTGGCTCGCACAGGCTGGGCTGTGCAAAAGGCGGCAGGCGCGCCGCAGGACATAGAGGGCGCATTTTCAGGCGGCAGGTTATATGTCGTCCAGGCGCGCCCCCAGGTTTTATGAAAGCAGCGCCGCGTTAAGTGCGGTTTCCCTTTGATGAGGGGCGTATGCCGCGATTGAGATTCCCGGCGGCAAGCTGCGGGAATCTTATGTAATGACTTAACCATTTTCTCAGGTTCGCTCGCTGGCCGCTCGCTGCTCATTTCAGCCTTTTGCAGCCAGAAGCGATTTTGAGACAGGGTCTATCCACTGAAAAGGAGCCTTCTTTTTATGAAACCTCAGCAGAAAATGCATATATACAACCTCTTCCCCCTGCTTGCCGGGAAATTCAGCAACTGGGGCGGGCACATGAAAAGGGCGGCTGACATGGGCTTCAACTGGATATTCGTAAACCCCATACAGGAGCTTGGCCCCTCAGGCAGCCTCTATTCCATTTCAGATTATTTCTCCATCAATCCCGCTTTCCTGGACGGAGACGGCAAAAGCAAAGGCAGGAAAATGTCCGCCGAAGAGCAGGTTAAAGAGGTGGTGGAGGAGGCAAAAGGCCTTGGGCTCAGGATGATGACGGACCTTGTGGTCAATCACTGCTCCACGGGCTCCGCGCTTTTAAAAACGCACCCGGAATGGTTCCAGTGGGAATCCAGGGGGAATGTGGCGCACCCGTTTGCGTTCGAGGACGGCAAGAAGGTGGTCTGGAAGGATTTGGCCAAGTTCGACTATGGAGACAAAGACAAAGACAAAAAAAAGGCCGGAAAGGACAGGGAAGACCTGTTCATATTCTTTAAAAGTGTCGTGGAAAACCTTATCGAAATGGGTTTTGAGGCCTTCCGCTGCGATGCCGCCTACCAGGTGCCAAACCGGTTCTGGGAGAGGCTGATACGTGAGACAAAGCAGAAGCATCCCCATGTGCTTTTCCTTGCGGAAACGCTCGGATGCCCTCCGGACCTGACCAGAAAAACTGCAAGCGCCGGTTTCGATTACATCTTCAACAGCTCCAAATGGTGGGACATGAAAGGCCACTGGCTCATCGAGCAGTACTCGCTCACAAGGGAGATATCCCCTTCGATAAGCTTCCCCGAAAGCCACGACACCGTCAGGCTGGCAGAGGAGCTTGGCGGAAATACGGATGGCCTGAAGCAGCGCTATCTTTTTTCCGCCCTCTTTTCAGCGGGCGTCATGATACCCATGGGCTTTGAGTTCGGCTTCAGGAAACGGCTGCATGTGGTCCGCACTACCCCGGACGACTGGGAGGAGACCGGCATAGACCTGCGGGAGTTCATAAAAACGGTCAACGGGATAAAAGCCTCTCATCCCCTGTTTACCGAAGAGGCCCCGACCGCCATGCTCCCCTATGAAAACCCCAAAGTGCTTGTGATGTGGAAGGCATCCTCAAGCGACAGCGAGGAAAGCCTGCTCATCCTTAACAAGGACATAACCGGGAAGCAGCATTTCCAGACGGAGGCGGTGCAGAGATTCCTCCAGGCCGGCGCTCCGGTCACGGACATCTCTCCCGAATACAGGCTGGACTACGTGCCCGCCCCCTTTGAATACGACCTCAGGCCCGGGCAGGGGATACTCCTTATAACCTTGCGTTAAGACCATTTTTAATTTTCCTCCTCAAACAATATCCGGCAAAATTGGCATTCTCACTATTCGATATTGACAACGCCGGCATTTCCTACAAGAATGAGACAAAAAGACAAAAGACATCCCTGAAGCCCTTTTCTGAAAATCCGGTGGGAAGGAAATGATATCGGCTATTGGTCCTGGGCAAAAAGTCCGCACCGCTGCCTGGAAACAGAGAATCTCCATTTTCGCGGTCTGCCAAAAAGGAGAATTCATAGTATTTATAGTCCCCGCGGATTTTTCCGCCTTTTAAAGGGCCGGCGATGAGCAGGCCTGCCACAGAAAACCGGTTTCCCGTCCGGTGCCGGAAGAAGCCCGGAAAGGGATTTACAACCGCCCGGAGGTGCAGCAGTGCTGCATAGGACGTTTCCCCTTGACGACGCCGTATGCCGCGATTGAGATTCCCTGCGGGAATCTTATGTAATGATTTGACCATTATTTCAGGTTCGCTCGCTTGCCCTGCGGGATACGCTCACCATCCATTTCAGCCTCTTGAGCCGGAAGCGATTTGAGACAGGTTCTAATGTTAGAATATCCGCTATGGACAACGGGAACATCCTCGGCTTTGTGGCTGGAGCGCTTACTACCTTTTCGCTTGTTCCCCAGGCGGTCAAGGCCTGGAGGTCAAGGCATACGAAGGACGTCTCGATGGGCATGTTCGCCACTTTATGCGCGGGGCTGCTGTGCTGGACGGTTTACGGGTTTTCCATAAACTCCCTTCCCGTGATCGTCACCAACATCGTCTCCTTCATCCTTGGCATGATCGTAGTACTTCTTAAGATCAGGTACGGCTGAAAAAGTGTCCTGTCCCAGAAATCCGTTGTCATTCCCGAAAGCAAGCGCGACGGGAATCAGTCTTTTAAGGCTGATTCAGGAAAGGCCGGAATGACATAATAAACCTATTATATTGCCAGTTATTTATCACTGATACCGTCTCTCTTATTCCTTTTTGTTTGACAGCCCCCGGCGCATCTGATAATTAAGAAATAGAGGCATCCTTGTTTACCATTTTTTTCAGGACCGATTAAAACTTCTTTAGAGGGAATTCCCTTTGCGCCGATTAAGGATAGCCGTGCTTTCACCGCTGTATGAAAGCGTCCCGCCAAAGCTGTACGGTGGGACGGAGAGGGTCGTCTCCTATCTTTCCGAGGCGCTGGTGAAAGCGGGGCAGGATGTAACACTGTTTGCCTCCGGGGACTCGAACACCTCGGCCAGGCTTGTGCCGGTAACAAGCCGGTCCCTGCGCCTGGACCCAGGGTGCAGGGACCCGATTGCCTGCCATTTCATGCTGATGGAGAGGGTCCTCAAGCATGAAGAGGAGTTCGACATAATACACTCCAACGTGGATTACCTGAGCCTTGCTTTCGCCAGGAGGATGCGGACGCCGTTTGTCACCACGCTGCACGGACGGCTGGACATACCCGAGGTGGCTTCCATATTTTCCGAATACAGGGAGTTTCCACTGATATCGATCTCGAACGCCCAGAGACGGCCGATGCCCAGGGCCAACTGGCTAAGGACGGTCTACCACGGCATCCCTGCGGACCTTTACGCCTACAACGGAAGGCCTGGGGAATACCTGGTGTTTGTGGGAAGGATATCGCCAGAGAAAAAGATAGACTCCCTCATCCGGATAGCCCTGGAGGCGGAGATCCCTCTGAAGATCGCCGCAAAAGTGGACAAGGCGGACAGCGATTATCATGAGGCCGTGGTCCGCCCGCTTCTTGACAGCTCTCTCGTGGAATTTCTGGGAGAGGTAAACGACCGCGAAAAGGACTCTCTCCTTGGCGGCGCCCTGGCATGCCTTCACCCGGCGGACTGGCCGGAGCCCTTCGGCCTTGCTCTCATAGAGGCCATGTGCTGCGGCACGCCGGTGATAGCAAGGCGCAGGGGCTCCATCCCCGAGGTCGTGGACCACGGCGTCACGGGTCTCATATTCGACAGGGACGAGGAGGCCGTCTTTTATATAAGGAACCATATAGCCTCGGTTTCCAGGGCCGGGTGCAGGCGCCGCTTCGAGGAGCGCTTCAGCTCAACACGGATGGCGGAGGACTACCTGGCCGCCTACAGGTCTGTCCTGGCAGCCCCGCGGGAGGCGGACTCGGACGGACCCGGAAAGGTAATCGAGAAGATGCTGTAAAAATGAAATAAACCAAAAACTGAAATTCCCGCTTCAAAAATGGAGGCGCCGGAAGGAGCAAGCGGAAAGTGCACGAGGTCAGCAGGTTAAAGGACAAGTTTTACATAGTAGCCACCTCATCCATTCTGGACCCGCACAGGCTCATAGTCAAGCATGGCGAAACCTTTGGCGTATTCAGCCGTTTTGGAGACATCCTGCCCTTCGGAAAAGGAGAGCAGGGGCTTTTTCACGAGGGCACCCGTTATCTCTCCAGGTACGCGCTTGAGGTAAACGGACTGAGGCCGCTTTTTCTCAGCTCCAACGTGGACGAGGACAACATCCTTGTCACGGTCGACCTCACGAACCCCGACCTCTACAAAGGGGGCAGGGAGCTTATAAAACGGGATATGGTCCACATCATGCGCTCCAGGCTTTTGTCCGGCGGGTGCTGCCTGGAATACATCAGGCTCAGGAATTTCGACAAAAAGACCGCCGCCGGGCTGTTCATTGAGCTTGAGTTCGAGGCCGACTTCGCGGATATCTTCGAGGTGCGCGGAATGAAAAGAAGGCGGAGGGGGCGCATGCTTGCGCCGGAGGCGGGCGGAAAAGAAATACTCTTGTCTTATGAAGGCCTGGACGGGGTGTTGCGCCGCTCGCTCATAAAATTCTCCCATGCGCCCGACGAGATACGGGAAGGCCGCCGCGCCATCTTCAAAAAAGACCTGAAGCCGGGCCAGACAGACACTTTTTCCCTTTCCGTCTCCTGCCTCGCGGGAAAAAACAGGCGCGCACCCGCATACAAGTCCGCCTGCGGCCGGCTCAGGAAGCAGGCGCAGGACTTCCTGGGAACGGCCACGCGCATCCATACGTCAAACGACCTCTTCAACGAGTCCGTAAGGAAGGCCGTGTCCGACATCATGATGATGCTTACACGCACGCCCCATGGCGCATATCCCTATGGCGGCATCCCGTGGTATGCAACCGTCTTTGGCAGGGACGGCATCATAACCGCCCTCCAGTGCCTCTGGATGAAGCCAGAGATAGCCAGGGACGTGCTCAGGCACCTGTCCGCCACCCAGGCGCAGGAACCGGACAGGAAAAGGGCGGCGGAACCCGGGAAGATAATACATGAATCCAGGAAGGGCGAGATGGCCGCCCTGGAAGAGATACCTTTTGGCGCATATTACGGCAGCGTGGATTCCACGCCGCTTTTTCTGATGCTTGCCGGAGCCTACCTTAAAAGGACTGGCGACCTGGAGCTTGTCAGGGAGCTGTGGGAAAGCATAGAGCTTGCAGCGCTCTGGATGGAACACTACGGTGATGTGGACGGGGACGGCTTCCTGGAATATGTCCCCCACAGGAACGGACTGGTAAACCAGGGCTGGAAGGACTCGTTCGATTCCGTTTTCCACAGAAACGGCGCCTTCCCGGAGGGGCCGGTAGCCCTGTGCGAGGTGCAGGGATATGCCTACGCGGCAAAGATGGAAACGGCGGAGCTGGCTGGCGCCCTTGGGAAAAAAGAGATGGCACTGAGGCTCCGGGCGGAGGCTGAAAAGCTAAGGAAAGATTTTGACCGCTCTTTCTGGGACGCGGAGCTTGGGACCTATGTCCTGGCCCTTGACGGGGAAAAGAAGCCCTGCCGGGTGGTGGCCTCCAACGCGGGCCATGCGCTTTTTACCACCATCGCGCTACCGGAGAGGGCCGCAATGGTGGCCAGGAAGCTGACCTCCGAGCACATGTTCTCCGGATGGGGCATCAGGACGCTCTCGTCAACCGAGCTTCCCTACAATCCCATGTCCTACCATAACGGCTCCGTCTGGCCCCATGACAACTCTATCGCCGCCGCCGGATTTTCCCGGTACATGCTCAGGGAACATTTCATGAAGGTATTTACCGGGATATTCGAGGCCTCTCTTCACATGGAGTTCCAGCGGCTCCCGGAGCTTTTCTGCGGCTTTCACAGGAGAAAGGGCCAGCCGCCCACCCTCTATCCCGTCGCCTGCGCGCCGCAGACATGGGCCTCCGGTTCGCTCCTGCTGATGCTTCAGACCTCGCTCGGGCTGGAGTTCGAGCCTGAAAGCTCAAGACTTCTTATGAAGGGGCCGGCGCTGCCTGAATTCCTCGATTGGGTGCGCCTTGAAAATCTCCTGGTGGCTCCGGGCAGGTCTGTGGACCTTAACATAAGGAGGCACAGGGAAAGCGTTTCGGTGGAGGTGGAAAAAAAGGCCCCGGGCATAAGCATTACCGTCTATAAATGAGCCCCCGGCCCTCCATGAGCGCCTTAATCCTCAAATAATCTTCAGGCGTGTCCATGTCCGCAGTGACCCCTTCGTCCTTCACGGCAAGAAATACCGTTTCATCCTCATGCTTTTTTACCAGGTCCCTCAGTGTAAAAAAACCCGCCCGGAACTGAAAAAACTCATCCAGGAACAGACGGGGAAAGAGCGCCGGATGTCCCCTTTTCCCTTCATGGACCGGAACGATTATGTTCCCGGGGGTTTTCCCCATGTGGCGCTCAAGCAAGACCTCCACCGTTTCCGCGGAGACCATGGGGTGGTCGGAAAGCGCCACAAGCACGCCTGATGAAACAGGACTGACCATGCGCAGGCCCGCCCGCACCGATCCGGCCATATCGCTGCCCATGACATCATTTACCGCGATCTTCACCTGCAACCCCTTCATGCGGCAAAGCGCCAGCAGCCCCTCCATCGCCGCCTCAAGGCCTTCGCTTCCTTTTGCGGTGACGATCACCAGTTCCCGGACCTTATGGCTTTTCTGCAGGGCCAGGGCTTCCGCGCACCACAGGATCGCCGGTTTCCCGTCAATCGGAAGGAGCTGTTTTGGCCGCCCCATTCTGCTTGAAGAGCCCGCCGCAAGCAGGACCGCCGTCACCTGCCCTCTGCCTCTGTCCCTGTTTTTTGGCATCCGCACTCCTTTGGCTCCGTCCTTTGGCTCCGTTTCTGTATGAGCTGGGCCGTGATGCTTATGGCTATCTCTTCGGGGGTCTGCGAGCCGATGGGAAGGCCCGCGGGCGATGCCACTCGCTCGATGTCCGCCGCTTTGAAGCCGGCCACTTTCAGCTGCCGGGCGAATATGGCCTTTTTGCGCCTGCTGCCCACAAGCGCTATGAAGGAAGCGTCGGTCCTTAAAGCGGCCTTTACCGCGTCAAGGTCATGGTTATGGCCCCTGGTGGCGATAACGATATAGGAGTTTTCACCGATGGGCCTGCCGCTTAAAGGATCGGCAAAATCCCTTACCGCGGTTTCCTGGGCCTGGGGGATGTTCCGGCTGTTTGCAAACTCCTGCCGGTCGTCGATCACCGTCACCCGGAACCCGGCAAAGACGCCTGCTGCTGCCAGCGCGCGGCCCACGTGCCCGGCCCCAAGGATGATGAGGTCCGGCCCGGGGACAACCGGCTCTATGTAGACAAGCACCCTTCCCCCGCAGACAAGCCCTCCCCCGCCTCCTGCAAGACCACCCGGAGCGGGGTCTTTTCCGGTCAGGTCAAAGTGGGCGGTAACGGGAAATCCGTCCTTCATTGCCATCAGCGCCCTGCTTGTCACCTCGGCCTCCAGGCAGCCGCCCCCAAGTGTGCCAAGGACCGTGCCGTCCTTCCGCACAAGCATCTTCGCCCCCTCTTTACGCGGGGTGGAGCCCGAGCTCTGCACAATTACTGCAAGCGCGCATGGGACGCGCTGCCCCTTTAACCTCGCCAGTTCCTCATAGATGTCCATCTTCCCATAAAGTCTATGACCTGACGGACGATGCCGCAACATGTTTACACTTGCCGCAAAGACAAATAGAATTTACTGGAGGGCCCATGATATCCATCACGGTAAACGGAAAGCGCTACAACCTCGATGTGCCTCCCGAAAAACCTCTTTTATGGGTCATAAGGGAGGACCTCGGTCTTACCGGGACAAAATACGGATGCGGGATGGCCCAGTGCGGAGCCTGCACGGTGCATGTGAACGGGAAGGCGGTGCGCTCCTGCGTGACCCCGGTCTCATCGGTGGCGGGCAAGGATTTTTCCGTGGTCACCATCGAAGGCCTGCCCGAAGACCACCCGGTAAAGAAGGCCTGGATAGAGGAACGGGTGCCGCAGTGCGGGTACTGCCAGCCTGGCCAGGTCATGCAGGCGGCGGCGCTGCTCATGGCAAACCCCAGGCCGTCCGAGGCCCGGATAATAAAGGCCATGGAAGGCAACCTCTGCCGCTGCGGCACATATCCCTCGATCAAAAAGGCGATCCGCAGGGCCGCAAAGAACACTTTAAAATAAAGCGATCCCTACCCTGACCCCGAAAACAGCATTTTAAAAAAACCATACAGGCAGACGCCCGATTTTAATTTGTAAAGTAAAAGCCGCTGGACCGGATCACAGAGGGTCCCAGGCCCGCCCGTCCCTTGCAAGCAGGGCATCCGCCTCTGCAGGCCCCGAAGAGCCCGCCGCGTAATTCGGAAAATCCTTCATCTCCATGGAATCCGTTTTGCCTATCACCGGCGAAAGGAGCTCCCAGGAGGCCTCCACCTCCTCTGCGCAAGCAAAGAGCATCTGGTCACCCTGCATGCAGTCAAGGAGGATTCTGGCATAATCCGCCGTAGCGCCCTTTGAATACTTGTAATCGAGCCTGACCGGGCCAAGGCATATCCTGGAGCCGGGCTGCTTTGCCTGAAGGAAAAGATCCATTTTTTCTTCGGGCTGTATGCACAGGGTAAGGGTGTTGGGCTCTATCCTTTCCCCTGTGTATTGCCTGAATAGGGTGTGAGGCACAGGCTTGAAATGTATCGATATCTCCCCCCTCCGGCCTGACAGTCTCTTGCCGGAACGCAGGTAGAAAGGGACGCCGCGCCACCTCCAGTTTTCCACCTCCAGCTTCAGGGCTGCATACGTGGCGGTATTGGAAAGCCGGGAAACGCCCGGCTCGTCCCTGTAAGCCGGGACTTCGCCGTCCGTTCTCCCCCGTCCGTACTGGCCCAGGATCAGGAACTCATTCATCTTCTGCAGGTCAAGCCTGCTTATGGACCCAAGCACCTTGGCCCGCTCGCTCCTTACCTTTGCGGTCGTAAAGGCGGAGGGGGGCTCCATGGCGGTAAGGGCCAGCAGGTGCAGCATATGGTTCTGGAACATGTCCCTGAGCACCCCGGCCTCCTCGAAATATGCCCCCCTGTACTCTATGCCGATGGCCTCGGCCGCGGTTATCTGCACATGGTCTATGAAATGGTTGTTCCAGACCGGCTCGAAAATGGAGTTTGCGAACCTGAACATCAGGATGTTCTGGACGGTCTCCTTTGCCAGGAAATGGTCCATCCGGTATATCTGCTCCTCTTTGAAATACTTCCTGAGGAGGCTGTTCAGCCTTTTGGCCGATTCGAGGTCCCGCCCGAAGGGTTTTTCAACCACGATGTGTGAATATCCGCCGTTTTCCCCTCCATCCGGGGGCTCTGCCGAAGCACCCGCTTCCCCAAGGTTCGTTATGACATCTTCGAATGCGGAAGGAGGCACCGCAAGATAAAAAATGCGGTTTCCGCAGGTCCCGTAGCGGCCTTCAAGCGGGGCGCATTTTGCAAGCATTCCGGCATAAGTCTCCGGGCTTCCCATGGGCATGTAGCGCAGCCTGTCCGCAAGCTCCTGCCATTTTTTCTCGTCGAATCCGCCGGCCGGTTGCGCACTAAGGACCGCCGCCCGCATCTGCCGCCTGAACTCCTCCGTGCTCATGCTTTTTCTCCCGGAGCCCACTATCAGGAAGTGCCCTGGCAGCAGGGACAGCGTGTTCAGCTGATAAAGCGATGGCATTATCTTTCTTCTGGTCAGGTCCCCGGTGGCGCCAAAGATGAACAGACTGAAGGGTTTCGGACGCTCGAACTCACAGCTTTCCGCCTGGGCCCCGGCCTCAAGCACTGCCGGACCGGCCATAAATAATATTCCTCCATTTTTTTATCGGAAATCCGGATTTTTTATAGACTATCACCTTGAAATTCGGAGTCAATAGCCGCTACTGCCACTGCAGTTTGTAAAGCACGTCGCCGCCTGTCTCCGTCCCGCCCTCCGTTTGCACCAGCCAATCCTTTGTTATCCGGTAGCGGACCCTGAAGACGTTGCTTGTTTCGAATATGCCCACGCCATATGCCACATACAGCCTTGGCGAAAGATATCGTCCCAGAAACAGCGTGGCCTGCTCCTTGCCTGCCGGTGTCTGCGGCGGGGTCTTTTCCACTGAAGCCTTGATGCCAAAGAGCGCACCGATCCTGTTTGCAAGGAGAGCGCCGCCCGCAAGGCCAAGCGAGGTGGCCGCGCCGTAGAGCAGGTTGCCCTGGGAGCCGGTTGCCGAGCCTACCGGCTTGCCCAGGATAAGATAGGAGAGCGCCTCGGTCTGGTCCATCGCCGGCTGGGAAAAGAGGGTGACCTTCGGCCTCTTGAGGGTGCCTGAAACGTCGATTCCAGCTGTCACCTCCTGGACCTTCCTTACCGCCTTGATGGAAAGCCCTGGATCGTTCACCGGCTGGCCGCTGTAAAGGAGCCTTCCGTTTTCGATGGTCAGGTCCTGTCCGTAGGCCTTGTACGTGCCCTTGACGATAACAAGCGTCCCCTGCCCGGTGGCGGTCCTGCCAGGCTCCTCATGCACCGTGACTTCCCCGGCGATCACGCTCTTGAGGCCAAACCCTTTAAAGGATATCTTTTTCCCCAATATGACCTTTACGTCCGCATGGACCTTCCACTGCGCCACCTTTACGGGTTCCCCTCTTTCGCCGACCACCACAACATCGCGGGAAGGCCTTATGGCCCCGGACACTTCCACAGGTTTAATGTCCGCCTCGGGTATGGTCACCACACCCCGTACAACGGCCTCTTTGTCCTGAAGGGCCACTGCCAGGTCCGGGCTTGCAGTTGCCTTGGCCTCCGGGGTATTGACCACCTGGAAGTTCTGCCCTTTGATCCCCAGCGCCAGCGACCAGAGCTTCGCCGGGGTGCGGACTATGTCCCCTTTCAAATCCATATTGCCGCCCCCGGAGGTGAAGCTGCCCTGGACATGGAACCTGTTTTGCCCGGCGCTGGCCGCAGTCACGGAGCCGCCAACAGTTATGCCCAGGCGTGGCAGGATGACGGAGGCCTTTTCCAGGGCCAGCCTGCCACTTATGCCGGGATGCGGAAGATTGCCCGATACGCCGATATCGGCCAGCAAGACACCGCGCACGTTCTTTACGGCGGGCAGCACAGAGGCGAGTATCTCCAGGTTCGGGATTTCCATATGGATGTCCCCTTTTACCGCGATCGGTCTTCCTGCCGGCTTTTCCCCGGTTTTTGCCTTTTTTGACGGCCCGGGTGGCTGCTCTTTGGCGGCGATGCCCTGCACGGGCGGGGGCGAGGCAATAAGCTGGCCCTTTATCCCGCCTCCCTGCGCAAAGGGGACATCCAGTCTCAAAAGCACCTGCCTCGCTGTGCTCACCATCTGAAGCGTGCTCTCCCTTAAGTTAAGCCTAAGGCTCCTGCCCTGCAGGCTGTAGGCAAGCGACCCGCCGGTGAGCCTGATGTCCACCTTGCCCGTAAGCGCCTTTTTTTGCACATACGAGATGTCGGCGTCAGCGTTAAGCGTGCCCCCGGCGGCCACCCCTGGCGGCATCACCGGGGCAAAAAGTCCGGCCGGCACGCCCGCCATGGACATCTGCGCCCTGGCCTGAAAAGGGGCAGGCCCCCTTGGACTTGGCGAAAAACCCGGGGGTGAAATGCTTACCCGGCCATTTATCCCTCCGCCCTCCATAAACGGCATGTCAAATTTCACCAGCACCGCCTGCGCGGTGCCCACCATCTGAAGCGTGCTTTCCCTGAAGGAGCGCCGGACCGTCTTTCCTTTCAGGCTGTAGGCAAGCGAGCCTCCTGAAAGCCTGATGTCCGCATTTCCGGTGAGCGTCTTTTTTTGGGAGTAGAAGATGTCCGCGCCGCCGCCCAGCATGCCCGTAACGGAAAGGCCCCGGGGCATCATGGGCGCAAAAAGGCCAAGCGGCACGCCGTAGGCGGACATCTTTACCCGCGCCCCTTTGGGCTTTTTCCAGTCCGCAAGCAGGCACAGCCTCGCCGCCCCGCTTGCCACGCAGCCGTTCAAAAACGCGGCATCCCTTGAAAGGGTAAGCGGAGAGGGGTGAAGGAGCCTCCATGTGCCGTACCCATTTTCCGATATGTCCAGGCTCGATATATCTCCGCTCCAGAGGCCCGCGCGATAGCCGCCATCAAGCGCAAGCCTGAGCACAGTCTTCCTACCTTCCGCAAAGAGGGCTATGCGGTGCCGCGGCAGCTTTCCCGCGGCAGTCAGCCGGACCATCCTGACCTGTCTTTTGCCGGCCTTGAGTCCGGAGCCGCTCAGGGCCACGTCTGAGGCGGTACGCCCGGAGAGGTCTATTCTCATGGCCGCATGGAAGGTTCTGATCCCGTATGTTTTATATGCCGTGTCCGCGCCCGCCATCCTGGCGGCCACAACAGGCTTTTTGCCCAGTCCCTTCACCGTGCCTCTGGCAAACAAGGAACCGCCCGCTCCGGGAAGAAGCTCTGCCAGATTTTTTGCGCTTATGCCCCAGGAAAAATCCCACCGGCGGACGGGCCTTCCGGAGACCATGGCCGGGGTTGCGGAACCGGAGACAGTAATGAGCGTCCGTCCGGAGCGGGCCTCGAACCGGGGGATGAAAAGACTCTGGTCCTTCATCATGAGCCTGCCGCTTGCGCGTACCGGATATCCCCTCAGCCTGCCCCGGGCCGATGCGATGTCCAGGGTTATGTTACGCCTTGCTCCGGCGATGCTGCCGCTTGTGCTGGCCTCGAAGTCCACCGTCCCCGGCCATTCAGGAGAGACCAGCCCCGGTGCAAGCCCTTTTACGCCCAGGGTAAGCGTCCAGCCCACCTGCGGTTTTTTCCAGCTGATCCTTCCGCTTCCGCGCAGTCTGCCTCCCAGGATGCTGCCGCTTAATTTCCTTATCGAAAATCCCGTTGCGTCTCCGCTGCCCGCCAGGACCATCCGGTTTGGGGGGATGTTTTTTCTTTTTTGGACCTTTGCCAGTGAAAAAAACATGTCCAGATACATGCTGTATGCTCCGGTGTTTCCTTTTGTAAAAAGCTCTCCGCTTGTGCTAATGATGGGAGGTTTCTTGCCCGGAGCGGGCGGCAACCGCAGGGCATGCCAGCTCAGCTTGCCGTTCCACACGGGTTTTTCTTCTTCCCCGCCCAGCCCTTTCATTCCTGAAATGCCGGAGACGATGAAATCCGCATTCATGTTGTAGGGCGGACTTATGGACTGCGTTATGCGCAGCCGGTCAAGCGTGCCCGACAGCCTTCCTGCCCCCCTTGCTGCGGGATAAGCCCCGTGGATAAAGGTCCACCGCGTTTTAAGTGTAAGCGGATAGCTGTCCTGGGGGTTGATCTTTCCCCGGATGTCAAACGAAAAGCCGGGACCGCTTGCCTGCAGGTCATGTATCTGAAGGGTTATCCCGCGCATTGCGGCGCCCAGGGCCAGGCGCCTGATCACAACCGGCTTTTTAGGTGCGGCTGGCACGTATTCGATATTTTCAGCCTTTACGCCACCAAGCCGCACGGTCAAAAACGAGGGCAGGCGCAGTTGGGGAAGCGGCCTGGCCTTAGGCGGCGAGGGTTTTCGCTTCCTTGGGGCCTCAACTTGCATATTCACTATATCAAGCCTTGTTACATGAAAATCCAGGTATATAAGCTCCGCCGGTCTCCAGTCCATGGTTAACGAGCCTATCCTGACCTTTGTGCCTTTCAGGTCCCACGATATTCCTTCAAGCCTCACGGGCCCCGCAAGCCTGCCGCTTATGCTTTTTACGGAGAGCCCGGCAGGGGCAAAAAACCTGGAAAATACCTGCCTCAGCACCGTCTGGGAAGTCATCAGGAAAAAGACCGCGGCAAAAAAGACCGCGGCCAGGGTGGCCAGGGTGGCAAGCGCATATCTGCCCGCGCGCTTCATATCTCCGGCCCTATGCTCACATAGATATGAAAGGGGTGGCCCGGTTCCAGGGCCCATGCGAAATCCAGCCTTGCCGGGCCCACGGGAGAATTCCATCTGATGCCGGTGCCGGCGCCGGATTTC
>JAKAMR010000029.1 GCA_021812785.1 Nitrospirota bacterium
ATATTGCCCCAGCGCGCGGGAAAGGCTCATCCCTGAGGAGACGTCGTCGGCTATGTTGCCAAGCAGGTCGCCCCAGTGGCCTTTTGTCTCGGTGGACAGGCTCCTCAGCGCGTCGAGGACTGTTACTCCGGAGGCCGTAAGCAGGGCCAATTGTCTGGTTATGAAGGGCAGCGTATCGGGTTTCGCCTTGGAGGCCGACGTTTTCCGGAGGCTGACCTGGTGGGGGAAAACGCCTTGCTCCCTGAGCTTCAGGACCGCCTGCTTTTCCGTTTCGGCTGTTATTGTCCCGGAGGTCTCGTTGCCCGAGGCTGCGTATGCCTTATACCTGAACGCCGGCATCGTCTTTTTGCGTGACCCTGAAAACCTCTTCCGGGGTCGTAAGGCCTGTTGAGACTTTTAAGAGACCGTCCATCCTCAAGGTTCTCATCCCTTCGGAGATGGCCTTTTCCGCGATGCTCTTCGCATCAGCCCTCTCCGTGATGAGCTTTCTTATGGACGGGACTACATCAAGGAACTCGAATATCCCAGCCCTGCCCAGATAGCCGGAACCCCCGCACCGCTCGCAGCCCCTGCCTCTCGATGCTTTTATGCCTGCCGCATCCTTATTTTGCGCCAGGAGGGCATTTTGCATAATAAGGGCGTCAGGCGCGAGGGCGGCCCCGGAAGGAGCGCTCTCATATGGCGCGCTGCAATAAGAGCAGTTCCTGCGCACAAGTCTTTGCGCAAGCACGCCCGCCAGGGAGGACGCAACCAAAAAAGGCTCCACCCCTATATCTATGAGCCTGGTTATCGCGGAAGCCGCGTCATTGGTGTGTAGAGTGCTCAGAACAAGGTGGCCGGTAAGGGACGCCTGTATGGCTATCTGCGCGGTCTCCAGGTCCCTGATCTCGCCCACCATTATGACGTCGGGGTCCTGCCGGAGTATTGAGCGCAGCCCGGAGGCGAACGTGAGCCCCACTTTCGGGTTTATCTGTATCTGCCCTATGCCGGAAAGCTCGTATTCAACGGGGTCCTCTATAGTGACTATATTTTTTTCTTCAGAGAAAATCTTCCGGAGTGCGGCATACAGCGTGGTTGTCTTTCCGCTTCCGGTCGGGCCGGTGACCAGGATTATGCCGTTCTGCCTTGAAAGGAGGCCGTCGAACTGCTCCCTCATAGCCTCGTCCATCCCCAGGTCCGTGAGCCCTATCGAGCCTCCCCGCCTGTCCAGCAGCCTCATGACAACGCGCTCCCCGTGGATGGTGGGTATAAGGGAAACCCTGATGTCTATGTCCTTTCCCCCGACAAGGAGCCTTATCCTGCCGTCCTGGGGCAGACGCCTTTCCGCTATGTCAAGGCTTGCCATTATCTTGACCCTGCTTACCAGGGCGTCCTGTATTATCTTGGGCGGGGCCAGTATCTTTTTGAGCACCCCGTCAACTCGTATCCTTACTTCCAGTTCCTTCTCGAAGGGCTCTATGTGAATATCGCTTGCCCTGTCCTTCATGGCCTGCTTCAGAAGGGCGTTCAGGAGCCTTATTATCGGCGCCTCCTCGGTGAGCTCAAGGATGTCCTTGGGCCTTTCAAACTCGGTGGCGACCGAGGAAAGGTCGTCCTCCCGGATGTCCGCCATTACTTCCTTTGCGCTCCCCAGCTGCCCGTAATAACGGTTTATGGCCTCAAGGACAACGGCCTTGTCCCCCCAGAGCGCCTTAGGCTTAAGAGACATCTCCCTGGCCAGGTCGAAAAGGGCGAACACCCCTTCCTGGCCGGAAACCGCCCCCACCAGAAAGTCCCCGTTTTCCCTCCTCAAGGGCATAAGCATGTTGCCCCTGGCATAGGAAAGGGGGACCGAGGCCAGAAGCGGCAGTTCCACGTCCTCTTCCGATATCCTGTCTATCTTTACGTCTTTGCCTTTATTCATTCTGCCTCTTGGTATCTACGGAATAATTGGGCTTTGCGCTCAGGACCTCGGGCATTTTTCGCAGCTCTTTGGCCACCTCCATTACGTTCCGCTCCGGCCCGAACTGCACCAGGTAGAGGTTGGCGTTCGCCACAACCACTTCTATGCCCTTTCTGCCCAGGATGCGCCTGGCCTCTTCGTCGGTTACGCCGTCTCTGAATTTAACGAGAAGCTCCCCTTCGATGTAAGTGTGGGTCTTCTTTCCGAATTCCTCCGTTTTATCCCGCGTGACCTTCCCGATGTCGTCCGGCGTCCTTATGACAGTGGGGCTGATGAAGACCAGCAGGTTCGTCTTCTGTTTGTTGACGGTCCTGTATTTGAACAGGTTCCCCAAAATGGGGATATCGCCCAGCAGCGGGACTTTTGTCACGGTGTCCTCGTCGTTTTCAGACATGAGCCCGCCGATGACTATCGTCTGCCCGTCGTTTACGAATACGGACGTCTTGGTGGAGCGCTTGTCCAGAGTGGGTCCCACCGTTGAAAGCAGGTTCACCAGGTTCGTTCCGGACACGGATGGGGATACCTCGCTGGATATCTCCTGGTAGATGTCCAGCTTTACAACGTCGCCTTCCGTAATATGGGGCGTTATTTTAAGCTTGATGCCCACGTCCTGTCTTTCGACGGAACTTATGACCCCTCCCGTTGCCACCGCGCCGGTAGTCGTCTGGCTGCTGACAGGGAAGGGTACGTTCTGGCCGACCAGTATCTCGGCCTCCTGGTTGTCAGAGGTGTATATCTGCGGGGTGCTCAGGACATGCACGGCGTCCCTGAACTGGCTCAGATTAAAAAGCGCGGCGAAGCCGGGGATGCTGAGTGTGGAGGTCTGAATGACCCCGTTCACGGTTGTGGTGACGGGTATGTTAAGGATGTTTCCAAGCCCCCCTACGCTCACCCCTGAAAGTCCGCTTACGATGTTCTGGATCGCGGTGGAATCGATAGTGCCTACGCCGCCTATAAAGAGGGGCTGGCCCCCCTTTGTGACCGTGCCGCGCCATTGGGCGTTCAGGGTCAGCAGATCGCTCAGTGAAGCCTCCACGATCATGGCTTGCACGTATACCTGGCTTCTGGCCCTGTCCAGTTTCTTAATGACAGGCAAAAGACCCTGGTAGTCCGCCTGCGAGGCGGAGATCACCAGGGCGTTCGTGCCCTTATCGGGCGTTATGCTTATCTTCTGCCCGGCCTCCGTCTGCTGCCTTATGCCGGGAGGGCCTGCCGTCTTTGCGCCAACGAGCCCCTGGAGGGTCTTTGCAAGTTCCGTTGCGTCCGCATGTTCCAGGAAATATACATGTATGCCGCTTAAGACCAGCTTCGACGGCACATCCAGCAGGCTGATGAGCCGTTTCATCGTCTCTTTTTCAACCTGGTCGCCTATGAGTATGACCGCATTGAGCCTGGGGTCCGCAATGGCGTGGTCCGGCCCGGAGGGCACTTTCTTGGGAATACTCTCGTTCAGTATGCGGGCAACGTCCTCGGCGCTTGAGCTTTTAAGGAAAACGACCTCGCTTTGCTGCGCGATGGGCGCCTGGTCTATAACGTCCAGTATCCCCATTATCTTGCTGATGTTAAGGCCCGTGTCTATTACCAGCAGATAATTGCCCTGGTCGAAGGCCGCTATATAGCCGTCCCTGGAGACGACCGGGCTCAGGAACCTCACCGCGTTGGAAGGAGAGATGTACTTAAGCGGGATGAGCCTGACCATGTAATTATCATTTACATGCGTTGTCATGGCCGGAAGCCCGTTTTGCCTGGCATCCGATACGGGGATTATCTTGTAGACGTTTGCCCCTGTGGGCTGCAGCGTAAAGCCCTTCAGGTTCAGGACCGAGGTGAAGAGCTTGAAGGTGGCGTCCTTGTTCAATCCGGCAGGGGTTATGACCGTTACCTTGCCTTTCAGCCTGTCGTCAAAAACGAAGTTCTTGCCGGTCGTGTCGCTCACGAACTTTGCGAATGTGGAAAGCTCCACGTCCACGAAATCCATCGTTATCTTCCCGGCCGCCCAGGCCCGGGCATAAAGAATGAGCACAATCAATGTAACGAGCGCCGTTTTTCTTAGCAATGGGCCTTTCCTGTTTCTTTTCTTTTCTTTTTTTTACTTTATCTGGTATGTAAGCGTTAGTTTCTGGCCGCCCCGTATGACGTCGAGGTCTACCCTGTCCAGTCCCCTGAGCGCGCTAAAGGCCCTCAGGGCCACATCCGGTCCATTGAGCTCATTGTTGTTCACCTTGAGGAGGACGTCCCCGTTCTGTAATCCCAGATCGCTGAACAGACCGCCGGGTTTTATCTCCCGCATAACAAACCCTTGTTGTTTGCCGTTTACCATATTGGGCAGCATTCGGGCGTCTGCGAGTATCTTTGTGGGGTTTCGTATGGCGTCAGCCACCGCGCTTTTGTTAAGGACATAGGAGTCCTGTCCGGCACTGCTGACAAACCGGTTCTGCGGGGGCTGGGACATCCTTCCGGTGGACGGGCCAGCGGATGCGTTCTCTATATGAGCGATATCCTTGAGCTGAAGCTTGAGGTCTCCGCCTCCCTGGGCGGCGGCGATATCGACTGAATCTTTCCTGATGGTCTTTAAGTATCCGACCCCCGGTATCATCTGTCCGGCCTTGTAAAGCTCCTCTTTTGAGTCTCTGAGCACCACAGCATAACCTTCTGTCCCCGAAACGGTGCCTATCAGGTTAACTGAGGCCGGCGGCGCCTGCGCGGAAGAGGCCGTAAGGGGTTTCAGGTCCATCGGGGGAAATCCGAATATATTGTCTTTCGTCACGGCTGCATAATCCATAAGCCCCGGAATAGGCTGCCCGGCGGACGGCGCCCGGACGGCGGTTCCGGTTGCATGAAGGGCATTACCCGCCAGGTGAAAAGATATGAAATCCCTTATAAGGAAAATACAGGTTATGGCGAGCAGGCCCGCAAGGAGGGAATTGGCTGCCGTAACAAGCTTTTTATTGCCGATTACGCTTGCGGTCATCCCTTAAAATAACAGAATAAGGGCTTGTTGTCAAAGAACGGACAGTCCTTTTCCCTCATCGCCGGGTCTGATATGGATTTTTTTTAGGAGGGCAGCGCTGGTATGCAGGCTCTCCTTTCTGCCCTATAATCTTATTCAGGAGGAGGTAATAGACCAATGGATGGAGCATCGCCTTCCGCGAAGGGAAAAAGCAACAAAAATAACATTGGCGGAATAAAGCTCTTTCGCATCAAGGGCATCCAGATAGCCATAGATTTTTCCTGGTTCATAATCTTTTTCCTTATAATATGGAGCCTTTCGGCCGGCTATTTCCCGCGTGCCTTCCCCAGGGAGTCCGTTCTCGTCTACTGGATCGCGGGACTTTCGGCCACGCTCCTTTTTTTCGCTTCCGTGCTGGCGCATGAGATAGCGCATTCGCTGGTAGCCATCAGGCACGGGCTTTCGGTGCCATCCATAACCCTTTTTGTGTTCGGCGGCGTATCGCAGTTGGGGGAAGAGGCAAAGGACCCGTCCAGCGAGCTCAGGATAGCCGCGGCAGGCCCCTTAAGCAGTTTTGTGCTGGCAGGCATCTTTTATGTGCTTAGTATGTTTACCGGGCAGTTTGCCCGCCCGATCGTCACTGCCGTATTTGCCTATCTTGCGCTTGTGAACGCGGCCCTGGGCGTCTTTAACCTTATACCGGGATTCCCGCTGGACGGCGGCAGGGTCTTGAGGGCCATATACTGGGCCAAAAAGGGGTCTATCCAGAAGGCCACAAGACTGGCCTCCGGCATAGGAAAGATATTCGCCGTGTTCCTGATTATCTGGGGCGGTTTGCAGGTGCTGGCGGGGGCGCTCATTGGCGGGTTGTGGCTGGTGTTCATCGGCATATTTCTTAGGAGCGCCGCCCAAAGCGGCTACAAGGAGCTGGTCCTCAGGCACATGCTTGAGACCGCCCGGGTAGGGGACATAATGGTCCATGAAGTTGTGAAGGTGCCGCCCGATGAGCCACTGGACAGGCTGATAAAAGATTATTTCCTCCACTACGGATACAAGGGGTTCCCTGTGTTCGATGGGACCACCCCGGTGGGCGTTGTTTCTATATCCGATGTGCTGGGGGTTCCTGAAAGCGCGCTTCCCGTAAAGTCGGTGAGGGAGGTCATGACCCCCTTGAGCGGCAAGTTCATCGTCTCGCCTGAAACCTCTCTTACCGAGGCATTCGGAAGGATGAGGCAGGACGGCAGGCTCCTTGTGATGGAGGACGGGCATTTCATGGGGCTCATAACCAAGACCGGACTGCTCAGGTTCCTTGAACTGAAAAGGGCGTTAGAAGAACATGAAGAAAGCAAGGGACACTCAAGATAAAAATAAAAAGTTGAAAAATAAATGGGTCCTCCCCTGAAAAATGCCGTGCGCAAGCCGCCCGGCTCGAAGGACACTGCCCGTAATATGCCCTCCTTTGAGGATGTCATACGTAAAACAATTGCAAGGCCCCAGCCCGAAAAACTCTCCCCGATGCTTGCAGTGCTTGCCGTCTCCCCCGCCCCGCCTCCTGAAAAACTTGACGGATGGATATTTGAGCCCAAACTGGACGGGCAGCGCTGCATAGCGTTCAAGGCGGCGGGTAAGCCGGGCGGGAAGGCGGGGGCTGTAAGGCTCCTCTCAAGGAACGGGAAGAACCTTAACGGCAATTATCCGGAGCTGCTCCCCGCGTTGCTTGAGCAGCCGGTAAACGGCTTCATAGTTGACGGAGAGGTCGTCGCCTTTAAAAACGGTTTGCCCAGCTTCTCTCAACTACAGCCCCGGATGCAGATATCGGATCCCCGAAAATCGCTTCTTAGCGGCATAGAGGTTTTCTATTACATCTTCGACCTCCTGTACATGGAAGGGCAGGACCTGATGGCCCTTCCCCTGTGGATAAGAAAAGGTATGCTCGAAAACGCGTTTTCCTGGGGCGGCCCCCTCCGCTACACCAGGCATTCCAAGGACGGACGTGCCCTTTTCAGGCGGCAGTGCGGCAAAGGCATGGAAGGGATAATAGCGAAGCGGGCCCAAGCGCCATACGTGCAGAAGCGCTCCCCGGACTGGCAGAAGTTCAAGTGCGCGGCATCTCAGGAGTTCGTTATCTGCGGCTATACCGATCCAAAGAGCGCGGGCGGGAAAGTCCGCCCTGGTGCTTTTTTTGGCGCGCTGCTTTTAGGCTATTACGACAATAGCAGGCTGGCATATTCCGGCAAAGTGGGCGCTGGTTTTGACGAGCGTACGCAGAAAGACCTCTATGAAAAACTAAGCCTGCTCGAAACGGGCGCTATGCCTTTTGCCCCTATCGAAAATCCCGGCATCATCCCCAAAAAGGGCGTCCACTGGGTGCGGCCCCGCATGGTATGCGAGATATCCTTTGGCGAATGGACGAGGGACGGTCTCCTCAGGCACCCCAGTTTCAAGGGGCTAAGGGCCGACAAGAGGCCGGAAGAGGTCCGGAAGGAGTCTTCATCTTCGTTTTTTAAAAAAGCACCATGAATGGGAGAAAAAGAAAAAATTCGCGAACGGTCAGCATAGAGGGGCATGAGATCGAGCTTACCAATCTGGAAAAGGTCCTTTTCCCGGAGCCGGGCATAACGAAATGGCAGTTCATTGAATACTACGGCCGTATGGCGCCGGTAATGCTGCCCCTTATAAAGGGGAGGGCCGTCACCCTGCACAGGTTCCCCGGAGGCCCGGAAGAGGAGAAGTTTTACCAGAAGAAGGCCCCCTCTTATTTCCCCGAATGGATCAACCGGGTGGAAGTGGACCTTGAAGGGGAAGACAAAAAAGAGGGCGGAAAAATTGGAGCCGGTCCGCACGGAAGACGGAAGCGCAAACAGATGACCATGATAACTATTGAAAACAAGGCCACGCTGGTATATCTGGCGAATTTGGCGTGTATCCCTCATGTCTGGCTGAGCCTGGCGGACGAAAAAGCCCGCTATCCGGACAGGATGGCCTTTGACTTGGACCCTCCAGGAAATAATAACGGGGGCAGGGGATTTTTTGATTTTTTCGAGCCTGTGCGGTACGCCGCTCTGATACTGAGGGAGGTACTGCGCCAGGCGGCCATTGAGCCCTATGTCATGACGACCGGCTCCAGGGGGCTGCACGTGGTTGTCCCTCTGGACAGGCAGGCCGATTTCAGGGAAACGAGGGATTTCGCCGCCCGCATCGCGGAGCTTTGCGCGGAGATGGCCCCTGAGCACTTTACGGCCGAGTTCGTGAAGCGGAAGAGGGAGGGGAGGCTTTTTATAGACACCTACCGCAATGCGTACGCGCAGACCGCGGTGGCCCCTTACGCGGTGCGCGCAAAGTCGGGCGCTCCGGTTGCCGCGCCTGTGGACTGGCAGGAGGTGGAAGACCGGAGGTTCAAGCTCTCCGCCTCAAAATACACGATAAAAAACATCTTTGCGCGGCTTGGGCGGCGGGGTGACCCATGGAAGGAAATGGGCAAAGAGGCAAAAACCTATTCGGTGAGGGAAGCGGCCGGGAAAATGGGATTTTAAGTTGCAGAAAATCCCTTTAGCCGCCGTCACCGATTTTTATGGCTCTTTTTGATATAATACGCCGGACAAATGGCAAGAAATAAAAACATTCTGAATTTTATCAAAAAGGGCAACGGGCCAGGGTGCCAATGGGGAAGCAGCCCAGTTGGTGCAGAAACGGAAAACTCCCAAAGGACGCCACTCGCTTTTATCCGCCCAATGGGTAGCAAAGGGCCTGCCTCATTTCTGAAAGGTGCGGGGCTGATGCGGCCATCCGGCATGAAAATGAAGCTGGTCATTCTTCTGCTTGCCTGGATATTCGTTTCGTTCGGGGTGCTTGCTTTTTCCTTTCTTGCGGTGGACAAACCGGGCAGCCAGCCTGAGGCTGCGCTGGTCCTGGCCTTTTATGCGGCTTTTGCCGCCTGCGGAGGGGTTGTGCTTATTGTAAGAAGGATGCTCCTTGCCCCGATGGCCGAACTATCGATGAAAGAAGATATGCTGGCGGAATCGGAGCTTAATTACCGCACCCTGTCGGCCGAAAAGGAATTCTCTGAGGCCATATTCAACTCCACGGCCAGCGGTGTGGCGGTGCTCGATGAAAACGGGAAGGTGCTGAGGATGAACCAGTCGGGTCTGGACATGCTCGATCTGTCCGCTGAGGATGCCGCCGGCAGATATATAGACTCAATAAGCGATGGGCTGGAAGAGATGAAAAGGATCATCCCCAACCTTAACCGTGAGATAAACATTAAAACGGAGGGCGGCAGGATAAAGCCCATCGGGTTCACGAATTCCCAGCTCATGGACCATGACGGGAGGCAGAAGGGGATTATCGTGGTTTTCAGGGACCTCACCGAGATAAAGAAGCTGCGGGCGGAGATAAGCAAAAAACAGCATTTTGAGTCCATGGGGAAGGTTATGGCCGGAGTGGCCCACGAGATAAGAAACCCGCTTTTCGCCGTACAGGCGATCGGGCAGATACTTGAAAGAGAGATGCCGTCCCCCCGCCACCAGGGCCTAATAAGCGCCATGCTAAAGGAAACCGGCAGGATGAAAGCCCTCATAGAGGACCTTCTTTTCTACAGCCGCCCCTCGAGGCTGGAGGTGGCCGGGTTGGACGTGGACTTTTTTTTCGAGGACATTGTCAACAGCCTGAGGCTCAACGGCTATCAGCCCAGGGTCCTGTTCAGCTGCCCTGCCCCGCTTAGGATAGAGGGGGACGGCAACAAGCTCAGGCAGGTTTTTTTAAACCTCATGGACAACGCGGCAGGGGCCTCCTGCGGCCAGGTGGAAATAAGGGCGGAGCGTAAAAACGGCATGGCCGTTATAACCATCCGGGACGACGGGAAGGGGATAGCGGAGGCCGACATGGAAAGGATATTCGACCCTTTTTTCACGACCAAAAAAGAGGGTACGGGGCTTGGGCTGCCCATATGCAGGAAGATAGTGGAGGACCACGGCGGCCGCATAGAGATCAATAGCTCCAAAGGCGAGGGTACGGCCGTGACCGTCACGATGCCCTCGATCTGAATTTTAGAAAGATAAAAAAGTCTTAGTTCCTTTTTTAATTTTTAACTAAAACTGAAAACTGCCCTGTTTGCCGCCGGGATCCTTCAGTTCGTTATGCGGGGGGCGAACGGCCTTCACTTTTCTCCCGGGAGGGGGTATGGGTATCCCGCAGGCCTCTGCCTTTTGCAAAAGGTCGTTTATGTCAAGCGGCTTTTCATAATAATGATAGGCGCCCCTGGCATAGGCGGCCTCTTTCATCTCTGGCGTGCCGTAAGCCGTCATTATTATGACTTCAGCGGATGGACTGTTCTTTTTTATGTGCTCCAGGAGATGCAGCCCCTCGAAACCGTAAACACCGCTCAGGCGTATGTCCGCTATCACCAGGTCTATATGGTGAGTCAGGAGGGCCTCCTCGGCCTCCTCGATCTTGCCTGTCGTAATGACCGACACGGCGGGACTGCTCAATAGATGGGACAGGCTGAGGAGGATAGTAGGCTCATCGTCTACTATCAGCACTTTCTTTATGTCCCCCCCCGTGCCGCTCACGGTATAAAATACATCGTCCAATCCTATTTTATCAATAGCCAGGGACACGGAAAAAGACGGCCGCCCCCGCAACGGATTTTCAGGCGGCATCTGATATACTTTAAGAATGGACATGGAAACCGGAAAGGGAACCGAACACTGCGCAATCTGCGGCATGACCCTACAATATGAGACGGCCGCCCGCGAGCTTTCCTGCACGGTCTGCGGACGGAAGGAAAACGCTCATATAGTCTGCCCGTCCGGGCATTACCTGTGTGAATCCTGCCATGGGGCGGAAGCCAAAAAGATGGTCAGGGAGATGTCGCTCCTTACTCTGGAAAAGGACCCCCTGCGTACAGCGGTCGCCATGTTCAGCCAGCCCATGGTGCCCATGCTTGGCTGCGAGCACGCATATATCGCCGCGGGGGCATTTATGTCCGCCCTGAAAAACCAGGGGCTGGTAAAGGTAACCAATGAGGACACGGAAGAAGCCTTCAGGCGTCTGGAGAGGCAGGCGGCCGGGGGTTATTGCGGGCTTACGGGGGTCTGCGGCATTGTGCCCGCCATGGGCGCCTGCATCTCCATACTTTACGGCTCAAAGTGCGGCAAGGACATGGAGCAGCGGCTTACGATGGAGGCCGCAACAAGGGTGGCCTCAGAGATACTGGGTCTGACCGGGCCAAGCTGCTGCAAGGCCTATGCGCTTGCGGGCATCAACGTGGCGGTGGATTTCCTTAAAGAGGCATCGGGCATCTCCCTGCCGGTGGAGGACAGGGCGCCAAAATGTTCCTGGAGTTCAAGGCACCCGCACGGATGCAGGCGCGAGAAATGCCCTTACTTCGACCCCGCAAGCCTTTCTTCTGCCGTCATGGCTAAGCCGGCCCCCCGCAGCGGGAACTGTTGAAGGTAAAAAGGCGTCCCGTCGGGACGCAAAAAAAAACAAAAAAAGTCTAAAAAAAATTAAAGGCGGGTAAGCGGGAAAAAATAAAAAAACCCCTTGAAGGCGGGTTTTGTTGTTTCAGAGACCGTATTCCTTCCATTTTCCGTCCACCAGTTTTTTGATCTCCGGCGACATCTCTATGTCCGGCGGCCATTGGCGGGTAAAACCTTCCTGGGGGGTCTTTTTTGTCGCGTCGATCCCCATCTTGCCGCCGTAAGCGGGCAGGGGGGAGGCATGCTCGAGCACGTCAAGGGGGCCTTCCACGATGACTACGTCCCTTTTGGGGTCTATATTGTTGCCCAGCCTCCAGAGCACCTCGGACATGTCCTGCACGTTCACCCATTTGTCCATCACTATGATCGTCTTTACGAAACCCAGCTGCCCCAGGCCCCAAAGAGCATACATCACCTTGCGGGCATGGCCCGGATACCTCTTATCTATCGAGACGACAGCCATATTGTGGAACACTCCCTCTATGGGAAGGTTCATGTCCACTATTTCAGGAAGCTGTTTTTTGATCAATGGCAGGAATATCCGTTCGGTTGCCTTGGCGATAAAGCAGTCTTCCATCGGCGGCTTACCCACTATGGTGGCCGTGTATATGGGGTCGCGGCGCATGGTAATGCATGTGACATGGAAGACCGGGTACATATCGGCAAGGCTGTAATAGCCTGTATGGTCGCCGAAGGGGCCTTCCAGCCTTTGTTCTCCAGGGTCGCAATAGCCCTCAAGGACGATCTCCGCGTTTGCCGGGACCTCCAGGTCCGAGGTCTCGCACTTCACCAGCTCCACCGGGGCGCTGCGCAGAAACCCCGCCAGCAGCATCTCGTCTATCCCTTCGGGCAGCGGGGCCGTCGAGGAATAAAGCGTGGCCGGGTCGCTGCCTATGGCCACGGCAACGGGCAGCCTCACGCCCATGGCCGCCGCCTTCCTGTAATGCCTGGCCCCGTCTTTGTGCATATGCCAGTGCATGCCCGTGGTGTTGCTGTCAAAGACCTGCATCCGGTACATGCCGCAGTTTCTCTCTCCCGTTTCCGGGTCCTTCGTGAATACCATCGGAAGGGTTATGAACCTGCCCCCATCAAGCGGCCATGTCTTGAGCACCGGGAATATATCCAGCGAAGGGTTTTCTTTTTCCTTTATGACCACCTCTTTGCAGGGGCCGCTCCTTACATATTTAGGGATGAAGTCGGCAAGCCTTTTCAGCTTGGGCAGGGCCTTCAGTTTTTCTATTATGTTTACCGGGATGTCTGGCTCCAGGAACTCCAGCATCCGCCCGCCTATTTCGTCCAGGCTGTGTTCCACTTGGAGGGCAAGCTCCATCCGTTCGCGGGAACCTAATAGGTTGACGGCGCACGGTATTCGTGAGCCCTTGGGGTTTTCGAATATGAGCGCCGGGCCGCCGGACTTGATGACCCGGTCGTTTATTTCCGCTATCTCCAGGTCCGGGTCGGCAGGCGCGGTGATCCTCTTTAACAGGGAGCGCTTCTCAAGCGCGCTTATGAACTCTCTCAGGTCTTTGTATGCCATCCAAAGATTATAGGACAGGGACGGGCATAAAATCCAACTTTGAGTTTATAATAAACAGGCATGGGCTTCTTGATTTATCTCATTAAAAAGATCATTATCACCCTATTCCTGCTTCTTGGCATCACATTCATAACATTTTCCCTAACCAGGGCGCTTCCCGGCGATCCGGCCCTCGCGCTGGTGGGGCAGAGGGCAAGCCCCCAGGTCATCGCCGCCATAAGAAAGCAGATGGGGGCGGACAGGCCTTTCATCGTCCAGTATCTTGATTATGTAAGGATGCTGTCGAGGGGGGAAATGGGGCGCTCCTATTCGACAAGAAAGGAAGTGCTGGGGGAGATAAAGGTCAAATTCCCCAACACGTTTAAGTTGGCTCTGGCCGCGATGCTCCTGGCCGCGCCGCTTGGGGCGGGCCTCGGTTTCTGGGGGGCCATAAAGCGCGGCACCAGGACCGATCTGTTTTTAAGCTCCATAAGCATAGCCGGCATAAGCGTGCCCGTTTTTTTCAGCGGGCTATTGCTCATGCTGCTTATCAGTCTGGGCCTTAAACTGGTGCCGCCATCCGGCACGGGGGGCCTGCGTTTTCTGCTGCTTCCCGCCATCACCCTTGCGCTTCCTTCGGCGGCCACCCTGGCCAGGGTCACGCGCACGATGGTCCTCGATATAATGGATATGCCTTTTGTGAAAACAGCGCGGGCCAAGGGGATAGGGGAATGGCGGGTGAACGCCGTACATATACTCAGGAACGCCCTCATACCGATAGTGACCGTGATGGGGCTTGATTTCGGCAGCTATCTGAACGGCGCGGTCCTTACCGAGACCATTTTCGGCTGGGACGGCATCGGCAGATACGCAGTGGACGGCATATTCAGGAGGGATTACCCCGTTGTGCTTGGCACCATCCTGGTGGGCACCGCCGTTTTTATTATCGTCAACATGATCGTGGACATCGCCTACCATGTGCTTGACCCCCGCGTGAGGGTCTTTGATCAAAAATGAAGATAGGGAATATTCCGCTTAAAGGCAGGGCCGCGGCCATTGTGATCATCATAATAATGGCGCTGTCGGTCTTTGCGCCGCTTGTTTATCCGTACAGTCCGGTGAGCGTGCATTTGAACAGCCTCAGGGAGCCGCCCTCATTTTCAAGCGGGCACCTCTTGGGCACTGACCAGGAAGGCAGGGACATACTTGCCAGGCTGCTGGCCGGCGGAAAGGTCTCGATAAGCGTTTCTTTTCTTGCCGCTTTTTTCGCGATGACGTTGGGCCTTGCGGTGGGGCTTACCGCCGGTTACCTTGGAGGAAAAGTGGATGCCGCGCTTATGGCGGTTGTGGATCTCATACTGGCCTTTCCATCGCTTCTGCTGGCCATAGGGGTATCCGTGGTGCTTCCCCCCGGCACCCTGACAGTCATGCTGGCGATAGCCTCCGTCGGCTGGGCGTCCTTTGCCCGGCTGGTAAGGGGCCATGTGCTTTCCATCCGGGAGGCGCAGTTCGTTGACGCGGCGAGGGCCATAGGGGCCTCGGGGCCAAGGATAATATGGGCCCACATACTGCCCCAGTGCGTGCCCCTGGCCCTTACGCTTATGGCCGTCAAGCTGGGGGGATATATCATCACGGAAGCGTCGCTTAGCTTTCTGGGATTGGGAGCGCAGCCGCCAGCCGCCACCTGGGGCGCGATGATCAGCCAGGGGTTAGACTATATTTATTCAGCCCCGTGGATAGCGGTGCTGCCAGGTCTGGCCATCGCGCTGACCGCCTTCTGCTTCAACCTGCTTGGAGAGGCGCTGGCCGATTCTGGATACGATCTGAAGGCCGGAAAATTTTAGATCAATCCCGGATTTTATTTTAGTTTTTCTTTTTCTTCTTGGTAAAAGTGGAAAGATAAATAAGCCGCAAGACTAATGGCCGGATTGTTTTTCGTCCTCTTCCTGCTCCGTTTTGCAGGCTATGCACATAGTGGTGACGGGCCTGGCTCTCAATCTCTTGATATCTATGGGCTCCCCGCAGACTTCACATATGCCGAAGGTCCCGCAATCTATCCTCTCTACCGCCTCTTCGATCTTCTTCAGCAGCCGTTGTTCCCTGCCCCTCAGCTTGAGCATGAAGCTGCGGTCGGTTTCGGCGGACGCCTGGTCTCCGAGGTCGGGGAATACGGTTTGCTCAGGCAGCACGGTCATGGCGGTTTCGGCCTCGCAAAGTATGACCTCCTTCTGCTTAAGGAGCTCGTTTTTGATTTCCTGCAGTTTTTCTTCCCTTGCGGAAAGCTTCTTTTTGTCAGGGGAGCTGCCGTTTCCGTCCTGAGGGAGGGGCTTATTTTTCTGCGATGACATTTTCAAAAAACCTCCAATGGGTTCTAAGATTAAAGAATAACAAAATTCGTCTCTGCCAGTCAAACGGCGTCATACCCTCCGGATATGCTCATTTCCAGGATTTTTTGCCCGAAGCCACCTTGGAAAAATTTACCTTCAGCTCATAGATGAGTCCGGAAACGCCCTTTTCCTCCTCGGCTGAAAGATTGCCTTTGGTCTTTTCCTTCAGCATGCCTATGGAGTCTATGATGTATTTGGCCTCAGGGAGGTTTGGCTCCGTGGGGACCTCACCAAGTCCCATTGTCATATAGGCCATCCCGGCCAGGTTCACTATGAAAGAGAGGAAATCGGGACCATCATGCACATGCCCTTCCCGATGTTCACGGTGTTGCCCTTCATGATGCTCACCATGCTGCCCTTCGTGAATATCTTTTGGTTTCCCCTCGTGCGCCGCCTGCTCTTCCGTTTTAGCGGCGGGCGTTTTTGGAGCTGCGGGGCCCTGTTCCTTTTTGGGCGGCACGGCAGCTTCCGCTCTGGGGCTGCCTTGTGCCTCCCCCGCTATTGGGTTTCCTTGTGAATCCATTGTCCTTCTGTCTCTGACCTCGAATTTTTCTCCCATGGTTTTATACTTTATAAAAACACAGGCGTCCTGTCAATTTGACAAACGTGAAAATACTGTGATTATCCCATGAAAGAAATTTGCCCCGAGGCACTGCCAAAAAAAATTCCTTGCCGGATTTTCGCGCCGGGGCCTGCTATAATATTTTTCAAAAAAAGGGAAGAGAAAAAGGGCTTTTCATATGGATGGCTCCAAAGCAGTTCAGGCACTTGGAGTGGCGCTGCCGCTCTGGAGCACGATCCCTTTTGCGGGCATGCTTCTTTCCATAGCCTTGGGGCCTCTGCTTGCACCCCGCCTCTGGCACGGGCACTTCGGCAAGATATCGGCGTTTTGGGCGGTCTCCTCGATCATGTCTCTCTCCCTGGTTTTCGGGCAGACGGCGGTATCCGGCTTTTTGGAAATGCTCTTAAAAGAGTACCTGCCTTTCATTATCCTGATGGGGGCGCTTTACGTGATATCCGGGGGGATCCTGATAACAGGCAGTTCATCGGGCACGCCGGGCTCGAACGCCGTCATGCTCCTTGCCGGCGCCCTTCTTGCCAGCCTCATGGGCACGACCGGCGCGGCCATGCTCCTTGTGCGCCCGCTTATCAGGGCGAATATGCGTCGAAAGAGCAGAACCCTTGTAATGATTTTCTTTATCTTTTCCGTGGCCAATATAGGCGGTGCGCTCACGCCTCTTGGCGATCCGCCGCTTTTACTGGGTTTTCTCATGGGGGTGCCCTTTTTCTGGACCTTGAAGCTCCTGCCGCATATGCTTCTGGCCACATCGATTCTGCTTGCGGCTTATTACATTGCCGACAGGCGTATTTACAGATCGGAGCTTTTATATCCGGAGATGGAAAAGGCCATACAGCCGTGCGGTGTAAAAAGGTCTTTCAGGATCAGGGGTGCTAAAAATCTGATTTTTCTTGGTGTGGCGATAGGGGCCATGATAACCGGATCGAGGGCGCATCTGGGCCGGATCTGTTTTCTGGGGGGGCAAAGAGAGATCTCGGAGATGCTGCGGGATCTTATCGTGTTTCTGATGGGCCTTTTTTCGATGTTTTTTACGCCGCGGGACATACGTGATGAGAACAGGTTCACATGGTTTCCGCTAAAAGAGGTGGCGGTGATCTTCGCCGGTCTGTTCATTACGATGACACCCTGTCTGGACATCCTGCAGGCCGGAGCGAACGGGCATCTGGGGTTCCTTGTACGCACTGTCAGGAAGCCCTCCCATTATTTCTGGGCCACCGGGGTGCTTTCCAGCTTCCTGGACAATGCGCCGGCATATCTGGCTTTTTTCAAGGCGGCCCTCGGGAATTTTTATCCGGGCATGGAGACCAGGGCCGCCGCGGGGCTTCTTATAAAGCAATATCCCCTCTACCTGGAGGCCATCTCGGCCGGGTCCGTTTTCTTTGGCGCTTTCTCTTACATCGGAAACGCGCCCAACTTCATGGTCCGCTCCATATCGGAGGAATCCGGGATAGAGATGCCGGGCTTTACCGAGTATATTTTAAAATATTCATTGCCGGTGCTTTTGCCCCTGCTTGTGCTTGAAACATTTATCTTTTTCAGGTAAAAAATGGTTTTTATTTTTGATTTTTTGATTTGAAAGGCGGGCAAGTGAAGATGCAGAAGATCCTTTTTGCAACACGTTTCGGGGACATGGCGTTTAACTCCCTTGAGACCCTGTTCGTCCTTAAAAAGGCGGGCTTAAGGCTCATCGTGCTTTGCCATATCATACCCAGGGAAGAAGTTGGCTTTGTGCCTTTCGGCGGCTATCTGAAAAAAGAGGCGGATGAGCTGAAAGAACAGGCCAGGATCAAATTCGAGGATTGGCAGAGGGCAATTGCCAGGGCGGGGCTCGAAAGCAGGGTGATCATAGGCGTGGGCGAACCGGTGCCGGAGGTCATCCGCACCGCCAGGGATGAGCATGTGGATATGCTTGTGGCAGGCAAGGGTTCCAGTACGCTTGATATCGCAAAGAGAAGCCCGGTCCCCTTGCTCGTGCACAGTTACATGGCCCAGTTCGAGGCGGAGGGCAAAAAGGCCGTAAGGGAAAACAAGCTCGTTTTCGACAGGCCTCTTCTGGCCGCGGGCGCGCCGGCGGCCTCACGGAAGGCCCTGTCCCTGCTTGAATCGCTTGCCGGGGCGGTGGAGAAGTCCGAGGTGGCTCATGTCCTTGAAAAAAAAGCGCTTTCTGACCCCGGGATCGGAAAAATAAAAGAAGAAGAAATGCTGCGCCTTAAAGGATATTGTGACGTCCTTCAAAAGACGGGGATCGCCGCGGAGCCGCACCTTCTGGCAGGAAAGCCCGAAGAGGAGCTGATCAATGAGGCCAGGGCCGCCGGGTGCAGCATGATAATTGCCGCCACTTCGGACAAGGAGCCCCCGGAAAACGCCGGCCTGGGGAGCATGGCCCGCAAACTTTGCGAGACATCGGAGTTCCCCCTTCTGCTTGTCCCGGTTACCCCCCTTTCATACCCGGAGGATTTGGACTAGAATCTGGATAGAAGGGCGAACGATTCAAATCGATTCAAATCGAATCAAAAACTTCAGGAGGAGAAACGGCAATGAAGGAACTCGTGAAGGAACTGGATGTCTCCAAACTTCCTCCCCCGCAAAGACACCCTCTGATATTCAAGACCTTTGACGAGCTTCCGGAAGGGGAAGCCTTCCTTCTTATCAACGATCATGACCCGAAACCGCTCTGGTACCAGTTCATGCATGAAAGAGAGGGCCGGTTCTCCTGGGAATACGTGGAGCAGGGGCCGGATGCCTGGAAGGTAAAGATAACGAAAACGAAAAAGGCCTGAAGCTCCGCGGGCGGCCAATCGTAAAAATAAAAAAACAAAAAATTCATTTCCGGTCTGACGAAAGAGAGGTAAAAATGTCAAAGCCCGGTCGTATACTTGCCTGCTCTTTTATCCTGTGCGGAGTTTTTGCTTTTTTATTTGTTACCGCGAAAGCCTCCAATGCGGAGGGCATCCCGAATTCCTGTGTGGAATGCCATTCCAAGCTGCCGCAAGGCAGCTTCGTGGGGGCCAAAGCCCACGGCTGGAAAGGCTCCGTTCACCAGATGCACGGGGTTACATGCGACAAGTGCCACGGTGGAAACCCTAATGCCGCAAAGAAGGAGGCTGCCCACAAGGGGGTCCTGGGTTCGAGCAATCCTGAAAGCAGGGTTTATTTCAAGAATGTCCCCTCAACATGCGGTGAATGCCACGGTGCGGAGGAATTCAAGTTCAAGCAGAGCCTCCACTACCGGAACCTGGAGAAAACGGGCAAGGGCCCCGAGTGTGTGACGTGCCATGGTTCGATGATAATAACCGTGTTGACCCCGGCTGACATGGCGGCGGTGTGCGGCATGTGCCATAGTAAAACCGGTATGGCACATGCTACCCCTGACATCCCCCAATACGCAAAGGCTGTATTGCTCTCGCTGAGGGAGGGCAGTGCCCTTATCAATGCGGATGAAGAATTGTACCATCCCGCCAAGGGCTCTCCGGAGGCATCCGCATTGACCGATGCCCGGATAGCCTTGCATTCGGCCAAGCTGGACTGGCACAGGTTTGACCTCGAAACCATTACACGGCATCTTCTGAAAGCGTATGACTCCCTAGGGGAACTGCCTCCGAAGGAACAAAAAAATAAGTGAAGGACGTTTCAGGAATGGGTGGAATGCAAAAATAAAAGGGGCCCTATACCGGGGCCCCTTTTATTTTCAATACAATGAGATCAGGTCTTTCTCTTGCCTGCCGCAAGGACGATATAACTTATGACCCAGACCCCTACCGTGGCGGCTATAGTGTAGCCGATCATCGCTTTGGGAGTGAGGTGAAGGACGTCTATATAGCCCGCGATTGCCGTCATCAGGATGAACACGCCGCCGCCAAGGCCGAAGGCGGTCATGAAAGGCCTTGCAAGCGGGTTGGCGTTATAGTTCTGCGGCTCCTTCCAACGGTCCAGGAAGGGAATAAGCGCCAGGATGAGGAACACTGTTCCCGGGAAGATTACCCCGCCGATCGTCTCCGGCGTGAACTTGCCGCCCAGTATGGTTACGGACAGGTCGCCGGGTATAAGCTTCAGGAATCCGTATACCCACAGGAAGTACCAGTCCGGGCGCATGACGGGCGTTCCGGGCGATGGTGCGCCGTAGAGTTCAATAACGTTGATCGGAACGTATGTGGCCAGCAGCTCAAGCGCAAAGAGCAGGAACAGGAAGAAGGGTATGCTGATGACTGCCTGTTCCGGCCATATCGGTATGCCGATGAGCCTCTTGCCGCCCTGTGCCTCGGGTCTTCCGGCATTGGCTCGCGGCTCCGTATGTTTTTGCTTCACGAGTATGACCATGTGCGCTCCGATAAGCCCGATGATTATCGCCGGGATCAGCATCACATGGAAGAAGAAGAACCGGGGGACCATCGCGGTGGAAGGGAACGTCCCGGCAAATATCAACCTGGACAACCAATCGCCCAGCCACGGAATGGACTTGACCATGTAATAGGCGATAGACGTCGCGGTCACGGAGAACTGGCTGTAGGGAAGCAGGTAGCCTGTAAAGGCCGCGCCCAGCGATATGCCCATCAGAGCAAGGCCGACCAGCCAGTTGAGCTCTCTGGGCTTTCTGTACGCCCCGGTGAAGTAGACCCTCAGGAAATGCAGGATCAGGGAAGATACCATGAGCATTGCGGACCAGTGATGAATGCGCCTGATGAGCATGCCCATCGGCTTTAAGTCCATCTGTACCACGCTGGCGTAAGCCGCCGGCACCATAGCGTGGAAGAGCGGCACCAGCCTCACTGAAGGCTCATAGAGGAAGCCCAGGAATATGCCGGTCAGCACCAGCGTGATGAACGAGAACAGCGCGACCTCCCCGAGCAGGTAAGTTGGATGGCTGGGGAACGTCTTGGTCAGGAACTTTTCATTGAACTTCTTAAGTTCAAGCCTTTCTTCAAACCATTTCATTATGTTTTATACCTCGCCTTGTTATACCTGCGGTCCTATGGGGCCGGTGAAATCGCTTGTAAAGAAAACCGAGTCTCCCTGCAGCTTGATACCTATCTGGGCAAGCGGTATCGGTGCCGGGCCGCCTATGACCTTGGCCCCTTTAGCGGGGTCGAACATGCTGTTATGGCAAAAGCACTCCGTGAAAGAAGTATCCGGATTGGACGGGTTTTTCACCCAGGATACTGTACAGCCCAGGTGCGTGCAGATGGCGCTGTAAGACACAAACCCCTGATCGGTGAGGTTGATCTTTGTAGGGGCAACGAAATCGGATTGCTTCAGTTTTATCAACTGCACGATGTTGGCCGGGTTTGACGTTTTGCCCTCGGGGTAGGCCAGCACCCAGTCCCCGTCCTTCATGTCTGATGCCTTCACCGGGCTGCCGGCGTTTGCGCCTTTAGCGTACACCAGCTGGTCCCCCGGCTTGATGGTAGACACGTAACCAGCCTCCTGTGGAGGGGTCAGTACTTTAAGGAGTGAGAACATGGATGCGAACGCCCCCGCCATGGACGCCACCATGACGCCCAGGGTGAATTTACGGCGGGTTATGCCTTTTCCGGTCTGATTGTCTTCTACCATAGCAACTCCTCCTCGCGGTCCTCCGACACCTCCCTGAATGGCAGGAATGCCTTGGCAAACAAGACGATGTTGATACCTGCAAGCAGGCATATGAAAGCAGTTAACGTACCCAGAACGTAGTTGCTGCCTTTGTCCGATATAAGCAGATACGCGAAAACCACTCCAAGCCCCAGCATCAACAATGACAGCAGCACAATCAGTACGGCCAGGCCCCCCGAATACGAGGGTTTCTTTTGGTGAATGATCTCAAAGCTCATCTTATGCCCTCCAGGCATCGAATGTAATGAATTTACTCATTAAACATTGTTCGCTCGCTTGCCGCTCGCTGCCCATTTCAGTCCCTCTTTTCCAGTATCAGATATATGATATAACCCAGTATGAAGACGAAAATGGACCCGCCGAAGGCTA
This sequence comes from Nitrospirota bacterium, assembly GCA_021812785.1. The sequence continues at coordinate 21,813 of JAKAMR010000029.1, forward strand.
TAAGCCCTATTACATAGGGGTCCAGGTCCTCCTTGATCTTGGGGACCACTGAGGGCCTTGTCCCGGCCACCTTCTGCTCGCCAAGTTTTATCTTCATTTTTGAAAGCATCTGCACGGTGGCCTCGGTAACGTTCATCGGATCGATCTGATCGAACCCGGTGGTGTCCTTGTGGCAGCTCTTGCAGAGCTGTGGCACTTCAGGTATCGCATTGTGGTGCGCCCCATGGCACTTGGCGCATGACGGTCCGCCCTTACCTTCCAGGTAAGCCTTGCCCATGATGCTTTTTGCGTACTCGGCAACCTCGGTGGCATGGCATTTGCCGCACGCGTCGAACTGGGCCTGCCCATGCGGAGCCCCGATGAACCCGTGGTCCTTGGACATCGCCTTGTCCATTGACGTTGCGGCCGGGTCTCCGCCGTGGCACATGTTGCAGGTTATGCCGTTTTGCTGATGCACGGAACCCGTCCACTCGGCAACGGGCTTTGCCAGCTCGCCGCCAAGGGTCTTGTGGCAGGTGACACAGGAGATGTTCTTTGCTGCGCCGCTTTTGTGCTGTGAAGCGTTTTTTTGCCCTAAGGCGCTTACTGCAAAGACCAAAGCCATTGCACAGATGAAGACCGCAAGACCAGATTTTTTTTCGATCATATCCTCTGCCCCAGACGTTATTTGATGGAGATCATAAAAATCCCGTAATCAACAATTTCCAGAACCTGAATTGAAAATGGATGTTAAATAATTAGCAGGCAATGCGTTGTTTGTCAATATTTCTGCATTTCGGAGGTTCTCGACGGGCAGGCTGCTGGGAGGTGAAACAGCAGGCCGGCGCCGGGCAGTTGCCCGCTCCGGCCTGCTGTAATATCAGGCTTGTTCTTCGGGTACTTCCTCCACGTGGGGCCTTACAACCTTTACCTCGTGAATGTCCTCTTTCCCCGAGGATGCGAATCTCAGTTTGCCCGTATATACAGGGAGGGCGAACTTGACCAAAAGGGTGTAGACCATTGCCCCGAAGGCCCATACACCAAGAGAAACCATAAGTTCGGTTGCCGTAGGCGTGTATTGGTATATCTCGCCAAGCACATCGGGGGTAAAGCCGGGGATTACAAGGCCCATCCCCTTCTCAAGATATATTCCCACTATCATAAGCACGCAGGCGGTATTGAGCGTTACGAATTTCTCGCGCGTCCCCTTATTGAGGATCAGCACGAACGCGACGACAGTGGCTATAACTGAGGTCCATATATACGGCACCAGGTTCGTTTGCCCATGGAGCCCGAAAAACAGGTAATGTATCGACGCCGACTCAGCGGTCCCGGGATAGAATGACACAAACACCTCCGAGCCAATAAAGAACAGGTCTATAGCCAGTGCATACGTGATGAAGGTGGCAATCCTGAAGAGCGTCTTGTCCTCTATCTTCACATCGGTGACCTTCCTTAGAACCTGGAACACCAAGAGCATCAGGGCTGGCCCGGAGCTAAGCGCTCCCGCTATGAACTTTGGCGCAAGAATGGCGTCTCCCCAGAAGGGCCTGGAAAACCCGGCGTTGTACAGAAACGCGGTTACGGTATGTATGCTGACCGCGACGGGTATCGACAGGTAGATCAGGAAGCCGACGAAGGACTTCATTTTGTAGTGTTCTCCTCGGGAAAGCTTGTACAGCACGTAAAAGACGACAATGATATTGAGGAAAAGATAACTGTTCAGGGCCAGAACGTCCCAGGCAAGGAGGGACGAAGGCCAGTGCATCAAGCCTATCGGAGGCGGAAGGATATGCCACACCCTGAGAGGCTGGCCCAGGTCCGTCATGATAAACATTATGCACATCAGGAGAGCGGTGATCGCCATCATCTCGGCAAAGATTACTATTTCTTTAATTGGCTTGTCGTGGTGCACATAAGACGGGACCACCAGCAGAACGGCCGCCGCGGCCACCCCGACCAGGAAGGTGAAGTTGGAGATGTAAAAGCCCCATGACACCTGGTCTCTCATGGCGGTCATTATAAGGCCATGTTCCGCCTGGCCGATGTATGCGTGCACTCCGACAGCCATAAGGCCTGCGAGGAACGCAAGCCACAGGTAATACTTGGCGCTGCCTTTGAATATCGATCCCCATGCGATGATAAAATTCTTTATTGTCTGTATCATCCTGAAAACCTCTCTCCCGCCTCGAAATCAAAGAAGTAGAAAAATTTCGGGTGTGTACCCAGATCATCCTTGAGCCTGAAAGTCCTTTTATGCTCCATGGCATACCTGACCTCGCTTTTGGGGTCCAGGAGATTTCCAAACTTCCGGGCGCCCACCGGGCAGGCTTCGACGCAGGCGGTATACCTGCCTTTTCTCGTCCTCTGAATGCAAAAGGTGCACTTTTCCACAACCCCTCTGTACCGGGGACGGTTCCCAAGATAATGGGTAACAGGATTTATGTCCGCGGGCTTTATGCCGGGCTCCCCCCAGTTGAAATGCCTGGCCCCGTAAGGGCAGGCGGCCATGCAATACCTGCATCCTATGCACCAGTTGTAGTCCACCACAACAATTCCGTCCGGTTCCTTCCAGGTTGCCTGGGTAGGGCATGCCCTTGTGCAGGCCGGATTCTCGCATTGCTGGCATTGGACCGGCATGTAAAAGTAACCGGGTTCGGGAACCTGCTTCGGGTCATAGTATTTCTCAGCTTTCTCCCAATTCATCAAGTCACCGTGCTTGAACCGGAGCACCTGTATCCACTGTATTTGCGGGTCCCTGGACTGGTTGTTCTCGTGTACGCACGCATATACGCAGGTCCTGCAGCCGATGCAGCGCGAAAGGTCAAGCCCGTAGCCGAACAGGACCCCGGGCATGGCTGGCTCTATGCCGATCTGGATGGCCTTTTTATATTTGCGTTCATATTCCTGCTCCAAGCGCTGAACCACTTGCTGCTTTTCCGCGACGGTCATCTCCCTGAAGTGCTTCTGGAAAAATGACTCCCAGAAATCCTTGAAAGAGGCATCCGCCCTGTTCAGTGGGAGCATGGTAGTAGCCGCACCTGCCAAAGCGCCCTTCAACAGGGTCCTGCGGTTTATCTTCAGTTCCCTTTTTTCGATCTTTTTTTCGTCTTTGTCTTTCATAATGCCTGCAAATCCCCCTGCTATTTTATATCCGCCGGCCTTATCGGAGCCGGGAAGGGTTTGATTGATTTGAACTTCGGATCATGCGGCCAATGGCAGTTTATGCACTGGTAATATGTTTTCTTTCCATTCCACATGCCTATCCTCTTGCCGTGCAACCCCGCCTTCCATTCCTTGAATATAAAGCCGTGGCACTGGGCGCAAACAAGATAAGACTGATCAAAACTGACTGTCTGCCCGGTGAACAGCTTTAATGTATCCCTGTTGGTGGGATTGTGGCAGTCAAAACACCATCCGCCAGGCATGTGTTTCAGCACGACATCCTGGTGCATCATGGTAAGCTTTCTTATCTTGTAATTGACAGGCATTCCCGAGTGGCACTGAGAGCACGGCCATAATCCCTGGTCGGCTTTAGGGAACGCAGGACGCGCCATGATGTCCTTGGGATTAGGCAGGGGATAATCCTGCCCGGCGGCATAGGCAAACGACAACGGCAAAAGCAAGAACAAGACTGCGGCGATTAATTTTTTTCCCATTTTCTTCCCTCTTTCAAAAAAACTCGTGTATCTTAAAATATGCTTTAAAAAGGTGTCAAGTTTAAATTTAAGATGCCGCTATAACCTCTTTATCTGCATTGTTTTTTTGGAAAATCCGCCTCTGTGGAGCTGCCAGGGACCGCAATAATAATCTCTGTTGACGAAAGAGAAGTATCCCTGGTTTTCAGGTGAAAGGTCAGATTTTTTTACTTGAGGAATTTACCCGCATCCACTCCAAGGCCGCCAAAAAACCCTGCCAGCCCTCTTATCTTGTTTTCAAGGAGCAGGACGCCGAAGAGGACCATTATCATGCCGCTGACAAACATGATTACGCGCATGTATTTCATGAGCTTTTTTGAGTAGCTCAGGAATGTGTTCATCGCGAGGGCGGAGGCGAAAAACGGGAAGGCGAGCCCCAGGGAATAGACGGCAAGGAGTTTCAGACCGTAGAAGGTGGAGCCCTTGGTGGCGGCCACCAAAAGGATTCCGCCCAGTATCGGCCCTATGCAGGGGGTCCATCCAGCGGCGAAGGTCATCCCGATAAGGAAGGCCCCGATATAGCCGGCCGGGCGGCCGCTCAGATGGAACTTCCTCTCTTTCATAAGGAAGTCGAGCCTGACGATGCCGGAGATGAAGAGGCCGAAGATGATCGTGATCACTCCGCCTGTTATGCGTATCTTGTCCTGGTAGTGGAACAGCCACTGCCCCATGGCGGAGGAAGACGCGCCAAGGCCTATGAACACGGAGGAAAAGCCGCATATGAACGAGGCCGAATTGGCGATGGTAACGCGCTTTATCCGGGCCCTCTGCTCGGCCCCGGCCGCAGTCAGATTTTCGAATGAAAGACCCGTTATGAAAGAAACATACGATGGTACGAGGGGCAGCACACAGGGGGAAAGAAAAGACAGCAGGCCAGCCGCAAAAGCCAGAGGGAATGATACATCGCTCATATCGCGCAGTCCTCCTCCGGGCCCTTTATTTTGCTTATTGCGTGGGGAATGACGTCAATGACCGCCTCAAGTCCTTCCCGCACCGCTTTGGGGCTCCCCGGCAGGTTTATTATAAGGCAAGCACCCCTGGTGCCCGCAATCCCCCTGGAAAGCATGGCCCTCCTGGTCTTTTTCATGCCGTGGGCCCTCATCGCCTCGGCCAATCCTGGCAACTGTCTTTCAATGACCGACGCCGTGGTCTCCGGGGTTATGTCCCTGTCCGAGAGCCCGGTGCCGCCTGTCGTGATTATGAGGTCCACCAGGGAAGAATACCGGATGAGTCTCTCCCTGAGCATCTCTGCCTCATCCGGGATCAGCTCGTAATGGACAACACCTGCGCCCGCAGCGGACAGGAGTTTGGCGATAAGTGGTCCGCTTTCATCCGTGCGCTCACCTTTTGAGCCTTTATCGCTCAGGGTTATGACGGCCGCAGTGATACAGAGGACGGCCACAGGGTCCCCGGTCTTTATCCTGCCGCCGGAAAGGACTTTTACGAATATTCCTTCCCTGGGCATGATGCAGTCTCCGGTCTGCCTGTATATCTCGCATTTTTCATGGCACCTTTTCCCTATCTGCGTCACCTCCACAACGGACTGGCCGATCAGGAGCTGTGTGCCTACCGGCAGTTCCGCCAGGGCCAGGCCCTCCGTGGTTATGTTCTCCGCAAAATCTCCGGGGCCGAGGGACGTTTTCCCACCCGGTGAGCACCGGGCCTTGCCTATGCTTTCCACTGCA
>JAKAMR010000030.1 GCA_021812785.1 Nitrospirota bacterium
GGGCTTTTTAGTGAATTTCCCGGACTTGGCCCGTTTTCTGCGCGCCTCCCTCTGCTTGGTTTTCATCTTCACTGAGGGTTTTTCGTAATAGCGCTTTTTCTTGAGGTCTTTTAATACCCCGTCTTTCTGAATTTTCCTTTTCAGTAATTTCAGGGCTTTTTCAAGATCGCCGGCTACTCTTACCTCCATCTGCCAGGCCCTTTGTCTTTGCCAAAGGACCTTCCACGCCCAGATCTGTCCCCGCCGGGCCTAGCCGTCTGCGGCCGCGCCTCGTTGACGGTCAAAGCTCTGTCCCCGATCATCTTGCCGTTGAATGAGGCTATCGCCTTTTCCGCTTCCTCGCTTGTTTCCATTTCTACAAAGCCAAACCCCTTGGATCTCCCGGACTCATCATTGATTATCCTGACCGACTGCACATTTCCCGCACCAGAAAACATTTCCCGCAAGTCATCCTCGGTAGCAGAATAAGGGAGGTTCCCAACATAGATCTTTTTTGACGCCATTTCATTTTCCTTTCAGTGCGGCCGTTTAATTTTTTTTGTTTTTTGTTTTTTATTTTTTGTTTTTAAAAACGCGCTTACCAGGAAGCGCGAAATAACAGCGGGAGGCGCTGCCTGCGAAGGCGGAAATGGGAGAGACGGCGTTTATTCTGACCGTCCCTTCCATTGCCTTTGCCGGAAATCAGGTCCTTTTTCAAGACCGCTTCCCGCCTGTTACATTTTTACCCTGTTACAGTTTTACGATGTTCGAGGCCTTGGGACCCTTGTTGCCCTCGGTGATCTCGAAACTCACCGCGTCGCCTTCAGCAAGTGTTTTAAAGCCATTGCTCTGAACGTCGGAATAATGGGCGAACACATCGGTGCCGTCTTCAGCTGTTATGAAGCCGTACCCTTTGGATTCGTTGAACCACTTTACAGTGCCGTTTGTCATCTGGTGTGCCTCCTTTCAGGTGTTTTTGGAAGTTTCAAGGAGGCTGCAATAGAGGGAACGCAACTAAAGACTTTGCTAACTCTAAATGTAATAATTGACTCCATTAACTCCAATTATCACTATGGCACATTCAGGGCCAATAGTCAAGAAAACCAAAAAAACCAAAAAAAGAAAAAAATGAGACCTCCCCTTGTAAAATCAAACGTATTTGCCTGCCCTGTTTGAAAAAACCTTCGCGTTAACCCCGCGTTGGTTTTTTGTTCGTTGCGCCATGCGCAAGCCCCTTTTACATCAGGCCGCTCACATCAAACTGGATATGGTTTTCTGGATTATGGAAAGAAGCGTAGGCGGATAGACCCCGAACCACACCAGCCCAAGGGTGAGCCCCGCCAGGGCAAGCCCGCCGCCAATGGGGATGGCTATCACCGGAGGTGCCCCGCCCATTTGTCCGGCGCCAAAAACGGCATGCTCTCCGCTTCCCGTATGCGCCGCCTCTTCACCTGGATACCCCGCCTCTACATTTGAATACATGCTCACGATGATCCTCACATAGTAAAAGAGCCCTATCGCGCTGTTTATGGCAAGGGCGATAAGCAGCGTCCAGAGAGCGGAGCCCGCCCCCGCGGCTATCACATAGAATTTTCCGATGAACCCGGCGGTAAGCGGTATGCCCGCCAAGGAAAACAGCATCGCCGAAAAAACCACGGCAATAACAGGATGGCTGGCGAAAAGCCCCCTGTAGTCCCTGATGTCTTCCATCTCCCCCGCCTCTTTTCCGGCCAACACGGTAACCACCCCGAACGCGCCAAGCATGGTGATGAAATAGGAGACCAGGTAGTACTCGGATGCCGTAACTCTGAGCGCCCCGGCCGCTAGAAAGGCCAAAGCAGGTAACCCAGATGGGCAATGGATGAGTATGCGAGAACGCGCTTTACGTTATTTTGCAGCAGGGCCAGCAGGTTTCCTATGAACATGGAGCCAATGGATATGACGGCAACGGCCAGCACGAGCGAGCGGCTCTGGTGTATGTCCACCCTGGCGAAATACCTGAGAAAAAGCGCGAACATGGCCCCCTTGGAGACCGTGGCCACAAAGGCTGCGACCGGAGGAGGCGCGCCCTCGTACACATCCGGCGTCCACATGTGGAACGGGGCCACCGCGAGCTTGAATCCCACCCCGGCCGCAATAAGCGCAAGCGCGCCAAGAAAAACCGGGTCCCCCATATATGTCCCCAGGGCCATTGACGCAATGCCCGAGAATTGCATTGTCCCCATCCTGGCATATACCAGCGCCATGCCAAACAGCAGAAACGCCGAGGACACCGCGGCCAGCACCAGGTATTTCACCCCGGCTTCCACCGCTCTTTCACTGCCTTTGGGATAAGAAATAAGGGCGTACAGCGATACGCTAAGGGTCTCAAGGCCAAGGAAAAAAGAGGCAAAATGCGCGCTTGCCGCAAGAACAGCCGCCCCGGTTGCCGCAAGCAGCAGGAGCAGGTAAAACTCCTCCCGTTCCCCCCGGAGTGTTTTCTCCAGGTAACCGTGGGCCAGCATCGCCGCGGCAAAGGTGCCTGCAAATATCAACCCGATGAAAAAAAGCGCATAGCCGTCGATCACCAGAAGGCCCGTGACGTTTCTCGGGGCGTAAGGGGCGGCCACAACAATTGAGGCAAAGGAGACCGCAAGCCCCGCGAGAGTTGCCAGGGCGGCAAGCCCATGGTTCCTGTAAAAGGCAATGATCAGCATGACGGCCACCGAAGATGCCGCGGCAAGAACCAGCGGCAGCGACGCCAACAGGTCAGCGTAGCCCATTTGAGCCCTCTCTTTCCGGATTATTGCCTTCCGCCTGCGTCTGCCTTAAAACGGCGGCCCTGACCTTCTGTAGGTTCTCAAGCGCGGGCCTTGCCGCGTTTATTACTGGTTGGGGATAGAGGCCAAGCCATACGATAAGGATTATCATCGCCGCCGCTATGCCCTTTTCCCTGGGGTATAAGTCCGGCAACAGGGCATGTTCCTCACGGGGCTGTCCGTGGAAGACCTGCTGCACCATCCAGAGCGCATATACGGTGGAGACAACAAGCCCTAGCGAGGCAATTACAGCCATAACCGGGCTGGCCCTGAACGCCCCCAAAAGGACAAGGAACTCCCCTACGAAGTTCCCCAGCCCCGGAAGGCCCAGCGAGGCAAGCGCAAAGAGCATCCCGACCCCGCCCATGACCGGGACCTTTTCCCAAAACCGCCCCATCCTGCGCATGTCACGGGTATGTATACGCTCCTGTATCGACCCCGCGAGGACAAAGAGCATGCCGGTGCTTATGCCGTGGCAGAGCATCTGCATCACCGTGCCCTGGAGCGCGATGCCGTTCCAGGCGTAAATGCCCAAAAGCACAAAGCCCATATGGCTTATGCTCGTGTCGGCCACCAGCCTTTTGAAATCCGTCTGCCCGTAAGCCAAAACAGCTCCGTAAAGGATGCTTATGACGCCAAGCGCCATGGCGGCGGGCGCAAAACTCACCGATGCCTGTGGAAATAGAGGCACCGCGAAACGCAGAAGCCCGTAAGCCCCGGTCTTAAGAAGAAGCCCCGCAAGGATGACGCTGCCCGCAGTCGGCGCCTCCGTGTGCGCGTCCGGCAACCAGCTGTGGACAGGCACGGCCGGAAGCTTCACGGCAAAGGCAATAAAAAAACCAAGCATCAGCCAGAAGGCCGTGTCAGGGGCCAGCCTTGTGCCAAGGAGACCCAGGTAATCGAATGTGTAAACCCCTGTCTGCGCGCCGTGGACAAAGAAAAGCCCCAGGATGGACAGCAGCATGAAAAGGCCGCTTACCTGGGTGAAGATGAAAAATTTCACCGAGGCGTACAGTCTTCTTTCATGTCCCCACACGGCTATGAGAAAGTACATGGGCACAAGCATCATCTCCCAGAAGAAATAGAAAAGAAAAAGGTCCAGCGCAAGAAAGACCCCTAATATACCGGAGAGCGTCCAGAGGAGATTAAAGTGAAAAAAACCAACCCGGTCCTTTATTTCGCTCCAGGAGGCGGCAACCGAAACCATTCCAAGGACCACCGTAAGGGTAACAAGAAGAAGGCTGAGGCCGTCCATCGCAAGATGAATTGATATGCCCGCCTGTGGTATCCACGGCACGGCAAGCTCCTTTAACCATTTGCCGTAAGGCAATGATATCCCGGAAAGGGAAAACGCGCCCGTCCCCAGCGCGCCGTAATAATTTGCCCAGAGGCGCACTACCAGCAGCAGATCAATGGCAAGCGCGATCATGGATACCCATCTTGAGGCGAGCCCTCCCAGAAGACCCCGCCCCCTTGCAAGCGTCCAGGCAAGGACGCCACCCGCAAAAGGCGTTATTATGAGCCATGCAAGTATCATCTGGCGAGCACCGCTATGGTTATGGTGACAGCGGCCCCCAGAGCAATGGCCGCGGCATAAAACCGTACCCTGCCCGTCTGCGTCATGCTCAGCCCGTAATGGAAAAACCTGTTCACCCCGGCTATGAACGAGTAGGCCACGTCTATGACATCATTCCTGCTGACCCTTGCCACCCATTTGTACGGGGCCACAAAGAGTTTCCCGTAGAGCCAGTCAAATCCCCATCCGGAAAACAAAAACCTCCTGATGGTCTTTCCGGCCCGGCTTTGCGCTATTTCGCGCGAATATTCGGGGGCGGAAAGCCAGAAAAAGTAGGCCACGTATATACCGGCAAGGGAAATAATGGAAGCGACCGTCTCCAGGAGCAGTTCCGTTTCTTTTTGCCCCTCCATTTGAGCGGAAGACGGCAGGACGGCGGAGAGGAAACCGGTGATCGATAAAGACCTTATCCCAAGAAAACGGGGCAAGCCGATAAAACCGCCCACGACCGCCAGGAAAGCAAGCACTACAAGCGGTACGGCTTCGCGGATGTCCGGCTTTTTAGCCATGGCCGTTCTGGCCTCGCCAAAAAAAGTGATGAACACCATCCTGAACGTATATATCGAGGTCAAAAATGCCCCGGTCAGTCCGGCCGCCCAGAGCCAAAACCCCGCCTGCCTGGACTGCCATGCGCCAAACAGGATCATGCCCTTGCTGTAAAAGCCCGCCGTCACAAGGGGAAGGGCCGACAGAGAACAGGCCCCGGCCAAAAATGTCCAGAAGACAAAAGGCGACTGCTTCCTGACTCCCCCCATCTTGAACATGTCATGTTCCCCGCCAAATCCCGCTATGACCGCTCCGGCCCCAAGGAACAAAAGCGCTTTGAAAAAGGCGTGCGTCACAAGGTGGAAGATCGCAGCGGACCATGCCCCCACTCCAAGGGCCAGGAACATGTACCCTATCTGGCTGATGGTGGAATATGCCAGCACCCTCTTTATATCGTGCTGGACAAGCGCGCTCATTGAGGAGATAAGAAGCGTTGCCGCTCCGATAATGCCAACGGCAAGCTCCACCCTCGGGGCCATGCTGAAAAGCACATGGGTCCTGGCTATAAGATACACGCCGGCCGTTACCATCGTGGCGGCATGTATCAGAGCGCTGACGGGCGTGGGGCCCGCCATTGCGTCCGGCAGCCAGGTCTGAAGCGGCAACTGAGCGGATTTGCCCACCGCTCCCCCAAGAATGAGCGCGGCCGCCAGCGTGGGAAGCTCTCCCCCGATCCGCCATTTAAGCGCGGCCGTTCCCATCAGCGTTTGTATGTCCAGCGAGCCCAAATTCAAAAAGATCAAAAAAAGGCCTATCGCAAGGGCGGTGTCGCCAACGCGCGTCACCACGAACGCCTTGATCGCGGCTGACCCGTTTTCCGGCTCCTTGTACCAGAAACCTATCAGGAGGTAACTGCAGAGGCCCACGCCCTCCCATCCAAGGTACAACAACAGCAGGTTGCCCGAAAGCACCAGGATCAGCATCGAGCCTACAAAAAGATTCATGTAGGCAAAAAACCGGCCGTAGCCCTCGCTCTCTTCCATAAACTGGGCCGAATAAAGGTGTATGAAAAAACCCACCACCGTCACTACAAGCACCATCACCAGGGAAAGTGCATCGAGATACAAAAAGATGCCCGGTTTGAACGCGCCGATATTTATCCACGTCCAGATGTACTGCGTGTAGACCCGGGCAGAAGGGTTTTGCGCGGACAACAGGAAACCGGCGGCCACTACTAATGAAACCAGGGCCGCAAGCCCGACCGAGCCAACGCCAACGGCCGCCACAGCGGACTTGCGCATCCGCCCGCCAAAAAGCGCCAGTATCAAAAAACCCGCAAACGGCAAAACAGGTATGAGCCATAGAAGCTGAAGCATTTTATTTTTTTACCTTCCCGCCTAGCCTTTCATCCTATTTGCAGCATCCGTATCCAGCGTCCTGAACCGCCGGTTAAAAAGCAGCACAAGCGCAAGCCCCACCGACACCTCCGCTGCCGCCATGGCCAGAATGAATATGAACATCACCTGCCCATCCGGCTGGCCCCAACGGCTCCCCGCGATAATGAAGGCAAGCCCCGCGGCGTTGAGCATTATCTCCACGGACATGAGGATGAATATCAGGTTCCTGCGCACCAGCACGCCTATGAGCCCTACTATGAAAAGCACCCATGCCAGCATCAGCCCGTGAGCCACCGGCACCCCGTAAACTGCCGCGGAATAAAGCTGGGCCACAGCGGAATGCAGCGGGGGATGTCCCGCCGGCAATGGTGTCATGCCTTATTCTCCTCCTCTTTCCCGTGCACGATTTTTGCCCGCTTCCGCCATCTTTGCCGGTTTACCCAAATGATATGCCCCGATGAGCCCGGCAAGCAGAAGCAGCGAGGCCAGCTCCACACCGATCAGATATGGCCCGAACAGCGCGATACCCACCTGTTTTGGCCCAACGGGGCCCATATTGCCAAAGAAGCCGCGGGGAGGGCCCTGCGCCAGCATGTAGACCAGGTCCGCCAGCAGCACTGCCCCTAATACCGCGGGGCCTATCCACATCCCCCAGGTTTGCCAATGCCTCTCCTCTTCCGCGGACTGCGCCCCGAGATTCAGCATCATTATCACGAAAACAAAAAGCACCATGATGGCCCCCGCGTATATGATGATCTCAAGCGCCGCCACAAACGGGGCCCCGATATCAAAAAAAATGACCGCCACCGAAAGCAGCGACAGTATCAGATATAAAAGGGCGTGCACCACGTTTCTCTGCACGATCACCAGCATGGTCGAAACCAGCGCTACCGCGGCTGATATGTAAAATACGTTGGCCATTACGGCATCAGCCCCTTTACGTCCACGGGAGGAAGCTCGTTTTCCGCTTCGCCCTTGTCCTTGCCCTTTATGGAAAGCCCTGCCACCTTGTAGAAGTTGTAGCCGGGATACTTGCCCGTCCCGCTTATAAGAAGGTCCTCCTTCTCATACACCAGGTTTCGCCGGTTGTATTCGCTCATCTCGAAATCCGTTGTAAGCTGTATCGCGTACGTAGGGCACGCCTCCTCGCAGTACCCGCAGAATATGCACCGGGAAAAGTTTATGCGGAAGAACTCCGGGTAACGCCTTCCGTACTCATCTTCCGTGGCCTGCAGAGAGATGCAGTCCACTGGGCAGGCGATGGCGCACAGATGGCAAGCCACGCAACGCTCGCCGCCGTCAGGGTCTCTTGCAAGTATTATCCTCCCCCGCCACCTTGGCGGTATATAAGGCTTTTCTTCAGGGTAAAGCACGGTGACCTTGCGCTTGAAGAGGTGCACAAATACGGTCCACAGCGCCTTAAGTATGCTTATCATCCCATATCCCTATTTATGGGCCTGTCTGTTGGCCTATATGTTTTTAGGCCTGTTTCAAAGGGCCTGTTACCGGGCTGCAAGTATTACCCCCCCTGTCACAACTATGTTCAAAAGCGCAAGCGGGAGCATGAGCTTCCACCCTGTCCTTATCAGCTGGTCGTACCTGGGGCGGGGAAGAGCCGCCCTTAAAAGGATGAAAAAACCTATGAAGAAAAATGTCTTTATAAAAAACCATACCACCGGGGGAAGCACGGGGCCAAGCCAGCCCCCGAAAAAAAGAGTTGTTATGAGCATGGATATGAGCGTGATACCAAGATACTCCCCCACGAAAAAAAGCCCGAACTTCATCCCTGAATATTCGGAATGGAAACCGGCCACAAGCTCGCTTTCAGCCTCGGGCAGGTCAAACGGCAGACGGTGGGTTTCCGCTACCCCGGCTATAAAGAAGACTACAAAACCCAGGAACTGGGGCACTATGAACCAAAGCCTTTTTTGGGCCTCAACTATCTCGTGCAGATTAAAAGAACCAGAAAGCATCACCACACCCATGATAGAAAGCCCCATGAAGACCTCGTAGCTTATCATCTGGGCCGAGGCCCTGAGCGCTCCGATAAGCGCATATTTGTTGCCCGAAGACCACCCTCCAAGGGCCACGCTGTAGACCCCGAGCGACGACATGGCAAGGAAATAGAGCAGCCCGATATTAAGGTTCGCCACAGCTATGCCAGGGGTGAACGGCACCACTGCAAACGACAAAAGAACCGTGATGACTATGATGGCAGGGGCCAGCATGAACACAGGCTTGTCGGCAAAAGGGGGTACCCAATCTTCCTTGGCCAGTATCTTTATAACGTCCGCAAGGGGCTGAAGGACCCCCATGGGCCCAACGCGGTTCGGACCGTACCTGTCCTGCCAAAGGCCCAGGAGCCTCCTTTCCACCCATATGAGCCCTGCCGCGATGCTCATCATCACTCCGAGCACCCCAAAGACTATGAGCAGGTATTTTAGCGTTTCATTCATTTCTCTTCCTTCTCCCTGCGGGCATTTTCCGGCGCCGTTATCTTCCCCCAGGCAGGCAGCACAACACCGTGCAACCCCGGGAACCCGTAGGGAAAAAGCCCGGCCACTCCGCGCGGCATAAGCGGGTCCGGCCTCACCTGCAAACGGAACGAGGCAAACCCGAAATCTATCCTTGCTTCCTTCATATCAGACAGGGCTTTTATTGATTCCGCATCCGTTTTGTTCAGAACGACATGCGGCGGCGGCACGAGTTCCCCTATGCCCGGGGACATGGCGCTTAACCTCTCAGACCCGAACACGTGATAGAGCGGCACCACTAAAAATTCATCCGCCCTGGGGGTAAAAGGTCCGGGGATATCCGTAAAATAGGAGACCCGTCCCATCCCCGTAACCTCGATAAGCCGCCTGCCGGGGTCTACGCCCCTTAAAGGGCCTCCCACCTCGCTCTGGAATTTGTTAACGCTCTGAACGGAGTTCCAGCCGGGGGCCCAGAAGCGTGAGGTAAGCGGAGCGGGGGGCTGGCCCTCAAACCCCTCCATCGAAAACGATAAAGGAGTATCGGCGTCTTCATGAGGTTTGGGCTCATGCACATCTATGTCCGCCCTGATCGCGGTGCGGCCGCTGTAGCGGTGAGGCTGGCGGGGGACCTTCATACCCTCTATCCGGTAATCCGCGGCAGGGGCCGCTTCGACGGCGCCCCTTACCGCGGGAAACTCCCGCCCCATGGCCGAAAGGACCTCGTCCAGGGAAAACAGGGATTCAGAGCCGGGCCTGCCCAGGTCCACAAGCAGGTCCCTGAGCCATCTCCAGCTCTCGGCCGTTCTGCCGGAGGGCGCGTTAAACACCTTATAAAACCGCTGGGCGCGTCCCTCGGAGCTCACCAGCGTCCCGCTTCCTTGGGCAAAGGCAGCTGCGGGAAGCACAACACAGCCTGCATGCAGGCTGCTTATCGTGTGATTGGGCAAATGATCCAGCACGACCACCTGCCTGGCGCGCAGGAGCGCTTGGACATCGGGAAGATCGAGCCGGTCAAAAACATCGTTTTCCAGTATTATTACCGTGTCGGCCCTTCCTTCTGCCACGGCTTTTACCGCATCCTTGATGCCCATATTATTGATGCCGGGCCCGCCGATGAGCGCCAGCCCCACGCTGTTGCACTCCGGCGCCACAAGCGACAGGGCCGCATTCCGGTTGCCCTCCCAAAGGGCCCGCGCAACGTTTGCGGCCGCCTGCAGGACGGCCAGGCTTCCTGCCCCCGTTCCAGAAACCACCAGCGGCCTTTTGGCCTCCCTGAGCGCTTTTGCCGCGCGGTCCGCGAAGGAAAGCGCATCTTCCGTAAAAGAGCCCTCAATCGGCGGAGCGTTCGGGCTCAAGGCCCGGGCCACCCTGAAACCGAGCCTCGCGATATCATCTGGTGCGGCATGGAACACCCCGGCGGCGATGCCGTCAAGCCTCCCGCCGGCCGCCGTGGCCATAAAAAGCGGTCCTCTTTCTTCCTGCATCGCATCCCTTATCGCGTAATCATGCCATTGGGGTATCTTCATCTCCCTGATGACCCTCTCCATCGGCTTTTGCCGTACGGCCTGCCTCAGGGCAAGCCCTAAGATTGGAGCGGTATTGGGGATGTCTTCTCCAAGGACTAACACGGCGTCCGCGTGTGCCATTTCCTTAAGCGAAGGGGTGCGGACAGGCCCATCTGAAAGAATGGATACCATCTGCCGCACAAGTACGGATTCGGCGGCTGAAAAACCGGGATGAAAATTCTCAGGGCCAACCAGCCTTCCAAGCAGGTAGTTTGCCTCAAGCGACGCCCGCGGGGAGCCGATGCCTATTATCCCTTTTGCCCCTCCGATAACGGCCCTAAGGTGGGGCAAAACTTCCCCTTCTTTCAGTATCTTCCTGCCCTTCAGTATCTTTGCGTCGCCTGCTTCCTTCCCGGACAAAAGCAAAATATCTCCGGACGGCACATCTCCGGACGATAGGTACGGCTCGCCAATGCGCTCCGGACTGTTTATAAACTCAAAACCGTACCGCCCTCTGTCGCATATGAAATAGCCGTTTACTTCACCGTTGTAGCGGTTCCTTATCCGCCTTAAAGTGCCGTAGCGCTCTCCCGGTATTATGTTGCAGCCCATGGAGCAGTGAACGCAGATGGAAGGCGCGGTCTGCAGGTCCCATTTCCTCGTGTACTGCTTCTTGAGCACCCTGTCCGTGAAGACCCCGGTGGGACAGACCTCCACGAGGTTGCCGCTGAACTCGCTTTCAAGAACGCCGTCTTCATGCCGCCCGAAATAGACGTTGTCATGGGCGCCGAAAACACCCAAATCTCTGCCGCCCGCATAGTCGTTATAAAAACGCACACACCTGTAACACTGGATGCAGCGGTTCATCTCGTGGTTTACCAACGGGCCAAGATACTGGTTTTTGTGAGTGCGCTTTTTGAAACGGGTCCTTCGGTAAGCGTGCCCGGTCATCACGGTCATGTCCTGCAGATGGCACTCCCCGCCCTCGTCGCACACCGGGCAGTCATGCGGATGGTTTAGCATAAGCCATTCGATCACGCTTGCCCTGAACTCCATGGCCTCGGGGTCTTTCAGGGATATCCTGGTACCTTCGGCGGCAGGGGTCATGCAGGCCATCACTATCTTGCCTTTTTTGTCGTTTTCGTCCCTGAACTGCTTTACCGCGCACTGCCGGCAGGCCCCCACGGAATGCATCGCCGGGTGCCAGCAGAAATAAGGCAGGTCCATGCCAAGGGAAAGGCAGACGTCAAGCATGTTCCGCTCCGCCTTCACCTGGTAGGGCTTGCCGTCTATATATACGGTGACCATTTTCTCTCCGTTTTCTTCCGGTTTTTCTTTTTCTTCTGGTTTTGCCATCGTCTTCACTCTTCCCTAACTTTCACTCCATGGGCCATGGGCAGCGCTTTTCCCTTATATGACGCTCAAAATCTTCCCGGAAATACTTGACGCCGGACATCAGGGGCTCCGCCGCACCAGGCGCAAGGGCGCAGAAGGTATGCCCCGGCGCTAGAAGCCGCGCCTGATCCAGAAGCAGGTCCATATCCTCCATTTCGCCTTTCCCGTCTTCAATGGAGTTTAACGTATGCACTATCCATGGAAGCCCCTCACGGCAGGGTGTGCACCATCCGCAGGACTCGCGGGCAAAAAAGGACTGAAGGCTTATCTGCATGCCCACAGGGCAGGTCCTGTCATCCAGAATGATCATGGTCCCCGTGCCCATGCGGCTTCCGGCGGGCTGAAGGGAATCAAAATCCATGGCAAGGTCCAGATGCTCCTCTATCAGAAACTCCGTCGAGGCCCCGCCCGGTATGAGCCCGCGGAATTTATATCCGTCCCGCATCCCGCCCGCGTGGACTTCCAATATCTCCCTTATCGTGGTCCCCATCGGCAGCTCCCAGGCTCCGGGCCTCTTCACCCTCCCGCTTGCGCCGTATATCTTTGTGCCGCCGTCCTGGCCCAGGGAGAGGCTTTTGAACCATGCCGCCCCGTTCCTGATGATATGGGGCACGTTGCAGAGCGTCTCCACGTTGTTCACCACGGTGGGCTTACCCATGAAGCCACTCACCTGCGGATATGGGGGTTTGGCGCGCGGCATGGCCCGCTTGCCCTCAAGGGAATTTAGAAGCCCGGTTTCCTCCCCGCACATATACCGCCCGGCGCTCAAATGAAGATGCATCTCCAGGCTGAAACCCGAGCCAAGGACATTTTTACCAAGGTAATTTTTTTCGTAGGCCTGGGCAAGCGCACCCTCCAGCGCCCTGGCCGCTGTCACGTATTCTCCCCGTAAAAATATGTAGGCGTGCTCCGCACCTGTCGCGTAGGCTGCCAGGGCCATGCCTTCTATGAGCATATGCGGGCTGTTTTCCATGAGTATCCTGTCCTTGAAGGTGCCAGGCTCCATCTCATCGGCGTTTGCGGCTATGTAGCGGGGTATTGGTGCGCCTTCTCCCGTTGGGACAAAACTCCATTTTTGCCCGGTAGGGAACCCTGCTCCTCCGCGCCCCCGCAGGTTGGAGGACTTCACCTCTTCCTGGACGTCTCTGGGTGTCATGGACTTTACCGCCTTCCGGAGCGCCTCGTACCCCCCTGCCTGTTCATATTCAAAAATATCCAGAGGTTTTCCGTCCGCCCTGAAACTGCCGGTGAGAGGTTTTTGTTCCCGTTTTTTTTCTGTCCGGTTATCCATAAATAAAAATAAAAACCTATTTATATCTCTCCAGTATCTCGTCCACCTTTTCAGGAGGCTCCAGGTTGCCATGCACGTCCTCGTCTATCATTAGCGCCGGGGCCTTTTCGCATACCCCGAGGCAGGCCGCCGGAAGCAGGGTGAACCTGCCGTCGCTGGTCGTCTGTCCGGGCTTTATCTGCAGGCGCTCCGAAAGATGCCTGAGCAGTTCCCGGTAACCCACCGTGTAGCAGCTCACGCTGTCGCATATAAAAATGACATGCCTGCCTACCGGCCTTCTGTATATGGATGAGTAGAACGTGGCCACATTATCAAGCTCATCGGGCGTCATTTCCAGATACTGCGCAATGTCTTTCAGGCATTCATCCGATATCCAGCCCCGGTGCTTCTGCACAGCCTTAAGGGCGCCGATGCATCCGGCTTTCCTCTTTTCATAATGGGCCAGTTCCTTCTCTACCTCCGCCAGTTCCTTTTCGCTCAACATTTTTTCACATTGTGCCTTTCCGCTTACCGGTCCACATCCGCAAGGATAAAATCTATGCTTCCAAGTATCGCTATCAGGTCCGGGATGTTAAGCCCCTTCACAAGCAAAGGCAGCGTCTGCATATGAGGGAAAGACGGCGTGCGGATGCGGGTGCGGTAGGATACCGTGCTCCCGTCGCTTACTAGGTAGTAGCTGTTGTTGCCTTTTGCCCCCTCAACACCCACCGCAGCCTCGCCGGCGGGTATGACCGGGCCCCAGGAGACGCCCAAAAAATGGTCTATGAGGGTCTCGATATCCTGCATCGTGCGGGCTTTCAGCGGCGGGGTCGCAAGCGGGTGCCTGGATTTGTAGTCGCCCGCAGGCATGTTCTTAAGGCACTGCTCCACTATTCTCATGCTCTGCCGTATCTCCTCTACGCGCACAAGGGCACGGCCGTAACAGTCCCCTATGCGGGCGGTGGGTATTTCGAAATCGAACCAGTCATAGCCCCCGTAGGGACGCTTTTTCCTCCAGTCCCACTCAAAATCACAAGCCCTCAGGTTGGGGCCTGTGACCCCCCATTCGATGGCCTCATCAAGCGTATAAGCCCCGACACCCTTGGTGCGTGCCTTGAACAGGCTGTTTTTCATGATTATGCTGTCATATTCGGCCAGCCGTGCGGGCAGCCAGTCGAGAAAACCCCGGACGAGGCCGTCCCATCCCTCTGGCAAATCCTGAGAGACCCCGCCGATGCGGAACCAGCCAGGGTGCATCCGCCCCCCGCAGATGGCCTCGATTATCTCAAACATCCTTTCCCGGTCATAAAAGGTATAAAAGACAGGCGACAGGGCGCCAAGGTCCTGCGCGAAGGTGCCGTACCACACCAGGTGGCTTTCTATACGAAACAGCTCCGACAGCATTATCCTTATCACCTTTACCCTGTCCGGCACCTCGATGCCCGCCAGCTTCTCGACCGCAAGTACGTAGGGCAGGTTATTGAGCACGCCCGCCAGGTAATCTATCCTGTCCGTATATGGGATAAACGTATGCCAGGACTGGCGCTCTCCCATCTTCTCGGCCCCCCTGTGATGAAAACCGATGTCGATGACCGAATCCACTATCTCCTCGCCGTCCAGCGCAAGTATGATGCGCAAAAGTCCGTGCGTTCCGGGATGATGAGGCCCCAGGTTCAAAAACATATAGTCCGTGTCTTCGCTGCGGGGCGACAGTCCCCATTCCTCGGGGTGGAACTTCATAGCCTCCTGCTCTTCCATGCTCTTTTCCTCGGGCAGATGGAAAGGGCCCATCTCCGTGGCCCTCGCAGGGTGGTCCTTCCTGAGCGGGTGCCCCTTCCAGGTAGGCGGCATCAGTATGCGCCTTAAATGAGGGTGGCCGTCAAAACCGATGCCGAACATGTCCCAGACCTCCCTCTCGTACCAGTTGGCGGCAGGCCAGATACCGGTAATGCTCTTTATCGATGCCCCTTCCGCAAGACCCGTCTTTACGCGCACGTCCTCATTGTGGTCATATGAAAGCAGATGATAGACCACTGTGAAATCGCTCTCCGGCTGCCCATCCCTATGGCTGCGCACCCGCTCATCAATGGCAGTAAGGTCATAGAGCATCCGGAAACGCCTGCCGCTTGAGGCCTTCAGATAACTGAGGACCTCGTGCGCCCTTGCTTTCTCCACCCAGACGGTGGGCACGCCGTCTTTTGTCTCCTGGGCGGTAACAGCCGCCGCGCCGAATCTTTCCTTAAGTTCGTCTATCACTGAACCGTTGGCCTCGTTCATTCTGCTAAGGTCTCCGCACGGACTTCTTTATTTGATTTTCCCGGAAAGAGAAAGAATTCGTCAGACATGATCAGGCGTAGGCAGTTCGGTGGCCTGTCTTCTTTTTTCCCGCTTAAGGTCGCGCATCGAGGGCAGAGGAGGCTTTATTACCCCTTGGGGGCCCATAACCCAGCTTAACGGCCGCTTTTCGCTGCCCACCATGTCCCGCAAGAGCAAAAGCCCCTCCATGAAAGCATCGGGGCGCGGCGGGCACCCGGGGACGTACACATCGACCGGGAGGAATTTATCCACCCCCTGAACAACGCTGTAAATGTCATACATACCGCCTGAATTAGCGCAGGAACCCATCGAAATGACCCAGCGCGGCACCATCATCTGCTCATAAAGGCGCTTAACCACCGGCGCTATTTTTATAAATACGGTGCCTGCCACCACCATGAGATCGGCCTCCCTGGGGGTCCCCCGGACCACCTCGGCGCCAAAACGGGCGATGTCGTACTTGCTGGTAATGCTGGTCGCCATCTCCACGAAACAACAGGAGAGGCCAAAGTTAAAAGGCCAGATGGAATTTTTCCTGCCCCAGGCCAGGAGGCCTTCCAGGGTGGTAAGGGCTACCATCCCCTTTACAGCCTCTTCCGCCGTGCCGTCGCTGGTCTTAAGACCGGGGTGGCTTGGACGCGTCAGGCTCCACTGCATTCCCGTTCCCTCACCTTTCCCTTGCTGTTTTTCCGGAGGCCCAGTCCAGCGCGCCCAGCCGCCAGAGATAGGCAAGGGCCGCCACAAGCACTCCTATGAAGATAAGCGCCTCGATATAGCCCGCCCATCCAGATTCCCTTACCGAAACCGCCCAGGCAAATATGAACAGGCTTTCCAGATCGAATACCACAAAAAACATCGCCACCAGGTAGAACTTCACATCGAAGCGGATGCGGGCGGTGCCCGTGGCAACTATCCCGGATTCGTAGGGCTGCCCGGTCTCGCGCTCACGGTGGCGCTGACCAAGGACATACGAAAGCCCCATCATACCCCCCGCGGTGGCTATCGCCAGGAAGAAGTATACAACCAGAGGCCAAAGGCTGTAACCAGTCCGCGCGTTCATCAGGCCTCCCAAAAAAAAGAAAAAGCCCTCCCTCCAATTCTTCGTTATAAAAAAATTATCATCAAAAAGAAAAAAGCACAAGACGATTTTATGCCTTTCGGCATTTTTTGTGTTAATCTTTTTAGTCATCTCTGTTGAATGGGTGAGATCAAAACGGTTTTTTATGGACGACTACCTCAACAAAGGGCCTCACGGAGCATTGAGCGGCGGCAGAGACAAAAAAAAGACCGCATGGCCTGCGGTCTTTTTGGGCGCGGTCGTTTTTGCCTGCCTTATCCCGTTTGCGGGCAAGGCATTCAATGTGGACGACCCGCTTTATATATGGATCGCCCGTCATATCCAGTCAAACCCCATGGATTTTTTCGGCTTCAACATCAACTGGCGCGGGGTCCTGGAGCCAGTCTACCGGTTCTATGAAAATCCTCCCCTGTCCTCCTATTACATGGCCGTTGTTGCAAAATTGTTCGGCTGGTCGGAGGCCGCCCTGCATATGGCCTTTTTTGTCTTTGCGGCTGCCGCTGCCATCGGGACTTACTATCTTGCCAGGGAGCTTTGTTCAAGGCCTTTGACCGCCGCCCTGGCCGGCGTGCTGACACCCGTTTTCATGATATCCGCAACGACGGTCATGTGCGACATGATGATGACCGCGTTCTGGGTATGGGCGGTGTTCCTGTGGATGCGGGGTCTCGACAAAAGATCGGTTCCCAGTGTTGTCCTTGCTTCCCTGTTCATTGCGGCCAGCAGCCTCAGCAAATATGTCGGCATGAGCCTTGTCCCTCTTCTTCTGTGCTACTCATTCGCCAGGAAACAGGGCAGATGGGCATGGTTTCTGTTAATCCCTGTGGCGGCGCTGGCAGGGTACGACTGGATCACCTATGTCTTATACGGCCGGGGTCTTCTTCTGAATGCGGCTTCCTATGCCGTTTCCTATCCGGGGAAAAGTTTTTTTAATTTTATAATAGGGCTGGTCTTTATCGGCGGATGCCTGATTTCCGTGCTTTTCTACTCTTTTTCCATCTGGCGCAAAAAGGCCCTCATCACGGGGGCACTTATAATGGCGGTCATTTTGACTTTTGTTCCGCCGGGGACTTTTTTGGAGCCGTTCCCAGGGGCGATAGTCCGGTTCCAAAATGACCCTGTTTTCCATTGGCTGTTCATCACGCAGTTCTACCTTTTTGCCCTCGGCGGGGCCAGCGCAATGGCGGTCACTTTTTCAGACCTCTGGAAGGCCAGGGACTCAGGCTCTCTGCTGCTTTTCCTCTGGGTGGTGGGAATTTTTCTTTTTCTATGCCTTCTCAATTGGACGATCAACGCACGCACGGTCCTTTTGATCTTTCCTCCAATGGGCATACTCATCATGAGAGCGATCGAACGCGCTTCTGCTCCGGGCAAATCCTCCGCCCGTTTCATCCCCCAAGGACGCTTCTTCGTCATCGCCCCACTGATACCTTCTCTTATCATAGCGCTTACGGCTGCCCTGACGGACTACAACTGGGCGGGCTCCCAGCGCTCCGCTGCCGTTTCAATAGGCGGCAGTTATCAGGGACAGGGCAATTTGTGGTTCATGGGGCATTGGGGGTTCCAGTATTACATGGAAGAATTTGGGGGCAAGCCGGCCGATTTCATGCGGACGGCCATCCGCCCCGGGGATGTGATCGTCAGCCCGGCAAATAACAGTTATGTTTTGCCTCTATTTCTTTTCAGAGGGTACGCTTCCATCAGAGAAACACGGATCGACTCGCCGGGCTGGGCTGCAACAATGAACCCGTTTGCGGGAGCTGGGTTTTACGGCGACAAGGTGTCAGGGCCGCTTCCATTCATTATAGCGCCGGTCCCTGAAGAGAAGTATTTTATTCTAACGGCCGTCCGCCCATTTGCCATGAGGCCCCCCCAGGCTGGGAATTGACACCCAGGGGTATCAGAGGGAACAGCCGGCAGGCCGCATGATGTGTTCAGGCGTTTATCGTCTTTAAAAAGATTTCCACTACTTCCGGGTCAAAATCCTGCCCGGCAAGAGACTCGATATGTTTTTTTGTCTTCTCTTCGGTCCAGGCTTTTCTGTACGGGCGATCAGAGCACAAGGCATCCCAGACGTCAACCACGGCGAATATGCGGGCGGCCAAAGGTATCTGCTTCCCTTTGAGCCCCACCGGATAA
This sequence comes from Nitrospirota bacterium, assembly GCA_021812785.1. The sequence continues at coordinate 18,414 of JAKAMR010000030.1, forward strand.
CCTGAGCCGTTCCATTTTTCATGATGATAATAAGGTATGACTATGGCGGGCTCAAGGTATTTTATCGGGGACAGCAGCTCGAAGGCGATCTCGGGATGTTTTCTCATTATTTCCCACTCTTCGGCTGTAAGTGCGCCTCTTTTGTGCAGTATATGGTCGGGCACCCCCAGTTTCCCTATATCATGCAGCAGCGCGCCCCGGCGGATATGAACGAGGTCAGCGCCCTTTATCCCGAAGGCCCCGGCGATCCTTACGGCCATTTCCGTGACCCTCTGCGAATGCCCTTCAGTCTCCGCGTCCCTGTAGTCCAGAGCCCTTGACCATCCCTCAATGGTGGTGTCATAGGCCATCGTCAATTCGTCATTGGACTTCTGCAGTTCATCGAGCATAAGGGCGTTGTCAATGGCCATGGCGGCCTGCCCAGCCATTGAATCCAGGAATTCCAGCCATCCGTCGTCAGGGGAAAAGGTCGAACGGTGGAATATCTCCAGCACTCCTTTTACCCGGCCCTTTACCATCAGAGGCACGCCGAAATAGGCCTTAAAACCTTCATTTAAAACCAGATGTGTCTGGGGGAACGCGTGCCCCGTCTTGGTGAGCTCCCCCCCGGCAAAACCGCCGCACCTCATTTTGAATATGTCCGGATATATGAAACTCTTCCGCTCAATGGCCACATGACCGGCGCAGGTTTCGCCGGCATTGAGCTTAAGGCGCCTTATCGCCTCCGTCCTAAACCCCTTGCTTGCCGCGTGCTCCAGTGTCATCATCTGAGGGTCGTAAAGGAGCACGTCGGCGGCATCCACGCCAAGTTTCTCCTGGACCTCATCCAAAAGGATGTTGAGCGTTACCCGCAGGTCGAAACTGCCGGTTATGGCCATATCTATGTTGCGCAGCGCCTTTAACCGGTCCAACTGTGTCTTGATCTTTTCTTCCGCTTTCCTTTTATCGGCAACATCAGCCGCTATCTGGTCTTCAAGCTTCACCCGGTCAGTTATGTCTTCCAGAAGGGCCATCGTACCCGTAATTTTGCCGTTACCATCTCTCATGGGTGATGCAGAAAGGCTGATGTCCACCAGAGAGCCGTCTTTTCTCATTCTCCTGAACCTCTGGCCGGTTATGCTCCCGCCGTTTCCGACCCTTTCCAGGATCGAACCGAACTCGGTTTTTTTGTCTTCGGGAATGATCGGATTAGGCAGCCCCAGGACTTGTTCTTTGCTCCAGCCGAAAATCCTCTCCGCCGCGGAGTTCCACAGTGTAACGGTGCCGTCCATTGAGACGGCTATTACGGCAAGAGGCGAGGCCTCGACCAGGGACCTGAGGGTCTCAGCCGTCTCCTGCAAGGCCATATGCGACTCCCACCGGTCCGTAACGTCCCTTACCACTTCAATGCCCGCAATGGTCCTGCCAGTGGGATCTCTCAGCGGAGAAGCAGTGATCTCAAGATATTTCGGACCTCTTTCGGTCAAGACCTTTCTTTCTACCCGGTGGATTCCGCCATCCTTGAAAGTCATCTCCAGGGGGCAGCCTCCGCATACCTTGCAATTGTGCTCGTATGCCTGATAGCAGCGCTCTCCGATATGCTCGTTGACCTTGGAGATCAGGACCGGATTCTGGTAAAGGATATTAAAGCAGGTATCCTGTATGCTGATGCCGTCGCCGATGGCGGCTACAATGGAGGCAAACTTTGCCTTTTCCTCATCAGCCCGCCTTATTGCGGCCTTCAGATCGTCTTCATATCCCCTGATCCCGGCGACGGCCCGCAGGAGCCTTCCAGCGGCCTGGAAAAACACCCTGTAAGCATACTCTAAAAACAACGGCTTTCTGTCTTCACGCCTTATCATTTGGATGCCTGCTTTTGGGCCATGTTCGAATATCCGTAGGGGCGATGACCTGCATCAATGCAGAGGGCAAAACATGATCTAAGCAGCGGACCGGAAAAACTTTCGAACATCTATTAAAAGATTAACATTATTTCGATTTCCCCGGCAAAATTTTAATTTAATTTGATTTGCTTTTCAAACATTGATTTTTGCGCCTGGCGGCCAGGCAGGGCCTTTTTTCAGGACACCTCCACCACCTCGATCTCGAAGACAAGCTCTTTGCCAGCCAGTGGGTGATTGGCATCAAGAACTATAAAATCTTCTGCAACCTGGGATATCCGCACTTCCATAAGCCCGCCGTCGGGCTGCCTCATTTGCAGCATCGCGCCTGGTTCAGGGTCAATGGCGGGAGGGAAATTCTCTTTTTTTACCCTGAAAACAAGCTCTTCCCTCCGCAGGCCGTATCCATTGCCAGGCTGGATGGAGACCGTCTTCGCCTCTCCCGAAGCCATCCCCGACACCGCCTCCTCAAAGCCGGCGATGAGGCTCCCTCTTCCCAGCGTGAACTGGAGCGGCTCCCTCCCTTTTGAGGAATCAAAGACGGTCCCGTCATTGAATTTCCCCGTATAGTGCACTTTTACGGTATCGCCTTTTTGGGCCTTTTTCATCGGCGGAAAAACTCCTTTTTTGATTTTTTTATGCGTCCGGGATATCTTCTATAGTCAAACAAACCGCACTGATATTTCAAGGCTAAAAAAATAAAAAGAATTGACAATAGAAAAAACTGGACTTTGAAATCAAAATAGGTTATCTCTTTTACAGAAAATTCAGAACCGGGAGGACAGAATGAAAGAGATCAAGCGGATGCTCTTGATAAGCCGGATGGAGAGAGACTCACCGAAAGTATTTCATTACGGGGCATCTTTGGCGCGCAAGTTGGGGGCAGACCTCTATGTAATGCACGCCGTTCACAATCCGTTTGGCCTGGAGGGATGGAATGTACCCGTGCCTAACCTGGCGGAGGAGTACAAAAAACTCCTTGAAGACACGCACAGGCAGCTTGTCTCAATGATAGCCGGGGAAAAACAGCAGGGGATAAAAATAACCGAGATAGTCGCAACTGGAGAGCCCGCTCGTGAGATACTGAAGGCTGTGAAAGAACACCAGATAGATGTTTTGATCATGGCCGCCCACTCCGAAGGGAAACTCGAACATATGCTTTTCGGAAGGAACCAGGATGAGATCATACGGAAACTGCCCTGCTCGGTCCTGCTTGTAAAAAGCGGGACGGAGTAAAAAAGACCGTTTTTAATTAAGCCCCGCTGCCAGTTTTATATTGCCGGCTATTGCATTGCCGGGAATCCTTATTGAAGGGTCATTCAAAGAAGGATTCCCGGCACGAAAATCTCTTCACTCTGAAAGCGGTCTAAAGGATCACTTTTACCGTCAATGTCTTGCCGCCGAATAAAAACCTTTTCCTCACCACTGTCACGGAGACTGTCTGTCCCGGGAGCTTGTCGAAAAGGGCGATCCGCGCATCCGCCACCGATCCCACCTTCCAGTCATCAATGGAAACGATCGTGTCTCCTGTAAACAGCCCGGCCTTCCGGGCCGGACTGCCCGGAGTGAAACCGGTTATTTTCACCGTCTTGTTCTTATTTTCAATGATAACTCCCAGCTTGCCGGAGACTGGGGGGGCCTGGGGCTTGGGGAAAAGGACGTAATCGGCGATGTCGGGGTCGAAAGAGAAAGAGCCGTTCACCAGCGTAACATATTTCTTTCCGGTGCGCCTGGCGAACCTGTCCGGTATGCCGTAGCCGTTCATGATGTGCCCCGCGCCCGCAAGCACAACCATCTGGTAATCAGGCTTTTTCTTCAGGAATCCGGCCACCGAGCGCGCCATGGACTCATCCCAAAGTATCTGCGCCTGGTAGAAGTTGTCAAAGCCGGTACCCTGAGGATGCATCGCGTAGATCTCCTCAAGTTCCTTCCTGTATTTGACGTTGGACATGTCCATGGTTGCGGGGATTTTCTTCAACTCCTCGGGGGAAAGGGCATCAAGACCGCCCTTTGCCACCTTCTCCGTGATCTCCTTTTGTATATTGAGCGCAATAACAGGGATGCCGTTTGCCCTGGCGTACTCCAGCACCTGCCTGTAGTAGTTGTAATCAAAACCCCACCTGGTGAAGTACTCCGACTTTTTCAAAAACTCCCTTTCATCTATTTTCCTTGAGATGAAATCATCTATGGCCTTCTGAAAGGGTATCTGAAACATTTCCATGCCTATGGCGAACTTTTTCCCCATCTTGTGGAGGGCCATTATGACGTCCAGTTCAACCTCGTGATCCTCATAGTTGGCATGCCGCTCCCCCACGAATATGACAGGTGAGGAACTGGCAGTCTTTATTACATTGTCCAGCTCAAGTGTCCCGGAAGTCCGGATCGACGGCACCGGGCTTGATAATTTGTACATCATCCCGTCCTCGCTTTCAGCCGTCTTTTTTTCAACGTTCCTGCCTCCCTCGAACACCAGGGTCTGGTACTGACCGTAATGGGAAATCTTATCGGCGGCCTGGTCCACCTCCGCTTTTGAAGCTGCCCTGGCCACGGCAATGACATTGGAGGGATCAAGAGGGTTTTCTTTCACGGTAATTGCAAAGCCTTTCACCGGGTTTTCCAAACGGCCAAAAAGCCTCTTTAAAAGTGGGTTGTCAGAACCAAGGGCCAGGATGGAGGAGTTTTCTATTTCGTCTTCTTTCAGGTCCTTTGCCTCTTTAACGGCAAAGCCTTCCCCGGAAAGAACATCAATGAGCGTGGAATATTTCTCCTTGCCGCCGGCCAGGTAAGCCACTATGCGCTTCCGGCTGCCAAAAAGCCTGGCTATGGAAGGGGCAAACTCATCCGGGGCGAGGCGGCGCATGACATCGCAGCCTGGGTCAATGACAAGGCCGGACGGCCTTTCATCCGCCGTCTTCTCATCAGAGATCACCCGGAACGTGTGGCTTGCGCTTTTTAGCTGCAGGGGCTCTGTCTTCTCCTTTATCCCCATGACCACCTTTACCGGAAGGGTGAGCCTGTAAGGTTCCCCATCCTGCGAGAGTTCAAAAGAGACCTGCGGCATGCCGTCCAGGACGAGGGACTGCTCGTTTTCAACGGTAAAGGCGGGGACCCCCGTGCGGTCCAGCCACTGGCTGAAGAACCAGCCAAGGTCCTTGCCGGACTGGTGCTCAAATACCCCCTGTATGTTTCCCCAGGAGGCCCTTTTCCATCTGTACTGCGCTATGAGCGCTTTCAAGGATTTATAAAAGACCGGGCTGCCGACGATGCCTTTGAGCATATGAAAGAGCATCATGCCTTTGCCGTAGCCTATGGCCGCGGAGGCGGGCCCGGTCCTCTCGGAGAACTTTCTGAGCGGGAAATCGTTCCCGGCGTTTACATAGCTCTGGTAATCGGCGAGCATCTTTTTCCTGTATTCGAGGCCCTTCCCCTGCATCTTGGCGAAGTGGTAGTCTGTCATCCAGCTGTTGAGCGCCTCAAGCCAGTTGCCCTTGCTGAAGTCCGCATAAACGTAGTTGCCCCACCACTGATGCCCTATCTCGTGCCCGAGGGACGTTTTGACAATGAACGGCAGGCGAAGCACCTCTCCTCCCATCAGGGTGAAGGTGGGCATGGACAGGCCCGTCGGCAGCAGGTTTTCGACCACAGAAAACCTCTTGTACGGGTAAGGGACAAGAAGCTTGTCAAACATGGCCAGATACTTCTTCGTGTAATCGAGGTACTGTTTTGCCAGGCCCTGGTCCTGCCGGAAAAAATAGGTGTAAACGTCCACGCTGCCGATCGATGACCTGGTCGCAACATACGGGCCCGCCACAAGGTCAATTCCCCCAAGCGGATGGGGAAAGCTGAAAATATATTGTTTGCCGCCGGGCGTCTTTACAGAGGCAATGCCGTCCGCCTCGGATATTGCCGAAAAATCCGGCGGCACAACGGCACTGAGATCATAGAAGGCCAGGCCTTCAAGCGAAGGGTACCAGTTACCAGTAAGAGATATGCCTTTATCGCTGATAACGCTGCCGGACACCACACCTGGATTTTCGGGGTTTGATCCATAACTGCCGCTTGAGACCTTTTGATATTTTATTTCCAGGAGGCCTTTCTCTTTGACCTCGACCTGGCCTTTGGCCGGTTTCTCATCAAGAGGCTTTCCGTTCAGGGACATGGACAATATCCTCAGGTCTCCGGTGAAGACGTTTGCCGGCTTGGAAAGGTCTATCTTCGCATCTCCGTTAAGGAGGTTTTTTTCAAGGTCAAAAGAAACCGAAAGGCTGTACTTTGGGTAAGAACCTTCTTCCGCCCCCTGGGCCATCGTCTTTTGTATCATAAAAAACCCTTCCATGATGAAAAACAAGAACAGCACCATAAAAAAAACAGCCGGATATCTTCTGCCCATATAGGTTGCGCTCCTTGGCGGATATGAATTTATCCTAGATTATATCTCTTTTTTACAAATTTTAAGCTTAAATCCAAGTCCGGCATATCTTATTTTGCGGCGTCAAACCATTTTACTGACTGCTCCAAATATTTATTTGACTGTGCCAAGCGGGGTAATAAAATGGAGCTAAATAGAATTCTTGCCATTTGGCACAATTTTCTCTGGAAATAAAGGAGGCCGTCGATGAAGGTATTTATCACAGGTTCCACCGGTTATATAGGGTTTAACGTGGCGCTTGCTTTCAGGAGCGCGGGATACGACGTATGGGGACTTGTGCACAACAAGGCAAAAGCGCATAAACTCATAAAAAACGGCATACATCCGGTAATTGGCTCCATGGAGGCGCCAGACGAATATTCGGAGGCCGCGGCAAACTGCAGCATTTTGGTCCACGCCTCGGCCGATTACAAGAATTTTGAGCCGCTGGACAGAAAAACCGTCCAGACACTGCTTGGGCTGGGCAACCGGGGGGCCTGCCCAAAAACGGTCATATACACAAGCGGGGTATGGGTCCACGGCCATACTGGCTGCGCCGTGGTGGACGAGACCATGCCTCTCTCGCCTCCTGAGATCGTCTCTCACAGGCCGGACCTGGAGAAAACAGTGCTTGGGGCACAGGGGATCAAAGGGATAGTTATCAGGCCCGGAAACGTTTACGGCAAGCAGGGCGGGCTCACCGGGATGTGGTTTAACGGCGCTCATAATGAACATTCCCTCACTGCGGTAGGCGACGGATCGAACCACTGGGCCACCGTGCACGTGGAGGACCTCTCGAGGGCCTATCTTCTGGCAGCCGAAAGCGGCCTGGGGCAGGAGGTCTTTAATATCTGTTCCCCTTACAGCCTCACCGTCAATGATATGGCGACGGCCGCGGCCTGCGCCACCTCATACACCGGGGATATCCGGTTCATTCCAACCCAGGAGGCCGCAGGCAAGATGGGTGGTATGGCCCACTGTCTTGCCCTGGACCAGCACATGGAAAGCCGCAAGGCCCAAAACCTGCTCGGGTGGCGCCATCTGCATTTGAGCTTTACGGATGAGGCCGGCCTTCATTTCGAGTCCTGGAAGGCTTATCAGCAGGAAACCGGAAAAGAAAAAGCCTACTTGTGAAGTATGAAATAAAAATTGTTGCCTAGTGGCGTGGCCTCATAGCCGGCCATGCCGCCGTGCAGCTCTATAATATTTTTTATAAAGGCAAGGCCGTGCCCGGTGCCCGGCCTGCTTTTCGCGTTTGCCCCGCGGAAACCGTCTTCGTATACCTTGTCCCTGTCCTCCGGCTTTATATGTGGGCCGGTGCTGAAGACGTTGTACTTGATGCCATCCATCCCTGGCCCAAAATAGTCCCTGATGATCTGCCTGCCGTAGGAAATATATTTCTTTTTCTGGCCGGAACCGTCGGTCACCTCCTCCGTGTACTTCACGGCGTTTGAAAAAAGGTTCGCATACACCTGGGCCATGAGACCCACATCCACAACGGTTATGATGTCTCCCTCCGGTATGCCGCTGAAACGGTCAGCGACGGTTATCCCCATGTCCCTGAACTGGGAGGCGTATCTTTCGAGCTGGGGCTGGACCACGTCCTCTTTCATCCTGCAGGGTTTTGTGCGGAGCGTGAGCCGCCCCTTGTCAAAATGGCTCCTCCTGAGCAGGGTCTCAAGGAAAAGGCTCATGTTCGAATAATGTTTCTCCAGGTTGCCGAGTTCAGCCGTCAGATAGTGGTTGATCTCGGACATCTCCTGGATCATGGCCGAAAGTTCCTCATCTTTTCCAACCCCCTCGTATTCGGCAAACCTCTTTTCAATATCCAGGTTTTTTGAGATCAGCCCCTTCAGGTTCCTCAGATATAGCTTGTAAACCATATTTGGGACTATGATGTTGTGCTCTATGTCGCTTACGAGAGAGCGGATGAACTTCAGGTGCTCGATATTTTTCTCGACTATGAAACGGTTATGTATGTTAAAACCGATGCGGTTCGCGAATTTTTCAAAAAAAAGCTCTTTGTGCGCGTCCAGCCCGGAGGCCGGATGGATCTCAAGCAGGCCTAGCACATTGTCCCTTGCCTGGAAAGGGAGCTGGTCCAAAAGTATCTTTTTCCCCTTGATGCTCAGCACAAGGCTGTCGCTATAGTAGGCATGCCCATCCTGGGGCGGGGCAAAGGGCGGCCGCAGACCGGGTTTTTCCTCCCCGGTTGAGGCGACCATCGGAAAATCCCCCACAGCGGGGTCTATGACGTAAAGCCTGGCCTCCAGCCCGAAAAAGCCCTTGGGTATCGCAACGCACAGGCTGTAAAAATCCTCAAAATAATCAAATTCCTGGGCAAGATCGAAAAAAGTCTTGAAGGCTGTGCTTTCCGCATAGGTGAAATTGTAGGCCTCGTAATCGGCTTTTTTAGCCTCAATCCTCTCAAGGATATGCTCTAACGAGGTCATTTGTA